>JAHEKS010000389.1 GCA_024638215.1 Acidobacteriota bacterium | reverse complement strand
GTTGGGTTGGCCCTGATCGCCGGGATGCTTCTGGCTGTTTCAGTTCCCGCGCGCTCGGCGCAGGGTTCGTTCGACCGCACGCTGAAGGTCACAGGCGCGGCGGACGTGGACGTCTCGACGGGTTCGGGCAGCATCACGGTGCGCCGCGGCGAAGCGGGCACGGTGCGCATCCACGGCGAGATTCGCGCCCACAACAATTGGGGAATCAGTGACGCGGACGCCGAAAGGAGAGTGAAGGCGCTCGAGTCGAACCCGCCCATCGAGCAGACCGGCAACATCATCCGCATCGGCCACATCCAGGACCCCGACCTGCGCCGCAACGTCTCCATCAGCTACGAACTGGTTGTTCCTCAGCAAACGGAGCTGAAATCGCAGACCGGATCGGGCAATCAGAGCATCCAGGGGATTCGCGGCCCGGTGCGGGCCCATTCGGGCTCGGGCGGCTTGAAGGTCTCCGACATCGGCGACGAACTGCGCGCCGAAACCGGCTCGGGCGATATTGAAGTGGACACGGTGCACGGCAGCGCGCATCTCAACACCGGCAGCGGCTCGATTCGCGGCCAGGGAATCGGCGGCGCCATCACGGCGCAAACGGGGAGCGGCAACCTGCAACTTTCGCAAACGGCTCCCGGCCCTGTCAAAGTGACAACCGGCTCGGGGACGGCGCAGTTGAGCGGCATTCGCGGCTCGCTCTACGCGCAGACGGGAAGCGGAGGCATTACGGCCGATGGCGACCCGACCGGAGACTGGATTCTCCACGCCGGCTCGGGCGACCTCACGGTGCGCATCCCCTCAAGCGCCGGTTTTGATCTTGATGCCCACTCGGGCTCGGGAGGGATCTCGACCACGCATCCGATCACCATGCAGGGCAACCTCAACCGCCATGAGTTGCACGGCAAGGTGAATGGCGGCGGCCCCCGCCTGGAAATGCAAACCGGTTCGGGCAACATCCGCATCGAATGATCCGGCCGGGCGCGGTCGACGCCGGCGAGAGCCTTGCGCAAAGCGGGCCGGGCGACGCCGTCGCGGCAGCCGCGCGCGGTGGGATGCAATTCTTTTGTCTCCCCGGGTTGAATTAGCCATCCATCTGCGGCTAGAATTATCTTTCGTTGTAGAGGCCTGTATTTGAAGGCGAGAGCGACATTCAGGGCTTGAACCGACAACTTGGGCGTATGGATGCTGGAAGCAGCCGGGCATTTCCCGGTGTCTTGCTGTCGGCGGGATGGGTTCGTGACCAAATCCGCGAGGCCGGCGAACAGGCCGCCAGACTGAAGGAGGAAACGCGATGACCAAGAAGTTTTGGATGTTGGTTGTTACCTTATTGGTTTCGGGGTGCATGGCCATGGCCGCCGAGTCCTGGACGGGCACAGTCAGCGATTCGATGTGCGGCGCAAAGCACATGATGGCCGGCGGCGCCAAGAAATGCACGCTCGAATGCGTGGACGCGGGCGGCAAATTCGTGCTGGTAGACGCCAGCGGGAAGGTCTATGGCCTGAGCGACCAGAAAAAGCCCAGGCCGTTTGCCGGTGAAAAGGTGAAAGTGACCGGAACGCTCAAAGGCGGCACGATTGAAGTCAGCTCGATCGAAGCAGCCAAGTAATCGGCGCCGCTCGGCCCGGCCGCGCCTCTTGCGGTATAATGGTTCTTCCTGAAGGGTCAGAAAACCAAAGGGAGATCAACATTCATGGAAACGGACGCCGCTCAAGGCGGCAAAGAGTGGAAGGTACGACGGGTGGGAAGCGCCACCTTCGCGATTTCCAAGCCCAAACGCAACCCGCGCAAGCTACGTCAGAACCGGTTGAAAAACCGGCGGCGCGCGCGATAACCCCGCAGCCAGAAACGAGGAATGACGCCGGGCGCAGGGGATGAGTTGCTCCTCACGCGCGCCGGGGCCGCGGGCTGAGATGCAAGCCAGACAGCCCGGCCCGCGTCCAAGAGTGCGCCATGTTCGACTTCCTTCGCGCCTACGGTTACCCGCTGGTTTTTCTGGCGGTGCTGGGTGAGAACCTCGGCCTGCCGCTGCCCAGTTTTGCCGTGGTGCTTGCCGCCGCGTCGCTGGCGGCGGAAATGCGGTTCAGCCTGGCCGGCCTGGCCGTGGTGACCATTGCCGCCGCGCTGCTGGGCGATGTAGCCTGGTACGTTCTGGGACGTTTTCGGGGACGGCCCATCCTGCGCATCCTCTGTTCGATTTCCCTCAACCCCGATTCCTGCGTGAGCCGGACTGAAAACCTCTTCGAGCGGCACGGGTTGAAGTCGCTGCTGGCGGCCAAATTCATTCCCGGCTTGAATACCGTGGCGCCGCCGCTGGCCGGCATGCTGGCGATTTCGCCGCTAAGATTTCTGGTTTTTGATTTTGTGGGGACAGGCTTGTGGGCCGGCGCGGCCATCGGCCTCGGCTGGGTTTTCCGCTTCCAGGTCCTGGCCCTGATGGGCTGGCTGAATGCCTTCGGAAAGGTCGGGCTGGCTTTTCTGGCGGTGCTTTTCGCGGGTTGGGCGGTTTACAAATGGCTGGAGCGCCGGCGATTCTACCGCTTGATTGAACGCTCGCGCATTTCGGCGCCCGAACTGAAAGAACTCCTGGACCGCGGCGAGAACATCGTGGTGGTGGACCTTCGTTCCGAAATCACCTACCGCGTGGACGGGCTGAAAGTGAAGGGCGCGATTCACATTCCGCCCCACCAGTTCGAGCGCCGCTACAAGGAGATTCCTGCGGGCCAGACGGTGGTGATGTACTGCACTTGACCGAACGAAGCCACCAGCGCCAGGATGGCGCGGTTACTCGCGAGCAAAGGTTATTCGGATGTGCGGCCCCTGCTGGGCGGGTTCGACGCCTGGGTCGAGCACGGTTATCCCGTCGAGCCGCACGCGGGCGCGGCGGCCATGCCGGCGATCGTCCCGGCCGTTCAGTTGTAGCGGCGGCGCCTGCCCCCGCGCGGGCGGGGGTCTCGCCGCCGAGACGGTTCAGGGCGCCGGGGCGGCGATGAGAGCTTGCCCTGAGCGAAGCGAAGGGACATCGCCGTTACAGTCGGCTGAGGGCTGAAGGCAACTTTCGCACGGTTCGCGGATTCTATAATTAGTGAGGTAGTCGCGTGGCTCAGGCGGAGCCCGGCGGCCGTGCCGGGCGGGAAGGGTTTCATTTGAAAAAGCGGATCATCCAGGTGGTGCTTCTCGCGGCGCTGGCGATCTTCGCGGGCGGCCTTCTGCGGGCGCAGGACACCCCGCTGTCCGTGAACGAAGTCAAGGTTCTCCTGATTGGTCAGGCGAAGCCCGAGAAAATCCTCGACTTGATTCAAAAGCGCGGGGTGGATTTTGTCATGAATCCCGACCTCGCCAAGCAGTTCCACGATCTGGGCGCCACCGACGAAGTGATTGACGCCATCCAGCGCGCCTCCGAACGGCGCGCGAAGACTGCCCAGGCGGCGCCGCCGCCCGCCAACAAAAACACAAGTCCCGCCCCGCCCAGCCCACCCGCATCGGCCTCGGCACCCGCGGCAAGTTCCTCTTCCTCGGTCGAAGAGAAGATTAAA
>JAHEKS010000119.1 GCA_024638215.1 Acidobacteriota bacterium | reverse complement strand
CATAATTGCCACCTCCTTCAAGGACCGGGGGATCTCCGCCCTCCGGCCTCCTAAGGGATTATCTTCTCGCGCCGGTCGCCGCGCGTTCGAGCACTTTGGGCTTTGACTTCGCTACCATGCCGCCGCCGACACCGCCTCCCAAGCGCTGCTGCCAATAAACCAGGACCGGACTCGCGATGGCGATGGAAGAATAAGTCCCAATTATAACCCCCACCACGAGCGCGAACGCAAACCCATGGATCACCTCCCCGCCGAACAAGAAGAGGGAAAGCACGGCCAGGAAGGTCAGGCCGGAGGTGAGGATAGTCCGGCTCAGGGTCTGGTTGATGCTCCGGTTCACCAGGGTAAGGATGTTCTCGCGCTTGCTCACCCGGACGTTCTCGCGAATCCGGTCAAACACCACGATCGTGTCATTCATCGAGTAGCCTACCAGAGTCAGTAAGGCCGCGATCACCGTCAGCGTGATTTCCTTGTTCAAGAGCGAAAAGAAGCCGATCGTAATCAACACGTCGTGGAAGGTGGCGATGACCGCCGCCACGCCATACACTAACTCAAAGCGGTACCAGATGTAAACCAGCATCGCTCCGAGGCCCGCCAGAGTGACATAAAGCGCCTGCCGGCGCAAGTCCGAACCGACTTTGGGACCGACGATCTCCGCATTGATGACCGCAAACGACGAGAGGTAGAAATCGTTCTTCAGGGCGGACAAGACAGCCGGCGTCACACCGGGCACCGCGCTCAGGTCCTGGAAGTCAGCAATCAGCCCGCCGTGCGGCGGCTGATTGCGGAAGTTTACCATGGCGCCCGCCAGGTCCTGGTACGTTTTGGTCGCTTCCTCTGTACCCTTGGGAGCCAAGTGCAGCGGGTCGGCCGTGATCAAGTGGTCCGCGATCGTCTTCGCGTCCGCATTATTAAAGTCCAACTTTCCCGACGGGCCCGCGCCGTAAAGCGCATTCAACGAATCAATGATGGCGTGCTTTCCGGCATCCAGCGCCTTGCTGGAAGACGTCGTCTTGAGGTCTAATCCCACCAGAATCTCGTGGTCGGAAGCAGGCCCGTACCCCTGCAAAGTGGCTCCGTGCAGGCCTCCTTGGTCCAAATGCCTCCGAATCGCGTCCAAGTCCGGTGCTTTCGAAAATTTCACTGTCACGACGGTGCCGCCGCGGAAATCAATTCCATACTTCAGGCCCCCGTGGGCGGCAATCGAGATCATCCCCGCCAGAAACAAGGGGATGGAGAGCGCGATGAAATACCACTTTTTGCCCATCCAGTCAATGTTCGGTTCGTGAAAGAATTCCATGGCTTACTTTGCAGGCTCCCCCATTTGTAATGGACACCGCACGGCGCCGAGAAGTTCCAGGAAATCTAAATGCTTAGCGCCGCGCCTTTCTCACGCCGTGTCAGGACGTAGTCAAAGATCGTCCGGGAAACGAAAACCGAGGTAAACAGGTTTGCGATCAATCCGATGGTGAGTGTGACCGCAAAGCCTCGGATTGGACCCGTGCCGAAAGTGAAAAGGATCGCCGCTGAGACGACCGTGGTCACGTGAGTATCGATAATCGTGACGAAAGCGTGCTCAAAACCGCCCGCCACGGCTGCGCCTACGGCTTTTCCGGCGCGCAATTCTTCACGAATGCGCTCGAAGATCAGCACGTTTGAATCCACGCCCATGCCGACGGTGAGAATGATGCCGGCAATGCCGGGCAGGGTCAGCGTGGACCCGATCGAGGCCATCGCGGCGATCAGGATAACCAGGTTCAAAATCAACGCCACATCCGCGTTGATTCCCGCCTCCTTGTAGTAGACCAGCATAAATCCCATGACGGCGACAAAGCCTGCGATGGCAGCGATCACGCCGTGCCGGATGGAATCCGCCCCCAGCGACGGCCCCACCGTCTCTTCTTGCAGATAGCTGATCGAGGCCGGCAAAGCTCCCGAACGCAGCACCAGCGCCAGGTCCGAGGCCTCTTGTTCGGTAAATGTCCCTTCGATTTGTCCCCGGTCGCTGATCTGGCTCTTGATCGAAGGCGCGCTGACCACGCGGTTGTCCAGCACGATGGCGAGCAACTTGCCTACGTTGTCGCCGGTCACCCGCGAAAAGCGCGAAGCCCCGTCGCGGGTCAACGTGAAGTTGACCACCCAGCCGCCGTTTTCGCCCCGGCCCGCCTGGGCGCCGCTCAGATCCCGCCCGGTCACCGCCGCGATCTGGTTGACGACGTACCACGCCTCGGCCCCGCTCGAGCTCGAGGACTCGTTCTTCCCCGGCAGCAGTTGCGTATCGGGCGGCAGAATTCCCCCGTGCGCCGCCAGCGCCGCTTCCTTGGAAGAGTACGGACCGTCCTGCACCAGCTTCAATTCCAGCATGGCGGTCGTCTGGATGATGTTCTTGACTTGGGTGGGGTCGCTCACGTCCGGAAGTTGGACTACCAGTTCGTAGTCTCCCTGCCCATACTCGGTAATGGTGGGCTCTGTGACGCCCAAAGCGTCAATGCGCCGCCGGATGGTATCCATGGACTGAACCAGGGCCTGATTCCGAATCGTCGCCGCGGCGCTGACTTTCAACGCCAGCGACCACGCCGTCGCGTTGCCGGGAACGCGCGCCAAATCCCAGTCGGAAAACTGACCGCTCGCCAGCGATTGCAGGTCCGACGCCTTTTCCTGCGGCACGCCGGTGATAAGAAGATAAGTATTCTTGCCCTCCTGTTTCCTTTGGGCATCGGCGGGAATGTTCCGGGAACGCAACTCGTCGCGCATCCTTTCGAGCGCCTGATCAATGGTGATGTTGACGGCGTCCTCCACGTGGACTTGCAGCACCAGGTGGGTGCCGCCCTTCAAGTCCAGGCCCAGATGGATGCGGCTACGCAGATTGCTCTTGAGCGCCTGAAAGTTGCTGGGAAAGCCGATAATGCCGATAATGCACGCCACCACTGCGACGGCGATGATAATGGCCCGGTTTCGAACTCTCTTTTCCATGGGTTGAGGTCCGACGCCTTTCGATTCTGGGTAGCCTTTACTTCCTTGCCTTGGCGCCTTCTTTATGCGGCGCGCTGCCGGACTCCTTCTCCTTTTCGGCGCCCTGAAGGCCTGTGATGGCCGTGCGCGCCACGTCGAGCTTCACTTCCTTGGACACCTGCAATTGCACGACGGTGTCCCGAAAGCCGACAATGGTGCCGTAAATTCCCCCGCTCGTCAACACACGATCTCCGGTCTTCAGATTGGAGAGCATTTCCTGGGTCTTTTTGCGCTGGCGCTGCTGCGGAAGGATGACGAGGACGTACCAGATCAGGAAGAGCGGCCCGAACAAAATAAGAAACTGGAGCAAGCCCCCACCCACACCGGGGTCGGCGGCGAGAACGAAAGGTCCCGCCGAAAGCCATGTGAAGTAAGCGAACACGATCAAGGTCAAGCCAAAGAGATTAAGACTGGGAACAGGAACCCGCTCCGTTAGAGCGGGATGAGCAGGGTTCGCCGGTTTGGATTTCCGGGTCTGGAACCGGAAGTGAACGGGTATCTAACAAGTCCCCGAACGTCCCCTAGAACAAAACCTGCTGAAATCACCAGAGAGAATAGCCTGCCTGATTCGCGCCATAGTGTCAAGATAAAAGTATATATTGTGGTGGGTTGTCAGGATTCCCGCCAGCATCTCGCCCGCCAGAAAAAGGTGGCGAAGGTAGGCGCGCGAATACCGCCGGCACACCGCGCAGGCGCAGGCCGGGTCGAGCGGTTTTTCGTCTCGCGCGTAGCGGGCATTCTTGACGGTAAGCTTGCCCTCCGAAGTAAACGCACAGCCGTTGCGCGCGTTGCGCGTCGGCATCACGCAATCGAACATGTCCACGCCGCGCGCCACGCACTCCGCCAGGTCCTCCGGCGTCCCCACGCCCATCAGGTAGCGCGGGCGGTCGGCGGGCAGCAGCCCCGTGGTCGCTTCCACCACATCATATGTTTCGCTTTTCGGCTCGCCGACCGACAGCCCGCCCAAGGCATATCCCTCAAAACCCACCTCGAGAATCTCCTCGGCGCTCTCCCGGCGCAGAGCAAGGTCCGTACCGCCCTGAACGATTCCGAACTGCGCCGGGAAGGGGCGGCCGGAGCCGCCTGCCGCGGAACCCGCCGCCCACCCGCCGGGAATCTCCGACCCCAAGGCCCGTGCGGAAAGAAAGCGCTCCCGGCAGCGACGCGCCCAGCGCCCCGTCAGCCTCGACGCTCGTCGCAGAGCTTCATGGCTGGCGGGATATTCAACGCACTCGTCCAGGGCCATCACGATGTCCGCGCCCAGCGCCAGTTGAATTTCCACCGCCCGCTCGGGTGAGAGGAAGTGAGCAGACCCGTCCAGGTGCGAGCGGAAAGCAAACCCGTCTTCCGTCACCCGGCCCAGACCTTTCAGGCTCATCACCTGATAGCCGCCGCTATCGGTCAGAATCGGACGCGGCCACGCCATGAACCGGTGCAGGCCTCCCAAGTCGCGGATCACTTCGTGCCCCGGCCGCAAGTAAAGGTGATAGGTATTGCCCAAAAGGATTTGGACACCCAACTCTTCTAACTCGCCCTGGGTCATCCCCTTGACGGTGCCGGCCGTCCCGACCGGCATGAAGACCGGCGTCTCGACAACACCATGCGGGGTATAGAGCACACCCGCGCGGGCTTTGGAGCCGGGATCGCTAGCCGTCAATTCAAATTTCGCCGGTGCATCCATCCGAAGGGATATTAGAAGATCGCCGCGATCGCCGCACGGCCCAACACCCAGACCATCCAGAGCCCGAAAAACATGAGGAAGACCGTCTTCGTCTTAGTCTTGCTCCCCGTAAGCCGAGAGAGCCCGATGGCCAGGACTATCAGGAACCACAAGGTGAGAACGTCCAGCGAAGCGGCGAGTGAATACACGCCCTTGGAAGTGGTGGACGGGTCAAGGAAAAAGCCGGGGTTGGTCGGTATTGGATTTTCCGGGTTGAGGTGTTCCGCGTCGCCCATAAAAATCAGGGGGATCGCCATCACCACGCCCACCAGCCGCACCAGAGACGCATAACAGGTGGTCGAGAAGACACCCTTGAAAGTCACTTGAGCGCCCAGAATCAGGTTGAGGAACAGCAATCCGATGCCTGCCATGATGAGCAGGAAAATGGGAGCCCCCAAAAAGGCCGAAATGTGCATGATAATCGCGGTGAAGGGGGCGGCGGTGTGCACCGCCTGCTCCAATTGATCCGCGCTCATGGACGCCGCCCGGCCGCTCGTTACCAGCGAATTCCGAACAAGTTGCGCGGCCCCAATCTTCCAGAGCAGGGTCTCAATGACGGCGGCCGAACCCGCCATCGCCACGATGAGGGGAAAGAGAATATCCGGTTTCCGCGCGATGTAGGCGAATGATTCGCCGGGCGATATAAAGACGCCCACCAAGCGACTGATAGGAGACATCGGAGGTGTGGTCTCCGGCGGGTTTACGGGAAGAGGATTACTCATCTCGGGCTCCCTCGCGAGCCGGGCAATGGGCCGCGCGCCCGCTCAAAGAAATCGCAAACTATGGCCCAAAAGGTAGCACGGGTGAAGAGGGCGAGGCAAGGGTGGACGCTGCCGGACTTTCTGTACTCCTCTAGCAGGCCGACGAGAAACCATCTTGACCATGTCATCCTGAGCGCAGCGAAGGATCTGCTTCTTGCGTTTAATGAAGTACGAGAGACGCTTCGCTTCGCTCAGCATGGCAGGTTAACTCTTTCGTCGGCCTGCCAGAGAGCCAGCCGGAGAATCGCCCTCCCTGCTGAATAACAGCCCCTATTTACTAACTTATGGTTACCTCTCTCTTGACTTGTCGGCTGGTAGATTCTGTGCGATTCTGCACGCGGCTTGGGATCTTGCGCTTGTCCGCCGTGGCAAGGAGAAGCACAACATCATCGGAATTGCATTTGCAGTGGACATCGCTGACGCATGACTGACGACCCCGCCGTGTCCGAACGAAGGACCGCACTGCGGCGCCAGGTAAGTATTCCCGTTTGGATCGAAAAACTGCCTCCCCGAGTCAATCATCCTTCCCTCGTCCGGGCCCAGACGCGCGACATCAGCCATCGGGGAGCATTCCTCCTGGCCCCGGCAATCTTCAACGTCGGGCAGCCCCTCCGTCTCGAGATGGGGGTCGCCACGGACCAATCCCAGAACCTCGGCCTCGATATCAAATGCGAGGCGGTGGTCGTTCGATTGCAGCGTGCTGTTCCTCCAGAGGTCCCCTCCGGCGTGGCAGTTCGCATTTTAAAGTTCGACACTCCGAGGCCGGTTCAATTCCCTGAGATCTAGCCGCACCCGCCTGTCGCGGCCAATGGACCCGGCCGGTCCGCGCCACGCTGGGCGTCGCCCGCGCCATCGCTTTACTCCATAAATGTTCGAGGAAGTTTACGGCAAAACGAAGGCCTGATGAATCTTCAGAAAAAGGCAAGCACCCAACCCGCCAGGTAAACCAGCGCGCTGCCGTAGAGCAGCACCGGTTCCACCCACTGACGAAGGGACGCCAGCAGGTTCGTGTCGTAAGGCGTCCAGGTCCCGTAGCCGCCCCAATAGACCTTGATCATCAGCCCCAATACCAAATAGCCCAGCGCTTTCCTGCGCAGCTCACGAGCTTTCTCGGGGCGGGAGCGATGGGTCTTTGTCTGGAGGGTGGGAAGCGGAGCGAGAGAAGTCCCACACTTAAAGCAGTCCACTCTGTCGTCGGGGTTGGAGAAGCCGCAGTACGCGCAGGTTTTCATGGCAGACCTCCCGGTCGGAGCCTACCAAAAAGAGACCGAGATTGCACGCAAGTGACTTAAGTCGTTAACCGGTTATGTAACAGCACCCGGACTCAGTCTCGCACGGTGGCATCCAGGAAAGCCCGGAGTTTCCGGCTGCGCGAAGGGTGGCGAAGCTTGCGCAAGGCTTTCGCTTCGATCTGCCGGATGCGCTCGCGGGTCACGGCGAAACTCTGGCCGACTTCTTCCAGCGTATGCTCGCTGCCGTCGTCGAGGCCGAACCGCATCTTGATGACTTTTTCTTCGCGCGGCGTGAGGGTCTTCAAAACTGCTTCCGTCTGCTCTTTCAGGTTGATATTGATCACCGCTTCGGCGGGCGAGATGACGCCGCGATCCTCAATAAAGTCGCCGAGATGGGAATCTTCCTCTTCCCCGATGGGCGTTTCCAGCGAGATGGGTTCCTGCGCGATCTTCAGGACCTTGCGGACCTTGACCACGGGGATTTCCATGCGCTTGGCGATTTCATCCGAGGTCGGCTCGCGGCCGTACTCCTGCACCAGTTGGCGCGAGGTGCGGATCAGCTTGTTGATGGTCTCGATCATGTGCACAGGAATGCGGATGGTCCGTGCCTGGTCGGCGATGGCGCGCGTGATCGCCTGCCGGATCCACCACGTGGCGTAAGTCGAGAACTTGTAGCCGCGGCGGTATTCGAACTTGTCCACCGCCTTCATCAGCCCGATATTGCCTTCCTGAATCAGGTCGAGGAATTGCAGGCCGCGGTTGGTGTATTTCTTGGCGATGGAGACCACCAGGCGCAGGTTCGCTTCGATCAACTCGCGCTTGGCGGCGTCGGCTTCCTTTTCGCCGCTGATGATAGTCTGGTAGGTGCGCCGCAGCTCGGCCACGCTGGCCTGCGAGTCTTCCTCGATCTCATTCAACCGGGCGCGGTGCTGGCGGAGTTCCTTGCGCAGCTCTTTGTTGCCGTTTGAACGCCCGCCTTCCAGCCGCTTTTCCAGCCGGCTGACCTCCCGCTCGATCGGCCGCACGTTCTGCATCGCCTGGCGGATGCCTTCGATCAGCCGCTTGCGCTCGACGTGGGTGAATTCGACGGACCGGAAGAGCTTCGAAATCAGAATGTGGTGCCGCGCCACCGCCCAGGCGTAGCGGCGGTAATCGCGCGGGCGCTTGGTGCGCGGAATGGAATCGCGTTTGGCCTTGAGCTGGAGCAGGCGTTTGTTAAGCTTTTCAATGTAATCAATCGCTTCGATGACTTCGTTCAGGCGCTCCGCCACCTTGTCATCGGTCAGCTCGTCGTCATTGAAGACAACGACCTCTTTGATCGAACGCTGGCCCTCCGCGAGATCCTCGCGCAGGGCGAACATTTCCTGGATGACGATGGGCGAGCGCGACAGAGCCTTCAAAACGTTGAGCTGCCCGCGCTCGATGCGCTTGGCGATTTCCACCTCGCCCTCGCGCGTGAGCAGAGGCACCGTCCCCATCTCGCGCAGATACATGCGCACCGGGTCGTTGGTCTTGTCCAGAGCCCCCGGCGTGAGGTCCAGGTCGGAGTCTTCGGACGCTTCCTCGGACTTCGCCTCATCCTTGTCCAGCTTGTCGCCCGATTTGCTCTTCGGCGATTCCAGGACTTCGATGCCGGCGCTGTCGAACATGGAAAGCAGATCGTCGAGATCCTCGGCCGAGTGGACGTCCGAGGGCAGCAAGTCGTTCACCTCGTCGTAAAGGAGATAGCCCTTCTCCTTACCGAGGGTAATCAACTTGTTCACTTGATCGAACTTCTCGTCAAAAGCCAAAGATTAGGCCTCCATAAAAAGCAGACGAAAATTGTTGAGGAAAATGCAAAAAGAGACACACCCCGGCTTCTTCCGGCGGTGCCGTTTTCGGCATCCCTGAAGCATAATTAAGACGAGTCGCCAATTCCAAGCGGCTCCCTATCAGTTAGATGATATTGTACACCAATGGAAGCACACTTGGAGAAAGATTTTTCAGACTCTCCCGGGGGCCCTTAACTCCTTGTCCACCTTAGCCTTGGCCGCGCGCAGCTCGTTCAAACGCGCCGTATCGCCTTCCCGTTCGGCGGCCTGTATTTCCCTTTGCAGCCTTTCGCGCTCGCGCAGCCCCCGGCGTTTTTCGAGCGAGAGCACGCAGCCGCTCAGAACTTCCCTGCTCGGCGTCTCGCTCGACTCCATCACGCTTTCGTAAACCAGCCGCTGCGCCGGCCCCTCCAGCCATTCTTCCACACGATTGAGCTCAAGCCGCTCGCCATCGTTGTGACGTTCCAGCAGCTTGCGAAAAACGGCCTCGGCGGCCAATCCTTCGCAGGCGCCGCTCGAAATGAGGCGCGGCAGAAACTCGCCCGCCAACTCGTCGCTTTCGAAGAAGGCGCGCAGCAACTTTTTTTCCGCCGGCGTTGCTTGGGTCTTTGACGCTTCCACATGAAGGCCGCCCGGCTCGCCGCGCGAGGGCGTCTGGCCGCGAGTCCCCGATGTGCGCTTCAGCTCTTCGAGCAGCAAGCGATTGTCAAGCCGCAGCCGCTCCGCCAGCCGGTTGCCAAGCTCGGCGCGCAACATGGCATTGGGAACTCGCGCGAGATAGGGCAGCACGGCGTTCGCCGCCGCAACCTTGCCTTCCGGGCGCGATAGGTCTTTCCGCGCGGCGGCACGCTCGGTGAGGTAATCAAGGTAAGTTGGCGCTGCCGCCAGCTTTTCGCGGTACTCGGCTGCGCCTTGCTTGCGCACAAACGAATCCGGGTCAAGCCCGCCCCCGAGCGCCAGCACTTTGGCTTCGAACCCTCCCTCGAGCAGCAAGTCCAGCGAGCGCTCGGTCGCGGCCATGCCGGCCGAGTCCGGGTCGTAGTTCACCACCGCGCGCCGCGTGTAGCGCGCCAGCAGCCGGATTTGTCCTTCCGTCAGACTGGTGCCGCAAGTGGCCACCACGTTTTCGATGCCCGAGGAGGCCACGGCGATCGAATCCATGTAGCCTTCCACCAGAATCGCGTAGTCGAGCTTGCGGATGGCGCTGCCCGCCCGGTCGAGGTGATAAAGCACGCGGCCCTTGGTGTAGATGGGCGTTTCCGGCGAATTCAGATATTTCGGCTGATCGTCACCGAGCGCCCGCCCGCCGAAAGCGACGACCTTGCCGCTCTCATTCGCAATGGGGAAAATAATGCGGCGGCGGAAGCGATCGAATCGGCGCTTCCCTTCCGCATCGCGCAGGACCAGGCCGCTTTTCTCCACGGCTTCTGCGCTCAGTCCCAGGCTGGACAAGTGGGAAGCGAGAGCCTGCCCGTTGGCCGGAGCGTACCCCAACCGGAACTGCGCCACCGTTTCGTCGCTCAAACCGCGGTCGGCCAAATACCCGCGCGCCGCGCGGCCCTCCGCCGTGGCGCCAAGCTGGGCGGCGTAGAACTTTGCCGCCGCCTCGTGCAATTTGTAGAGCGCTGCCCTCTCGCGCGCGCGCCCGTCCGAGCCTTCGCCGCCCTCGCGGTCACGGATGGTGATGCCCACCTTCTCGGCCACGCGGCGCAGCGCTTCGGGAAACGAGAGGTTGTCAATCATCATTACGAATTTGAAAACGTCTCCGCCCACTCCGCAGCCGAAACAATGGAAAATCTGCTTAGTGGGATGAACGGCGAAGGAAGGCGTTTTTTCCTGGTGAAAAGGACACAGGCCCATGAAGTTGGCGCCGGCCTTGCGCAGCTTGACGTAATCGCCGACGATCTTGACGATGTCGGCCGCCGAGCGAACTTGATCCACTTGGCTCATGGAAGGTTCAGTCGTCCTGGGAGCAGTTCCATATTATTCAAGCGCCGAGGGCAAGTCAAAATCCCGGCCTGGAGCGGCGCGAATCGTTCGGCGAAGGAATCGCCATCCCGAACGGGCGCCGGCTTGAATTCGGCCCCGTGGCGTCGGAAGTTGAAATGGAATCCAGCTGATTTTCAGGACTGAAAACTGCCGAGAGCCGCGGCCTCGTCCGGACGCAGGTCGAGGACCGTGTCCAGGCGGACCAGTTTCAGCACCTTGAGCACCTGTGCCGAAGGCGCGTAAAACCGGCACTGCCCCCCGGCGCCCTTCACGGCGCTGAAGGCGCCCACAATCGCGCCGATCCCGGAACTGTCGAGATAAGAAACCTGCGACAAATTGAAAGCCAGTTGCTTGGCTCCGGAGTCCAGCGCCTCGCGCACGCGCGCCTTGAAATTGGGCGCGTCCGCCATGACGAAAGGCCCGTCCAAGTCAAGGATAGTGGCAGAATCAGTCTTGCGGATGTTGATGTCCAAGGGGAACCTCGAATGTCATGGAATAGGACGCGGCCCAGCCTCAGCCGGGCGGCGTGCTGCTGTCAAACTACTATGAAGCCGGGCCGGAAAGCAAGCGCCATCCTGGCAACGGGAGTTTTCAGGCGGAGAGCAGAGCTCGAATTGAACCGCCACGCCCTGTGGAGGCGCTCAATAAAAATGCGGCAAACGGGGCGATTTTCGCTTGTCATATACAGCGATTGTGATAGATTTTCCCCGTTATGAGCTTGGCTGGCTCGAGTCCAAATCAGCCACAGAGCAACTCCCAAAGTCCCCCAAGCCGGCGGCGCCTGCTCCTTTGCTGCCTTCTGACGCTGGCCGCGGGCGGTTGGGTGCTGGGAAGGATTCTCCATCGCCGGCTCGTTTCCCGCGAAACGCTCGCCTATGAATCGAGCCTCGCCGCCTACGACCCCGTCCGCATCGCCGCCCAACGCCCGGTTTATGAGGAGAAGGCCGTTCCCGCCCGCACCACCTTCAGCCAATTCCTGGCCGCCCAGGGTATCGACGCCAAAACCTCCGCCGAACTGGTGAGCGACGTCCGGCCCGTTTACGATTTGGGCCGCGTGCGGGCCGGAAACAAGGTTGGCATCCTGCGTTCGGCTCAGGGCGACCTGCGCGCGCTCAGCTATCAGATTGATCCCGACCGCGTCTTGAAGGTATCGAGCACGGGAAGCGGCTTCGAAGCGACCATCGTCAAAGTTCCCTACACGATCACCACGGTGGGCGTTTCCGGCCAAGTGCAGGACTCGCTGATTCAAGCCGTCGAAAACGCCGGCGAGCACGACCAACTGGCCCTCAACTTCGCCGATATCTTCGGCTGGGACATTGATTTCTCGACCGACACGCGCCAGGGTGACAGCTTTGAGATGGTAGTTGAGAAAAGGTTTCTCTACGGAAAATTCCAGGATTACGGAAGGATTCTTGCCGCCGAGTATCGCAGCGGCGGACACACCTACCAGGCGGTGCTGTTTCACGATCCCGAGGGCCGGCCCGCTTACTATGCCCCCAGCGGCAAATCCATGAAAAAGGCTTTTCTGCGCTCCCCGCTGCGCTTCGCCGCGCGGATTACTTCCCGCTTCAGCTATCACCGCTTCCATCCCATCCTTAAGCGCTATCGCCCGCACCTGGGAATTGACTACGGCGCTCCGGTGGGGAGCGCCGTGCAGACGGTGGCCGACGGCCGGGTCGTTCGTGCCGGCTGGGCCGGCGAAGGCGGCAGGGAAATCAAAATCCGCCACGCCATGGGTTATGAAACTTATTACCTTCACCTTTCCCGTATCCTGGTGAGGGTCGGCCAATTCGTGCATCAGGGGCAATTGATCGCCCGCACGGGCGAGACGGGCTTGGCCACCGGGCCGCACCTCGATTTCCGCATCACCCAGCACGGCCGCTTCCGGAACTTCCTTGCCTTGAACCTTCCCCCCGCGGAATCCGTCGCCAAGCGCGACATGCCGGAATTTGAGGCGACTCGCGCCAAATCCCTCCACCAACTCGCCAGCCTGCGACCCAACCCCGCCGAAAAGACCCAGCAGGCGAGCATGGGTGGGCCCGGCTCCGGTCAGGGCAAATAAACCCGCAAGCGGAATTGCTCCAAAAGCCCAGTGAGCGGCTCCCGCGCGCCGGATCGCACAGGCGCTCATCGCTCGCCGAATCGTTGCATCGAGCCGCGGTTAGGCATATCTTGCCCGTGGTCCGGGAAACAAATCTTCGAGCCGCCACCGAGGTGACCTATGAACGGCAGAAGCACCAAGTTTCGCATCGCAATTTCCCCTCGAGTCTTGACGGCGTGTGGTCTCGCCCTTGTGCTTCTCTGTTTGGTCTTTGTCGCAGTCCCCGTTTCCGCCGCGGCCGCCTCTGCAAGACCCCGCGTCCTGGTCCTGACCGACATCGGCAACGAGCCGGACGATGCCATGTCCATGGTCCGTTTTCTGCTTTACACCAACGAGTTTGACGTCGAGGGCCTCATCGCCACCACGTCCATCTGGCAGCCGGACAAGGTGCAGCCGCAATTGATTCGCGAGCGCGTGGAGGCTTACGGAAAAGTCCGAGACAACTTGCTGGTGCACGCGCCCGGCTATCCCGAGGCCGCGTACCTGCTCAGTCGAATCAAGTCCGGCTGCGGCGCCTACGGTTTGGCCGCCGTGGGCGAGGGTAAGGATTCGGAGGCGTCCGACTGGATCATCTCGGTCGTGGATAAGCCCGACCCGCGTCCCGTCTGGGTGCTGGTCTGGGGAGGCACGGTGGACCTCGCCCAGGCGCTCTGGAAAGTCAAGCA
>JAHEKS010000118.1 GCA_024638215.1 Acidobacteriota bacterium | reverse complement strand
GCTCGACCCATTCGGCCTGATAATCCGCCAAATCTTCCGCCGACATCACGCCGCCCAGCCGGTCCGACGTCTTGAGAATCGCCTTGGCGATTTCACCTGTGTAGAAAGCGTCCGGGCCTTCGCGCGCAACCAGTTCGAGCGCGTGGGCGTATTCGGGATTCGCAAAAATCTGACCGACCTTAGGAGTCTGGCCGTCAATCAAAAAAACCCGGCGAGCGTTGGGGTCCCTTTCGAGCTTGGCGTGCGCGGCATTCCAGTAGGCGCTGATGAACTCGGTGACGGGAAAGCCGTGCTGCGCGTAATAAATCGCCGGCTTGAACAATTCCGCCCACGGCAGGCGGCCGAATTTCTTGTGCAGCGCTTCCCAGCCGCGCACGCAGCCGGGCACGGTCACCGTGTAGATGCCGGTCTGAGGCATTTCGCTGAAACCTTTGTGATGGAGAAAATCAATGGTGAGTTTTTCCGGCGCCCAGCCGCTGGCGTTCAAGCCCGAGAGCTTGCCAGTCTTTTCATCGCGCTCGATGGCGAACAGGTCGCCGCCCATGCCGTTCGACATGGGCTCGACGACGCCCATCACGGCGTTGGCGGCGATGGCCGCGTCCGCCGCCGAGCCGCCTTGCGCCAGAATCATCGCCCCGGCCTGCGAAGCGAGCGTCTGGCTGGTGGCCACGATGCCGCGCCGCGTGATGACCATCGAACGCGCCTGCGTGCGGTCAAGCGGGCTGGAAGCATTCTGCGGTTCGAGCGTCATGGGAAATAAACAGACTGCGAAGATCCCGAGTATAAACCATCTGAGGTTTCGCATAGTGCAGGCAGTTTACGAGGCGGGCGGCGATTTGACAACAAGAGATCGCCGAGCACGAAGGAGCGTAACTTCAAGTCCGATTCAGGTACGCCGAACTGTCATGCCCCGGGCTGAGTCTTTTCGGCCATCTTGGCAAAAGCCGTCGCAGCGCGCGCTTCGACTTCTTTGGCCGTCAGGTTTTCCCGGCGCGTCCCGACCGACCACAGGTGGCCGGAGGGGTCCTCGAAGGAGCCGTATCGGTCGCCCCAGAACATGTCCATCACCGGCATCTTGACTTTGGCCCCGGCGGCGACCGCGCGGCTGAACACCGCGTCCACGTTGGGGCAGAAAATGTGAACGGTCACGCTCGTCCCGCCTCGCCCGAGCGGCGAGACGGTGCCCATTTCCGGGTACTCGTCGCACAACATGAAGATCGAATCGCCGACCTTCAACTCGGCATTAATCACCCTGCCATCGGGCGCGTAGTGGATGCCCCGCGCCTGCGCCCCCAGCGCTTTCTTGTAGAACTCGATGGCGCCCGCAGCGTCGCGCACCACAAGGTAGGGAGTGATGGTGCGGAATCCCGCGGGAATGGGGTTCACTTTTGGTTTCCGCTTGCTAGCGGGTTTTGATTTTGCTTTCGATTTCGACTTTGTGCGCGCTGCCATAACAACCTCCTCAACCAGATTTGGTTTCGTCGTCCGCCTTGTAACCGGGGCATTGGATGACCGGAAGCCGGGGATATTTCTCGAGTCTCGAATCGGTGGCGGAGAGCTCGCACAGATAAAAGATCGAGCCGCGCTCCGACTTGACTCGTCGCGCGTGGCGGCAATCGAAGCACAGTCCGACGGCCGGGTCACGCGCCGGAGATTTTTCTGAGTGCTCCTTCACTTGATCGAGCAGTGCGCGAGGCCGCGCTTCTCGAGATACTGCTGGTGGTATTCCTCCGCGCGCCAGAACTGACCGGCAGGAACGATCTGCGTGACGATGGGGCGCTGGTAATGCCCCGACTCTTCTAGCCTCTTCTTCGAGTCTTTCGCGGCCGCCTCCTGCGCCGGGCTGTGGAAGAAAATGACGGAGCGGTATTGCGTGCCGACGTCCGGCCCCTGGCGGTTCATTTGCGTCGGGTCATGGACTTCCCAAAACACGCCCAGCAGGTCTTCGTATTTCACTCGGGTGGGGTCGAATTCAATGTCCACCACCTCCGCGTGGCCGGTCTGGTCCGTGCAGACGTCGCGGTAGGAGGGATGTTCGAGCGTGCCGCCCATGAAGCCGACCGCCGTCGCCCTCACGCCTTCGACTTGTCGAAACGCCGCCTCCACTCCCCAAAAACACCCCGCGCCAAACGTGGCTTTTCCCGTATTCATCATCCTCTCCCTGAAAAGAATATTCTTGTAAATAAGCCCCGGTCTCGCACGTGAAGCAGGGGCGATTCATGAATCGCCCCTACCGCCCCAGCCCAGTATTCCCTGTCCTGCGGACGAATGCAAGCTGGAGCGGCGTCTCGCCGCCGTACTTTTCAATGAAGTGATCAAGAGGCTGCCTTACGATTGATCGCAGCTCAAGGACTAGGGCTTGAGTGCCCCAGCGTGTAATTGCGCGCATCGCCAAGCCCTCCCACGCTGATGTGCACGATGGAAACCCACCGCTCGAGTTTGTGGTGGCCGGTGCGATGAAACAAGTAGCTGATGCCCACCGAGGCCGCCGTGGCGGCAACTTCAATTCCCACGAAAAGCGGCTTGTTATCCACGATGGAGTTTGAGAGGAGGGTTTCGTTGGCGCCGCGGGCGCGAAAATGGCGCGTGGAAGCGTAATCGAGCGCGCGCACGGCCGCCACGCCTGAGAAGAGTTCGAGATTCGTCCGGTCCCAGAAGCGGTGCGTCTCGGTTGGCTTGGGAGTTGAGAAAGCGGGCTGCGCTTGGGCGGCTTTATCGGGGGGCACGGCGCCCGCTTCATCCTGGGCGCGAGCCGTGCCTGGGGCTGAAAACAGGCAGACGAAAAGTAAAAACAGGAGCACTTCCCCGGACGGGATTCGCATCCGCGCATTCTAAACCGGTTTGTCGTGCCAGCGAGCCTTCAATTTGCCTCCCCGTCTGACAAACGCTCATGCGCTTCATGCGCGGGGCCGAGAGACTTTCGGGAGTACTTCTCCGGGAAGGAAAATGCTAAACTGCACCCGCCAGGCGCGGACATGCACCTCCAGTTGAGTTCGCGGGCGCGGCAGGGTTGAAAGGCCCACGTAACCCCATGGCAGCGGAGAAACTCATCATGACGACGGGCAAAAGACCGCCACTTCCCCTGGCGCCGCGGGTCCTCCGCTGCGCCATGGCGGCTATCCTGCTCGCCGCCTCCGTCTTCAGCGCCGACCTGCGCGCCGCGGACGACGAAAAGAACGATGACCAGACGCAGAAGCGCCTGGTGTGGATGCGCGAAAATCAGACCGGTATGTGGAATATCTCGCCGCGTGAAGGACTGTACTTGTACGACCTGGTGGTGAGGCACCACCTGAAGCGCGGGCTGGAAATCGGCACCTCCAACGGCTACTCGGGCATCTGGATTGCCTCGGGGATGCGCGCGACGGGCGGCCATCTGCTGACCCTGGAAATTGATGAGGAGCGCGCCCAACTGGCGCGCGAGAATTTCCAGGCCGCAGGCGTGGAGCGTTACGTGACGCTCGAACGCGTGGACGCGCTCCAGACCCTCCCCAAGCTCACCGGCCCTTTCGATTTCGTCTTCATTGACGCCGAGAAATCCGACTACGTCCGCTATCTTCAGATGGTCCTGCCGCTGGTTCCGAACGGCGGGGTGATCGTGGCCCACAACGTGTCGGATATGGCGGACGAGCTGCGCGATTTCATCGAGCGGGTCAAAACCGATCCCGAGCTCAAGACCACCTTTGCGGCGCCAGGCCCCGGCGGCTTTTCGGTCAGCATCAAGCGCGGCGGGCGCTGAGACGTGCCTCCCGCATCCGCCCTCTTGACGCGCGGCAGAATCCTGACGTAAAAAGACAGGCGGGGCATCCCCAAGCCAGGTGTTTTGAATTAGCACGGCTCCTAGCCGTCACCGGGATGAACTTCTCTGTGGCCTCCGCGGCACTCCTGATTTCACGCAGACGGCACGGAGCGACTTTGCGGTCTCAGTGTTGAGGCCCTTGGGGCCACAGAGGACACAGAGCGAGTCTGCGGTGGCGGAACCTTTCGGCCGCGAGGGAAGGTGCCCTCTGCCCAGCCTGGCCTTCGAATTGGAGATTAAGAGCATGACCAAGGTGAATCAGCCTTCTCAGACCCATTCAGGGCCGCGCCCAGCAGGCGGGGAGGCGGCCCCTCCCAGCGGGCGCGAGAAAGACGCGCTTTACCAGGGCGGGCGGTTGGTGGCCCGCGTCGCGGAAGTGGAGGTCGATCTCGACGCAAAGGAAGTGAGGTTCGGCGAGATTTCGAACAGCGAAGAACTGGTGATTCCGGACGAGTGCGAGTTCCGGGAATATCGCATCCTCATCCAGCGAATCGCCTACGCCACCAAGATTCAACGAGGAGAAGAGCACAAGGGACGGGTCTTGCGGGGTGTAAAGTGCGACCTGCTCGGCTATCTTGAGGCGTAAGAGCCGCTCAGGTTTACGAATAAGGAACAGGTTCCCAGATTCCCGTCTGGCCGCACTTCACGCACCCGCGCAACAAACCGCCAAGTTCCTGAATCGACTCCAGCAGCGGCTCGTCCAGGTGAATCACTTCCTGGGCGCGGCAGATGGGGCAGCGCAGCAAGGCCCGCACCGACCGCTGGTCCTCCGGTCCCAGCGGGGGGAAACTGATGCCCCAGACCTCCGGTGAAGGCGTGAGGCACTCCACGCCCCAGTAGGCGAAGCGGTCGTCCAGGCTGCCCACGCGGCCAACCACGCGGAACACCGCCTCTTGCGAAGTCTTCAGGCTGCGGATGCGGATTTCCTGTTCGGGCAGCAGGCGATGATTCAGGCGGATTCTGGCGCCGTAGTAGTTGACCACCACGGTGGTCGAATCCTCGACGAAATCAGTGCCCTTGTAGTCGGTTGCGTAAACGCGAATCGGCAAGGAGACAGCCAGCCGCGTCGAGCGCCGGACTCCGGTTCGTGCCGCTCCCCCGGCCTCAGGTTGAATTTGCATCTTTATGAAATAACCAAGAAGCAAGTTTTACATAACCCGTGTAGGCCTTACGCTGCCCGGGCTGCAAAAAGTCAAATCCCCACAGCTTCTTAGTTCGCCGCCGAGAGAGAAGGAAGCATTTGAGGTTCCAAAACGACCAAGGCGTCCGTCAACTCATCCAGGATAGCCCGCGCGTCCCCGATGCCGACTCCGGCGGCGGCGATGGCGGTATGGGCACATTCCAGACAGAGGCAGTAACCGTCACGTCCGACGATACCTTCAGGACGACAAATCG
This sequence comes from Acidobacteriota bacterium, assembly GCA_024638215.1. Lineage (GTDB taxonomy): Bacteria > Acidobacteriota > Terriglobia > UBA7540 > UBA7540 > JAHEKS01. The sequence goes on along the minus strand of JAHEKS010000118.1, from coordinate 8,138 downwards.
CACAGGGCCAGTCATCGTGATTGTGGACTAACAATCCGTTGCGTGAGAGTGCGTATCCCATGGTCGCCTCCAGTCCCCACCCCTGGACCGAGCAAGCCGCGGGCCATTGCTTCGGAAATCGGTGAGGCAAATTCCTGTTGAATACAAAGGGGATAGGATTTCAGCAAGCGAGTGGGCCGGCTCTCTGCATCATTTCCATGACACCCTAGGGGCAATTCTTGACGCCGGAAATCGTGCAGCAGGTGGTGGATTTTGGCCGCTCGGATACGCCCTGAGCAAACTAATCGCCCGGATCGGGGATGCCGTAGATGTGCACGTCGCCTTGTTTGCCTTTGACGTGCGCAAAGCCCAGGTCCACGCAGGTAATCTTGTCCTTGATCTCGAGATAGACGCCTTCGTTCACCAGAATCTTGTGGTCGTAACTTTTGGTCAGGCCTTCCAGGCGCGAGGCGATGTTGACGGTATCGCCGATCACCGTATACTCCATGCGCTGCTCGGAGCCGATATTGCCGGAAACGGCCTCGCCTTTCGTGATTCCGATTCCGTTTTGGATAGGCTGCAGCCCGTTGGCAACGCGCGCCTCGTTGTACTTCTTCAGCTCGCGCCGCATGGCGAGCGCGGCGCGAACCGCCCGCTCCGCGTCGTTCACGCCCTTGAGAGGAGCGCCGAAAACCGCCATGATGGCGTCGCCGATAAACTTATCGAGCATTCCGTCGAACTGGAAGATAGGACCAAGCATATGCGAAAAGTACTCGTTCAGCATGGCCACCACTTCTTCGGCTTCAGAGCGCTCCGCTAGGGTGGTGAAATCGCGGATATCGGAGAAAAGCACCGCCACGGTGGAACGGTTGCCGCCCAGCTTCAGCCGGTCGCGGTCCTTCATCACCTGCTCGGCCACTTGCCGCGTCAGGTAGCGGCAGAGGGTGCTCATCAGCCGCTGCTCCTGCGTGATGTCGTCGGCGATGATGACCACGCCCAGCGATTGCTCCTTGCTGTCCTTAAGCGGCAGGGCGTGGAGGTTAATGTTCATCGCCTCGTCGTCGCCCTTGAGGTATTTCAAATCGTATCTCGTATTGGCTTTGCCGGTTTTCAAGGACTCTTCAATATCCGCCACCAGTTCGGGGTTCAGGCCGGCGCCGAAGAACTCGCTGAATATCTGGCCGGGCTGGTAGCTGTCTGCGCCGGAAAAAATCTTCAGCGCCGCGGCGTTCGAGTAGGCGAGCTTCCCGCCCGGGTCGAGCGTCACCACGCCCGTTTCCATGGTCCGCAGGATGCTGTCGTTGTAGTTCTTCATGAAGCGGACTTCTTCGAACAGGCGGGAGTTTTCGAGCGCGATGGCGGTTTGCGAGCCCAGCGCATCCAACAGTTTTTCGTCCTCTTCGGTGAAGATGCCGTCGCGCTTGTTGAGCACCTGCATGACGCCCACGATTTCGTTGCGCTCGTTCCTGAGCGGCATGCACAGGATGGTCTGAGTCTTGTAACCTGTGCGGCGGTCCACCTCAGGATTAAAGCGCCGGTCTTTGTAGGCGTCGGGAATGTTCACCGTCTCCCCCGACGTCGCCACGTGCCCGGCAATGCCCATCCCGCGCGGCACGCGGATTTCCTTCATATCCGCGCCCTGCGCCACCTTCGACCACAGCTCGCCCGACTGCCGGTCCACCAGGAAAAGCGTGCAGCGGTCGGCGTTCATCGCCTCCGAGGTTTTGGAGACGATCTTCAGCAGAAGCTGGTCAATCTCCAATTCCGACGAGACGGCGCGCATGACGTTGAGGAGAATCTCGGACGTCCGCATGCGCTTGAGAATTTCTTCGTTCAGCATCGCATTGCGGACGGCGATGCCCGCCTGCGAAGCAAAAGCCTCCAGCAACTCTTCGTCCTGGCGGGTGAAAACGCCTTGGCGCTTGTTGAGCACCTGAATCACGCCCGAGATCTTGCCGTTCATCCGGCGCATCGGCATGCAGAGAATGGTGTGGGTCTTGTATCCCGTGCGGCGGTCCACTTCCGGATTGAAGTGCGGGTCCTGGTAGGCGTCGGCGATGTTGACGGTGTCTCCCGTCTTGGCCACGTGCCCGGCGATGCCCACGCCGAGGGGCACGCGGATCTCCTCGACCGACTCGCCCTGCGCCACCTTCGACCAGATTTCCTGCTTGTCCTCGTCTACCAGGTAAAGGGTCGAGCGGTCAGCCTCCATGACCTCGGAGGTTTTCTGCATGATCTTCTGCAGCAGGGCGGTCAGGTCGCGCTCGGCCGCGAGCGACCGCATCACGTCCAGCAGGATGGCGGAAGTGTCCCGCGCCGGCACGGCCGCCGGGGCCTTGCTGCGGCTTCGTCGTGCCGCGGTCTTGCTGCTTCGCTCAGGCACTCCCACCTCTCCGATTCGGACAGTCCAAATGTATCCTGAAGTGCTAATGGCATCCTAAGGTGGCGCGGCCCGGTTGTCAATTCGTACCTCGCCTCGGGGTTTCGCCCGGCGCCCGAAACTGCCGGCCGCCCCTCACCGGCTCGGCAACCGTGGCAGATTTACTCGAAACTTCGGCTTCGATGTGGCTTCGTAGGCGGTTCGTTGAGCCGCAATGAACGGATTCGTTTACTTCTCGCTCCTTTGTTAACAATAAGATGGTGGCTTCGATGACTAAAAAAGGGCGCTCGTTTCCCCTCTCTCTTCCTTCCGCGCTGCGCCAAACTCGCCGCGAGGCTCGCGCGCACATCGCGCAGGTGCGGCCATGCCAAAACCGATTCGCGAGATGAGCCCGGCGGGCGGAAACTGATTGTGCTTCGCCAAAGCGCCTGCGCGGCGCCGCTTGACTGCCATGAAAAGTTCGAGGTTTCCATTCTCGTCAGCACCGGTCCGGTTCCCTTCAAAGCAACGCTACGCAGCGGCTCGCGAGGCTCATACGGCCGGTGCGCTTCGTGCTCGGGTCCAGCGGTCGCGCATGCGGCCAGCCTCAGCGCCGGGGCGCGCGCAAAGGTCCTTCCCGGCTTTCCCGGTTGGCGCGCTGCCTGCGGCGTTGCCCGCGGCTCATGAGGCTAACCAGATAGCCTATACTATCGCGGCATGAGAGCCAAGTCCGCTCAACCCAAGTCCGGAGGCAGTCTCCGAGCGCCCCGCTTGCCCCCGGCGCCTTCGCCACGGCCGGCTGCTGCCTCGAAACGCAGGGCGGGTAATGGTAACGCAAACCGGGTAAATGAGAGCCCCCGCTTCCAGACACCGGTCGTGTCTGTCTCCCTGAGGGATGTTTTATCTGTTGCCATTCGATTGTGGCAACTGACGTCGCCCATCGTTGTGTTCGGTGATTGAATACACTCTTCCGCATGGGCCGTCGCCAAAGGGCCTGGCGTGCGGGCTCCGAAGCGATAACCCAGCCCTTAGTGACAAGGCAGGAGCAATCTGCGAGGGTGCGAATCAGCTTCCGAATGGCCGACCACCTGCACAGAATTCGCTCTCGAAACGCTCCGTCTGCGACCGGCTGCGAATCGTGGGGGACGGGAATCGCAGTTTTGGTGGAGTTTCGGAGGATCGGGCAAGAACTTTAGAGAACCGGGCAAAGGCCCAAAAGGTAAGCGGACTATACTTCAGCTTTCAGGCCGGCCTTGTACATGTACATGAGGTGAGCAGACCAATACCTCGAAGGAGAAACAGTGCAAAAGCGCAAACTTGGAAACAGCAACTTGGAAGTTTCGGCTCTCGGACTGGGCTGCATGGGAATGAGCTTTTCTTACGGTCCGCCCAAAGACAAGCATGAGATGACTTCTCTTCTGCGGGCCGCCGTGGAACGCGGCATCACGTTTTTTGACACGGCCGAAGTCTATGGCCCGTACGTCAACGAAGAACTCGTAGGCGAAGCCCTCGCTCCCTTCCGAGGACAAGTGGTGATCGCCACCAAGTTCGGATGGAAAATTGATCCCAAGGCGGAGCGAGGATTGGCAGGCCTCGACAGCCGTCCAGAGCACATCAAGCAGGTCGCCGAGGCCTCGCTCAAGCGACTTAAGGTTGATGCCATCGATCTGTTCTACCAGCACCGCGTTGACCCGGAGGTGCCCATCGAAGACGTGGCGGGGGCGGTGAAGGACCTGATTCAGCAAGGCAAGGTCAAGCACTTCGGACTTTCCGAGGCAGGCGCGAAGACGATTCGTCGCGCGCACGCCGTTCAGCCGGTTACCGCGGTGCAGAGCGAATACTCGCTGTGGTGGAGACGCCCGGAAGAGGAAGTGCTGCCGATGCTCGAAGAACTCGGCATCGGCTTCGTTCCTTACAGCCCACTGGGCAAAGGATTCCTGACGGGAAAGATCGACGAAAACGTAAAGTTCGACAAATCCGATTTCCGCAGCATCCTGCCTCGCTTTACCCCGGAGGCTCTCAAGGCGAATCAGGCTTTGGTGGATCTTCTTGGCAAGGTCTCGGAACGGAAGAAGGCGACACCCGCTCAGATTGCGCTCGCCTGGCTGCTGGCCCAGAAACCGTGGATGGTTCCCATTCCGGGCACTACGAAGCTGCATCGCCTGGAGGAAAACATCGGAGCGGTCGCCGTCGAACTTACGCCTGATGATCTCCGTGAGATTGAAAGTGCTTCCTCTAAGATCAAGGTGGTGGGGGCGCGGTATCCCGAGCACATCGAGCGGATGACCGGCCGCTGAGGAGCCGAACATGAAAAAACTGCTTTCGCTTGGATTGCTTGCCTTGCTCATCGGAATGATCAGCATTTCCGGTGTGACGCTTCCCGGCAGCCAGGTTCGCGATGACAATCAAGGCATCCGGGACCGGTTCGCTGGAGCGTGGCGGCTGGCTTGGCTCGAAGAGCAAGGTGCAGACGGGAAAGTTCACAGGGCCGATTGTACCGGGCTGCTTGTCTACACGCGCGACGGCCACATGTCGGTGCAGGTGATGTATCGAAACCCGCAGGGAGCTACGCAAGCCGGGCCGGTGCAATATGCGCGGGGCGGCTACGAAGCCTCCTTCGGCACCTATAAAATTGACGAACGCGCTCACACCTTCACTTATCATGTTGACGGCGCGCTGGTGCGGACTCTTATTGGCAAAGACTTGACGCGCGTGTTTGATCTCTCCGGCAAGCAGCTAATTGTGAGGTCGTCTAGCGCGGATGAGCACTGGAGAGTTGCTTGGGAGCGCTACTGAGCCGAGGACACAATGAGCACATGGTCGAAAGACGAGCTGCGCAGGATTGCTGAGACTGATGACCTGCACATCTCGCCATTCCGCGAGGACGGGAAGACATACGGCACTCCAACGTGGATTTGGTCTGTCGTGGTTGATGACACGCTTTATGCGCGCGCGTACAACGGGCGGAAATCTCGTTGGTACCAATCCGCAGTGCGGCAGAAGGCGGGGCGGATAACCTCCGCCGGCATGACGAAGGAAGTCAGCTTCGAGCCGGTCGAAGGGCCGCTCAACGACCTCGTTGACGACGCCTACCGGGCGAAATACCGCGGTAGCCCGTATCTCAGGCCAATGATCGGCGCACGCGCCCGCTCCGCGACGGTCAAGGTGAAGCCGCGCGACACCGATGACTGATCTTCGAGTACACCCCGTGGTTACTCCGGAGCAGAAGAGAGGGAACACCTGTCATGAGGGTACTTATGCGTGGCCAGAAGCCGTGCCCTATCGGCAGGACAATTTGTCTGTTCGTTCCTTCGCCGCACCGTTGTATGCTTCTCCTACCGCCTTGCCGTCCTGCACGCGAGAGTGCAGCCTGCCCTTCGCATACGACTGAATTAATCGGGAGGTGCTCCCATGACGTACCGCTCCTCACGGCGCAGTTTCCTGACTGCCGGAGTGGTGCTGCCGCTGACCGGTGCGACCCTCTGGCAAGAGACCGCAGATCGCCAGGCCGCTTCGTCCGCTTCCGCGCCACAGTTCAGCTACCGGGTGCTGGGCAAGACCGGGCTCAAGGTCACGACGCTAGGGTTCGGTTGCATGATTACCTCCGACGCAGGCGTGATCGAACGCGCGGCGGACCTGGGCATCAACTACTTTGACACGGCGCGCGGATATCAGGGCGGCAACAACGAGCGGATGGTTGGCGCCGCTCTCAAACGCAAACGCGCGAGCCTGGTTCTCTCCAGCAAATCCGGGGCACGAGACAAGCAACGCGCCCTGGCCGACCTGGACACCAGCCTGCGCGAGCTCGGCACCGACCATCTGGACGTCTGGTATCTGCACGGCAAAAACAGCCCCGACGAGGTGTCGGACGAGCTGGTCGAGGCGCAGCAGATCGCCAAGCAGCAGGGCAAGATCCGCTTTGCGGGCGTGAGCACGCACGATCCGAAAGTGATTGTCCCGGCCATGGCCCGCAAGGGGGTCATGGACGTGGTGCTGGTGACCTACAATTTCAGCATGGACCCGGGCGTGGCCGCCGCCATCGAACAGGGGAACAAAGCCCGACTCGGCATAGTCGCCATGAAGGTGATGGCGGGCGGATTTCGCGAGAGGCCCGGCCGCGGCGATAGTGGAACACGCGAAAAGCTGAAGCGCGCCGGGGCGATGCTTGCCGCGTTGAAGTGGGTGCTCAAGGATCGCAACGTTCACACGACCATTCCCAGCATGACCGACATGGATCAACTGGACGAGAACCTGCGGGCCATGGCCGAACCCTACGGAGCAGCGGAGGAAAAGTTGCTGGCCCGGCAACTCGACTTCATCACCCCTCTCTATTGCCGGATGTGCGGGGAGTGCACGGGGATGTGCGCGCGCGGCCTGCCCGTTGCCGACATCCTGCGTCACCTGACTTACACGGAAGGCTACGGGCAGTTTGCCTTGGGTCGCGAGGAGTTCCTGAAGCTCGGGCCCGCGGTTGCAGCGGTTCGCTGCGCCGATTGCGAGCGCTGCACGGTCCAGTGTCCCTTCGGCGTCCAAGTCACCGCCCGGCTCCGCCGCGCGCAGGAGTTGTTTGCATGAAGGCTGTCAAAACCTTTCTCCTGATCCTCGTCGCCGCGTCCTTCGCCGGGGCAGCGGACGACTGCCGTCTCGCGTCCGGCTGGAAACCGGACGGCCCGTCGCGCACTTTCACCGCTGACGATCTCTACGAATACCTGGACGGGGGCGCGGAAGGTTATCTGATTTTCGGTTTCGTGCGCCTGGAACATCAGACGTGCGCCAAGGGCGCGGACTCCCTGGTGATTGACGTTTCGGAGATGAACGACCCGGACGCCGCGTACGGCCTTTTCGCCGCCCGGCGCGACCCCCGCCAGCCGCTTCGGCGCATCGGCATGGGAGGAGAAATCCTGCCCAACCGGGCGAGTTTCGCCAAAGGAAAATACTATGTCGAGCTCACCGCAATGCCAGGTGAGGAGTACCGTCCGACGCTGCGGGTGTTCACGGTCGCGCTCGAAAAGCGCCTCACGGGGCGAAGCACTCCTCCCGGGGCGCTGGCTTGGTTTCCCAGGGGCCACACTTCCGTTCGTCTCATCCCGCGCAGCGTGCTGGGCCTGCGTCCCCTGAAACGCGGGTACGTCGCAGAGTACTCCAACGGGCAGGCCTTCGTCGTCACCGAAGCCACCGCACAATCCGCGGCCGCCGTCCTTGCCGCCCTGCGACGGCGTTTTGCCGGCGCCAAAGAGGCCAAGGTTGCTGACGAGGCTTTCGAGTTCAACGACCGGTATCTCGGCGGCGTGTGCATCTTTCGCAAGGGGCATTACCTTGGCGGGTATGCGCATCTGCACAAGGGCACGGAAGGAGTTTCGCTCGCGAGGACTCTCGCATCCCGCCTGCCGTAGGGGCAGACCCGTTCGCACTGCTCGTTAGCCAACTTGTGTAGAAAGGAACAGGAGGCCCGGAGTTGGCGTACCGCTTCGAGCGGTTTGGGAAATAGGATGACCACGTAAAAAGGCAGTCAAGTGAAGGAGTTCAGAAAACAGACCGAAACGGACGCAGGAGGCGACAATGAAACCCAATTGCTCTCGCCGCGACTTTCTGGCGGCCGGCCTGGCTCTTCCCGCCGCCGGCCTTCGCACTTCCTCCGACTCCTCTATTCCCCTTGCCGCCGGCCAAGCCAAGCCCGAACCCGCCAGGCTGGACTACCGCATGTTGGGCAGAACCGGCTTGAAGGTGACGACGCTTGCTTTCGGCTGCATGACGACCTCCGATCCGTCCGTGATCGAGCGCGCCGCGGATTTCGGGATCA
>JAHEKS010000388.1 GCA_024638215.1 Acidobacteriota bacterium | reverse complement strand
GCTCCCCGTATCCGCCGCCTTCATCACCGGCACGACGCTCATCATCCCTAGTATCACCAGCCCCGCCATCATCCCTGCGTGCCGTGCTCTTCGCATCGCCGTCTCTCCTTTTCCTGGTTTGGTTGCGGACCCCGGAAAAAATCAAAGTCGCTTCAACTTCGCAGCCTTGTCATAATCGTATTCCGCGGTGAAGTGCTGTTTCTAGCATAATTTCGGCGTTATCGCAATCGCCAAATTACTCGCGGACACATTACCCCAGTTGTCGCGTGCTCTCAGCTTCGAAACAACTATTTCCTCTCCACCGGCTGGCCCATGGCGTTCAAGCGGTCGAGCAGCCGGTACGGGGCGCGGCACGCCGGACAGCGCAATTCGCACCCGCCGGAGGGCCCCTCGACGAAGACGCCTTCGCGTGGATTCACCAATCCAAAGTGGCCGTCCGACGAACGGTAATATTCGAACATCAATTGGTTGCAGCGCAAGCAATACTGCCGGCGGCGCTGGACTGAGTGGGAGTCCGTCATGGGCTCAGCCTGGGGGAGCGGGCGTGCCGCCCGGCCGCTTTCTGGCGCGCGGCCCAAAATAAAAAGCATCCCGGCGACGGCCTCAGCTATCATAATACCCAAGGGCATGGAACGCCGAACCTTTATCATAGCCGCGGTCGCCGGGGGCATCGGCCTGCTGGAATACGGCACCGTCTCGCGCTACATGAATGGCCTGCGCATGCCGCACGGCTTCTCCGTCAAGCCTTACGAGAAATACGGCGCCAAGGCGGCGCTCATGGCCATCACGCCCAACGACAGCTTCTACGTCACCTCGAAGGGCGGCACTCCACAGCTCAAGAAGGAAGATTGGAGCCTGACCATTGACGGCCTGGTCTCACATCCTTTCAAGCTGAATTATCAGGACGTGCTGGCGCTGCCGAGCATCGAGAAATACCTGACGCTCGAGTGCATCTCGAACCCCGTGGACGGTGGCATCGTTGGCAACGCTTTGTGGAAAGGCACGGCGCTCAAGCCGCTGCTCGAGCGCGCCGCGCCGACGCCCGAGGCCAAGCACGCCATCATCTACGCCGCCGACGGATTTACCACCGGCCACCCCATCGAGCGCCTGTGGTACGAAGAGAATTTCCTCGCCTACCAGATGAACGGCGAAGACTTGCCCTACGTTCACGGATTTCCCATGCGGATTTTCATTCCCGGCAAGTTCGGCATGAAACAGCCGAAATGGATGACGCGCATCCAACTGGTGAACTCCGCCTACCTGGGCTACTGGGAGACGCAGGGTTGGAGCGACAACTGCGAGCGCTGGGCGCACGCGCGCTTCACCAACCCGCAGGACGGCGCGGAGATTTCCGGCAAGAATTTCGAGCTGACCGGCTACGCCATCGGCAACCTCGACGGCATGCGCGCGGTTGAAATCAGTTTGGATAACGGCGGGACGTGGCAGAAAACCGATCTTTACAGCAACCCCTCACCGCTCACCTGGAGCTTCTGGAAATACCTCTGGGTGGACCCCAAGCCCGGCAAGTACAAGATCAAGGTGCGAGCCATTGACGGCAAGGGCCGCGTCGAACCCGAAGGCCCTCAAGACACTTTCCCCGACGGCGCCACGGGACAGGAAACCTTCCACGTGAAAGTGGTGTGAGCCGCGTCGCTTGTCCCGCTCCGCCAGCCGCCAATTCGCCGCTATGACGGTGAGGCGGCCTGGGCCAGTATTACGCTTGACGTAACACGTAATTTAAGGTATACTGACTGCGTGGTCGTCGGCTACCGGGACAAGCGGACCCGAGACTTTGCTGCGGGCAAGCGGATCAAGGCGTTCACGGGATTCGAGCGCGCCGCGCGCCTGAAGCTCGACCGCTTGGAGGCGGCAACATCGCTCCGGGACCTTGCGGCGTTGCCGGGGAACCGGTTTGAGGCGCTTAAAGGCGACCGCAGGGGCCAGTACAGTATTCGGATCAACGATCAATGGAGGATTTGTTTCGAGTGGCCCGAAGGCTCTCCGGGGCCGATGAGCGTCGAGATAGTTGATTACCATTAGGAGCATCGTTATGGGAGTCATGGCGATCCATCCAGGTGAGCACCTGGCGGAAGAGTTGAGGGCGCTCGATATGAGCGCGGCTGAGCTGGCTCGGAAGATCGATGTGCCGACCAATCGCATCACGCAGATATTGAAGGGGACGCGCTCGATCACAGGCGACACGGCGCTGCGGCTCGGCCATTTCTTCGGGACCAGCGCGCAATTTTGGCTGAACCTCCAGTCGCTCTACGACCTTCGTATTGCGGAGCAGAAAGCCGGAAGGTCTATCCGCGCTCTTCCCGAACTGAAACGGCACGAGCCGGTCCACGCATAGCGAGACAACGACCCGCCGTTGCATTGTTCGCCTCTTAAATCGAGCACCATTCCCAAGCCCGGAGCCACCATCATCACAGAATCGGTGATGCGGCTACCAGCTTCATCATGCCCGAATAGGGACGCGCGCGCCCGACCTCGACCGCAAGACACCTTCCCCCACGGCGCCACGGGGCAAGAAACTTTCACTGTGAAAGTGGTTTGAGGAAGGAGTTGTCGTCGGCTTGGGCAATAACTAAGGAATGGCTGCACCGCAAGGTGAACTTTCGGCGGCGATGCAAGCATCGTGGAGCGCAAGGGTCTGGGAGAACGGCGTAACCCCAGTCGGCATAGTGTATTCTTCTAGGCCCACCTTAGCCCTCTGCGTCCGACAGTATTCGATCAAGGTGTTAATCGCGAATATCGACGACCTAATGCCACCTGCGCCGGCGGACACCTTAGGGCTCCCTTGGTGAGCAACTCCGTTGCGGAGCTTGTAAAGTTCGCGCGCGGTGGAAACCCATCCGGTCGGCATGCCTTGAATCTTGAAAGTCTCTGCGGCATCGAGTCCGAGCCGCCGAGGCCAATCGCAGAGCTTTTCCTCGAAGCGATGGTACCCACCATGTTTGTCACGGAACTCCCGCTTCGCGGGGCTATCAGGTGCCGAGTGGCTGACCGCCAGTAGCAGTTGAGTGACCGCCACCTCCGCTGCCACGCCCGCCTCAACTAGGGCCTTCAACCGGTCCCCCGCCACGATGCTCAGCAAGGCATCACAGTACAGCGAATCCGCCAGCCGGACTTCAACTGCATCCTGGAGTTCCTGCCGGAGGCTGAGCCAGATGTCTTGTGTAAGCGGGCGAACGATCACTCCAGGGCGGTATGTTGCAATGTTACGTAGCGAAATCAGACACTGGCCTGTCGCGTGAGAACGGAGCCTCTGTAGAGCGCGCCAAACCCTGTAATGCCGTGAAGAAGCCAGAAGTGACGGGACTTTATGCGAATCCACCGTAGCAACGCCTCAATAACCTTCCAGCCATCGTCCCCTCCGAGTTTCGTGCCGACCGGTGTTCGGACGCGGATAATCGTGCAGTATGCGTCCGGCGCCTCATTGCCGATCCTTCCGTCAGGCTCGTAGGTGGACATCACAAAGATCGGTCGCTGGACCCTTAACGGAGTGCCCTCGCGCACGAATTCCAGCGGCCGCCAGGGAGAGGGATCGACTATGTGCATGGGG
>JAHEKS010000387.1 GCA_024638215.1 Acidobacteriota bacterium | reverse complement strand
GGCGATGTTGGGGGCAACGGTCGCGGCAGCGCCGAAGGCAAACATGCCTGCTTCCGACATCAGCCGCCAGCGATTAGCGGGGATACCGGCCGTTGTTGAAGACGCCATTCGCCGCGGCCAAACGCCCGGGGCCGTTGTCCTCATCGGGCATCGCGGCAAGGTGGTTTATCGCAGCGCCTTCGGGAATCGCCGGCTCGTTCCGCGCCGACTTCCCATGAAGGTGGACACGATCTTTGACCTGGCCTCGCTGACCAAGGTGATTGCCACCACGACCGCGGTGACGCAGCTCTTCGAGCAGGGCAAAATCCGCCTGGACGACCCCGTAACCGAGTACTGGCCGGAATTCGGCGCGAACGGCAAGGAACACATCACCATTCGCGAGTTGATGACCCACTATTCCGGTCTCCCGCCCGACCTGGATTTGAAGACCCCCTGGTCCGGCTACGAGACGGCGATGCGCATGATCGTTGACGTGAAGCCGATTGTGCCGCCTGGAACGCGGTTCATTTACAGCGACATCAACTTTGAGACGTTGGGCGAACTGGTGCGGCGGATTTCCGGCCAGACGCTGGACGCCTACTGCGCCCAGCACGTCTTCGGGCGGCTGGGAATGAAGCACACGTTTTTCAAGCCGCTGGTCACGCATCCCAACCTCCGCAACCGCATCGCGCCCACGCAGCACGAGTTTGGAACTACGGGAAAGATTCTCTGGGGCGAAGTTCACGACCCCACGTCGCGCCGGATGGGCGGCGTCGCGGGGCACGCCGGGCTGTTTTCCGACGCCGATGACCTGGCGATTTTCGCCCAGATGCTGCTCAACGGCGGGAGCTACCACAGAGTTCGAATCCTAAGCCCGCTGAGCGTCGAGAAGATGACCACGCCGCAGTCGCCGCCCGACCAGGTCGCCGCACGCGGGCTGGGCTGGGACATCGGCTCACCCTACGCTTCCAATCGCGGCGAGCTTCTCCCTGTGGGCTCTTACGGCCACACTGGATTCACCGGAACTTCAATTTGGATTGATCCGGTCAGCGAAACGTACGTCATCATTCTCTGCAACCGCGTTCATCCCGACGGCCACGGCGACGTCATCCCGTTGCGCTCGAAGATTGCGACCCTGGTGGGAGCGGCGCTCGGGCCGATGTCTGACCGGCAGATTTTCGAGAGCCGAAGGTCGCTCACAGATTATGAGGAGTTGATGCGCGGCTATCGCATCGAAGGGCTGCGCAACGGGAAAGTTGAGACGGGAATTGACGTTCTCGAATCGGAAGATTTTGCGCCCTTGCGCGGTCTGCGCGTGGGGCTGCTGACCAACCTGACGGGGCGCGATGCGCGCGGCCGCAGCACCATTGACCTGCTTCGCGCGGCGCCGGGCGTGAAATTGGTGGCGCTGTTCAGCCCCGAGCACGGGCTCTACGAACAAGCCGACGCCAAAGTGGCGTCCACCACGGATGCGCGCACGGGCCTGCCGGTTTACAGCCTTTACGGAGACGTTCAGCGGCCCACCGACAAGATGCTGGAAGGGTTAGACGCCATCGTGTTCGACGTTCAGGACGCCGGCGTGCGCTTTTACACCTACAGCACGACGCTCGGCTACATCCTGGAAGCGGGGGCGAAGAAGGGAATCGCGGTTTACGTGCTCGACCGGCCCAATCCGCTGGGCGGCGAGATTGTCGAAGGGCCGATGCTCGACCCGGACCTGAAATCCTTTGTCGGCTATTTTCCGCTTCCGGTGCGGCACGGGATGACGATCGGCGAGCTGGCGGAAATGTTCAATCGCGAGCAACACCTGGGCGCAAAGCTCCACGTCATCAAAATGCGCGGCTGGGAGCGCACCGACTGGTTCGACGAGACGGGACTTGCCTGGATCAATCCCTCTCCTAACCTGCGTTCCATGACCGAGGCGGTTTTGTACCCGGGCGTGGCGATGATAGAGGGCGCGAACGTCAGCGTGGGCCGCGGCACGGACCGGCCCTTTGAACTGTTGGGCGCGCCGTGGATGGATGCCCGTCAGCTCTCGCAATATCTCAACGGCCGGCGCATTCCGGGAGTCCGTTTCCTGCCCACCGATTTCAAGCCCACCGCCAGCCGCTACGAGGGCGAACTGTGTCACGGCGTCGAAATTATGCTGCTCGACCGCCAGGAGCTGGACACGGCGGAATTGGGCGTGGAGCTGGCCTCGGCGCTCTACACGCTTTATCCCAAAGATTTCGAGCTCGACAAAACGCTTTCCCTGGTCGGCTCGCGCCGTGTGGTGGACGAAATCCGCAACCACGTAGACCCGCGCGAGATTGCTCTTGAGTGGCAGCAAGCTTTGCAGGAATTCCGGCAGAACCGCGCCAAGTGCCTTCTCTACTGAATCAACGCATGCAGCGCGGGGCTGGGGTGGCGCGAGCCGGACTGGAATCTCGGTTGTCTTGCGATGGGCGCGGTAGTAGGATTTGGTTAGATTGAGGTGGCGTCGTCGCCGCGTGCGATGACGGAATGAGAACTTTCAATCAAACAGGTGATGAGATGAAGAAAAATATCCTCTTCACGGCGGGTGGGATTGGGCTGCTCATTTTCATGGCTGCAATTCTGTGGATGCCCGGCGGCGGGCTTATGGCGCGGGAGAAGAATCCGCCCATCCCTGCCAACGATCCCACCGCGAAGCTCTTCAACCTTCTCGACAATTCCTACGGCGGCAAACTCTCGGATTTCTACGTGTTCGCCGACGTCTACAAAGACCCCGCCCATCCCGACGAGGAGTGGCAGCACATTCTCCGCGCCGAGTACAACAAGAACCTGTTTTTCGGGAAGTTCAAGATTTACGTGTGCAGTATTTCCAAGCCCACACCCGCCCAACTGAAGACTTACACGATCAAGGAGATGTACGATTTCGGCTCGGTCTCGGCCAAGTTCGAGAAGATTGCCGTCGGCCCTTTCGGGCAGAAGGGCGATCTCTACCTGCGTGCGGAGGGCGACATGCCGCTCGCAACGGCTCCGATAACGCCTGAAGTACAAGCTACTTACGACAAATACCTCACGCAATACTTGATCCCGGCGCTGGAGAAGCAGAAGACCTCCGGCTAGTTCGCCCCCGCCGCGCTTTCCAAAACCAAACGCTGATAGCTTTGCGGATTTCCGAACCGCGCGGGGAAAACCTTGTCTTTCTTGGACCGGAAGAGGATCCGCTTGACGTTCGTTTGTTCATCGGGAGGAGTCCCGGGGGGCGGCGGAAATGCCTTCCGGGCGCTGAAGATCAGTCCCACTTCGTAGCCTTGCGCAAACTTTCCTCCTTCGAACCACGAGGCGGGCAGGGCGATGTCCCCGGAGTATCCGTTCGCGGTTTTCCGCCACGCCGTTTGGATTTCCTTTTCGTAATCGCGCGGGACGGGCCGCGGCGGAAGATAATCCTGGGACGAGTAAACGTCGGGCGCGACGCCTTGGAAATTCCCCGGGCTGAAGAGCAAATCGTATTCATCCACGCCCGCGTGACGGGCCAGGAAGTTCTTGCGAAAAGCGGTCTCAAGCATAATGGAGACGAAATCGCCCTTGGCGACATCGCGACCCTGAAAGACTTGATAAAGCTC
>JAHEKS010000386.1 GCA_024638215.1 Acidobacteriota bacterium | reverse complement strand
GCTGAGAGCCAGATGTCTGTGAGCATGATTGCCTCCCCGGAAGTTTTGAAGAATGCTGAGGGCCAGCTGCAAGTGGGCGAAGAGGGCGAATTGGTTGGAAGAGTCCAGGGAAAGCAAGAGGCCAATCGCACGCTGGTGATTCGCCCCGAAATCTTTATCGTGCCGCACGTTCCCGCGGTGCGTGGCAAAGCCGTCGTAAAAGTGCTCGATTAATGACAGGGCGTTATGGAAACCCGAGAGATACTCCGTCTCATTGAACTCTCAGACGATCCCGTCGCCGCTGCTTTGCGCGCGCTCCGATTGCTGCCTCAACTCGACGAGCGGTTGAATTTGCTCGCTGAAGCACTGGGTCAGCAAGGTCGGCGCTTGACCGCCGTCAATATGCGGGAAATGGAGGGATGGGCCCTCGATTTCCAGGCCACAGCTTCCAGCGAGGCGCGAAATTTTGAGAAAACTCTGGCGAGATGTGCTACCCCAGCCGCAACTTGGATGCGCGCGGTTTTCCTCGAAGCAGCAGGAAATTTCCAAGCCGCCGCTGGACTTCTGGAGAATCTGCAGGATGCCGCTTGGGACGACACTCGAGCTCTACGCCTGCTTTTTCTGTCCAAGAATCAGTTTAAAGCCGGACTGCACGCACAGGCGTGCGCCAGCCTTCGAGAGGCGGCCAAGTCGGCGCATTCTTATCGCACCCTGTCGGCGATTGACCGGCTACGGGAGCGGCTTAAGTCGAGCGGCGCAATCCCCAGCAGCCGCAGCTGCCGCGTCGCGCTTGTGGGCACCGTGACGCTCGACCTGCTGGTTCCTGCTCTTCGCGCATTGTGCTTTGGTTCTGGGATTGACGCACAAGTTTTTGCTGGTGCCTACAATCAATACCAACAGGAGATTCTTGACACTTCGTCGAGGCTTGCGGCCTTCGCTCCTGAGATCATTATTCTCGTGCTTGACTGGCGTTCACTGAGTCTGCCGGATGAAGCATCGGGAGAGTCCGATTTAGTTGAAGCGCGCGTGTCTATGCTGCACAATCTGTGGCGACACTGCCGGCAACATTACGGCGCCTTTGTCATTCAGCACAACTTTGAAATTCCCGCTTCAGACCCCTTGGGCCGCCTGAGTTTCAGCTTGAAGGGCGGGCGCGGAAGCCTGTTGCGACAAATTAACCTCGCACTGGCCGACGCGGCGCGGAACGAGTCCGGCGTCGCCGTCCTTGATGTCGAGCAGATCGCGTCGGTTTACGGCAAAGGCACCTGGGATGATTCGATCCTGTGGCATACAGCCAAGCAGTATCCGGCATCGGATGCGATTCCCATATTGGCTCGGCATCAAGTGGCCTTGCTCCGCGCAACCCTTGGATTGAGTAAGAAGTGCTTGGTGCTGGATCTCGATGGCGTTCTTTGGGGAGGCGTCGTCGGCGAAGACGGCCTTTCGGGCATCGAGTTGGGAGGAAGCCCGCGAGGCGAAGCCTTCCAGGGTTTTCAGCGGTACGTAAGATCTCTTGGCCAGAGAGGGGTTGTTCTCGCTGTCTGCTCGAAGAACAACGAGGAGGATGCCAAACTGCCTTTCCGCGAGCACCCGGAAATGGTCCTTTCCTTCGAGGATATTTCGGTGTTTGTCGCCAATTGGAATTCCAAAGACGAAAACCTGCGGCGTATCGCAAATGAGCTCAACCTGGGACTCGATAGCCTTGTGCTGGCCGACGATAGCCCTACCGAGAGGGCATGGGTGCGGCGACAACTGCCGCAAGTGGAAGTTCCCGAATTGCCCGAAGAGCCCTCCCTTTACACTCGCGCCTTGGACGAACAGATGTACTTCGAGGCGCTTACCCTCACCGATGAGGACCGGCAACGCACCCAGGGCTACCGAGGCAACTTTCAGCGGCAAATCGTCGAGGCCAGCAGCAGTAATGTGGAGGAATTTCTGGCTGGGCTCGAGATGCAGGTTGATTTAAGGCCCTTTGACGAGGCCAACTTGCCGCGTATCGTGCAACTGATTAACAAGACCAATCAGTTTAACCTTACAACTCGCCGCCGCTCGGATGTTGAGGTCCGCAATATCATGACCGGGCCCGCGTGTTACACTCAATCGATGCGATTACGGGACCGGTTTGGCGATTATGGACTGACGGGATTGTTGATTGCACTGATGGAGGGAGATGGCTTGCGAATCGATACCTGGTTGATGAGTTGCCGCGTGCTCGGCAGGCAAGTGGAACGTGCTATGCTAGCGTCGCTTTTGCGTCATTCCGCCGAGGCCCGTGTCAGGTACGTCATCGGCGAGTACGTGCCCACCGCCAAGAACGCGCAGACAAGAGATCTCTATGACCGGCTCGGATTTGAATGCATTGCCGAGGAGCCCGACGGCAGCCGGAAATTGCGGTGGCGGGCGGGCTCAAGACCCTTCGAGTGTCCCGCGTATTTTAGCGTAAACGACCAGACCCTTCGGATTCCGAAATTAGCAAGCAGCAAGTGAAGGGAATGGAAATATGCCAGCACGGAGGAGGGAGGCTTTGCAAAAGGGATCAACTTCAACGACCTACCGGCGCATTCGCCAGTTGTTTCGTGAAATCTTCGATAACGATGAAATGGAAATCTCGGATGACATGTCCGCCAAGGACGTCCCGGGCTGGGACAGCCTGGCCCAGGTGAAGCTCGTCATTGGTCTCGAAGAGGAATTCGGAATCAAGTTCACCACGCATGAAGTTGCTCAAATGAGTTGTGTAGGCGACCTGAGGAAGACGTTAGCCTGCAAAGGTATCCCGCTCTAATCAGATTTTGAATCTGGGACATGACGACTCGCTGGGTATAACCAACTGTACATTCGCCTCAGCGGTGCTCCGGCGTGCCCAATCTTGGATGGAGTCGCAATGGCAGACGGATTTCCTCCCATGTCGTCTGCGGAACTAGACGAAGCTGACATTCAGGGTGTCGTCGAGGTTCTGCGCTCGGGCCGCTTGGCTCTGGGCCCCAAGGCGGAAGAGTTCGAGCGCCTGGTCGCGGAATACGTCGGCGTGAAGCACGCCGTTACCGCGAGTTCCGGGACCGCAGCTTTGCACTTGATTGTAAAGGCCTTAGGGCTGGGACCTGGGGACGAGGTCCTGGTTCCATCGTTCACCTTCACGGCCACCGTCAACGCCTTTCTTTACGAGCGATGCGTCCCGAGGTTTGTGGACATCGAACCGGATACCAAGAATCTTGACCCAGCGGACCTGGAACGGAAGATTACCCCGCGAACCAAGGCGCTAATGGTTGTGGATGTCTTTGGGCATCCTGCGGAATGGGATGAGATCCGGAGGGTAGCCGATAAGCACGGGCTGAAAGTCATTGATGATTCGTGCGAGGCTTTGGGCGCCGAGTACAAAGGCGCGAAGGTCGGGCAATTCGGCAACGCGGCGGCGTTTTCGTTTTACCCTAACAAGCAGATGACGTTGGGAGAGGGCGGGATTGTGGTCACGGACGACGTCGAGGTCGCCCGTTTGGCGCGAAGCCTGCGAAACCAGGGAAGAAGTGAAATGGGAGCCTGGCTGTTCCACGAACGCTTGGGTTACAACTATCGCTTGCCGGAAATGTCCGCGG
>JAHEKS010000385.1 GCA_024638215.1 Acidobacteriota bacterium | reverse complement strand
ATCCGTTCCTGACTGACCGTGGAGGCCACCTTAGCCATTCTTTCCCGCCTTCCCGGAATTGTTCACCGGCATTCGGACTTCGAACCGCGAGCCCCGCCCAACCTCGCTCTGCACTTGAATAACGCCTCCGTGCGAAGTCACGATCCCGTGCACGACCGCCAGCCCCAGACCGGTTCCCTGGTCGACCCCTTTGGTCGTAAAGAAAGGCATGAAGATCTTACTCTTAACATCATCGGTCATGCCGGCCCCCGTATCAGTTACCACCAAGGAAACGTAGTCGTGACCGCGGTGAGTTTCGATCGTCAACTTGCCCCCGCGCGGCAACGCCTGAAGCGCATTTACGACCAGGTTCACCAGGACCTGCTGCAGCTCCGACGGATCTGCGCTGATCTCCGGAAGGTTCGGTTGCAAGGAGCGGACCAGCTCGATTCCCGCTTTCTCACACCGTGTTTCGAGAAAGTGCAACCCCTCCTCGACCACTTGATTCAGATTCACGCGCGTTTTCTGCAAGGGCGCCTGCCGGGAAAAGACCAGGAGTTTATGAATGATTTCTCGCGCGTGGAGCGATGTCTTGACGATCTTTTCCAGGTCGCCCGCCGACGTCGGGGGCATATCTGGCTCCTTCTTGGCCAACTGCGCAAAACCCAGGATGTTGGCCAGCGGCTCGTTCAATTCGTGCGCTACACCCGCCGCGAGTTGGCCGATGGTAGCCAGACGGTCGGCGTGCCGGAGTTGGTCCAGCAATTTCGATTTGTAGATTTCGGCCTCTCGACGTTCCACCACCAGCGAAATCTCCCTGGCTACCGTGTCAATAAGGCTCTGTTCCTCCTTCAGGAAAACTCCTTCCACAAACCCTGCCTTGTCACGCGTGTAGAACACCTCAACCACACCGCGTCGCGCCCCGCCCACTATGATGTCGGCCGCTTGGCGGTGCGGCCCCTGCCTAAAATCCGGCGTGGGGTAGGCGTGCCCGTCCAACAAGATTCGTGCCGTCGTGATTTCGGGATATTGCCATGCCGGAGGAAGAAGCTCCGCAATACTCTGCAGAATCCCTTCCAAGGTAAGGCGCGGCTGCAGGGCGACCTGGGCGATGCCATAAAGGCACGTCAATTCTTTGACCCGTTCCCGCAACGCCCATTGGCCGCGACGATTGGCAATAGCTTGCCCCAGCGTCTGTGCAAATCCCTCGTAGGACTCTACCTCTTCCCGAGTGAAATAGCCCGGTCGAAGGCTCTTCAGTTGGAGGAGTCCTGCCGTCCTGTCGTCGACGGCGAACCGCATGACAGCAAGGGACCGATGCATTTCTCCCAAAGCGGCTCCTGCGGCATCACCGCCCCCCAAAGATTTGTGCGCGTCACCTGTCCAGAAACTCCTCTGAGAAGCCGAGAAAGACCAAGTGCGCTTCGAGGGGCCGCGAAGGACATCCTGGTACAAGTGATCGAGGCTCGCCCGTCCTTGACGTGCCCCCAATTTCTCTGCCTGTCCGCCGGCGGTGCGAGGATTTCCGAGAATCGTGAACCGAAATGACTCCCTCGGTCGCCTGAAAGCCTCCCAACTGTATTGCAGTTCGGGATCTTTCAGCCGCAGTTCGACCGCGTCGCATCCCGAGAACTCCATGAGCACTTTGGAGACTCTGCGCAGGAAATCGACGCGCGGCAGCCCGCGGTTGGCGTAGCGTAAGACTCGGCGCGCCACTCCGGACAAGGTGTTTGGTTGCCCCGTTCCGCGAGCGAAAGCGGTCCTTCCCTTTGAACCCTGACGTTTCAACTTGGCTGCCATCTGTCGGATATTGTCAGCCTCGGGATGAGTCGAGTCAAGTCGCGGCCCCGCACTTTCAGGCTCAGCTACGTTGCGTGCGGCCGGGGAACACCAGGCGAGAGGGCCTGGAACATTTTTCCAAGCTGCTCAGCGTTACGGCATATGCCGCCCCGAACAGGCCCTTTGTAAGGCCAAGGCTCTTACTGACCGAAACCGGAGCAGATCCGCGGCAATCCTCATCCCACCGGTGACTTTTGAGCGATTGATGTCCGCCAGAGGCACCGCAACCCGTGATAAAGGTTCCCTAGTTTTGAATGCTCCCTTAGCCCGCTTTTCTCACTGAGAAATTGAAAAAGGCTGTCGCTTCGGGCATAAGTATCTTTGACGAGAAGAACTTCTGCCAAGGAGAAGCGACAGCCTGATGCCTACAGAGTGTAACCAAGAAAGCTTCGAATTTCATCCCCTGAATGAGCGCCAAGTGGTGAGCCGTTTTGACGGCGGCGAGATCACCACGGACGCGGGCGGGCTGCTGTTGCGCGAGGCGGAGAAGCGCACGGGAATCATCGAGCGTTTCGCGGCCTGCTTTCGGGACTATCGCAAGGAAGAGCAGATCGAGCACACCGTCCAGGAGCTGGTGGCGCAGCGGGTGTACGCGTTGGCGCTCGGTTATGAAGACTTGAACGATCACGAGCAACTGCGTGCGGACCCCATGCTGGCGGTGTTGGCGGAGAAGCCCGATCCGACAGGCGAAAGCCGGGTGCGAGAACGCGACCGAGGCAAGGCGCTGGCGGGCAAGAGCACGCTGAACCGGTTGGAGCTGACCCCAGCGGCGGTGAAAGACGACGAGCGGTACAAGAAGATCGCTCTCGACCTGGAGGCGGTGGATCGCCTGCTGGTGAAGATTTTCCTCGAGGCGTACCCCACTCCGCCTCCGGAGATCGTGCTCGACTTGGACGCCACCGACGACCCGGTGCATGGGAATCAGGAAGGGCAGTTCTTCCACGGCTACTACGGGCATTACTGCTATCTGCCGCTCTACATCTTTTGCGGCGATCATCTGTTGTGCGCGCGGCTGCGGCCTTCGAACCTCGACGCCTCGGCGGGGTGCGTGGAGGAAGTGGAGCGGATCGTGGCCGGGATTCGCCAGGCTTGGCCCGAGGTGCGCATCACGCTGCGGGGCGATTCGGGTTTCTGTCGCGAAGAGCTGATGGCGTGGGGTGAGCAGGCAGGCGTGGACTACGTGCTGGGGCTGGCGAAGAACGAGCGGCTGAAGGCGGAGATCGTGCGCGAACAGGAGCAAGCGGCCGAGGCGTTTCGGGCCACCGGTCAGCCGACGCGAGTTTTCAAGGAGTTTTCCTATCAGACGCGGGAGAGTTGGTCACGGGCGCGGCGGGTCATCGCCAAAGCCGAGCATCTGGAGAAGGGCGCGAATCCTCGTTTCGTCGTGACGTCGCTGGGGGCAGAGGCGTGGGCGGCGCGGCGCTTGTATGAGGAACTCTACTGCGCGCGGGGCGCGATGGAGAATCGCCTCAAGCAACAGCTCATGCTGTTTGCCGACCGCACTTCAACGGCCTTTCTGCGCAACAACCAGATTCGGCTTTACTTTTCCTCGGTGGCCTACCTACTGATGGAGGCGCTGCGCCGGCTGGGATCAAAAGCGACCGGGTTGGCGCAGGCCGAGTGCCGAACGATTCGCCTGAAGCTGCTGAAGATGGGAGCGCTGATCCGCATCACGGTGCGCCGGGTGGGGGTGTCGCTGGCGGGAGGCTATCCCTACCGGGATTTGTTCGCCCAGGCCTACGCCCAGTTGCGCGCTGTCCC
>JAHEKS010000384.1 GCA_024638215.1 Acidobacteriota bacterium | reverse complement strand
GGGGTGGTTTCCGGCACCGGTGAGCACGATTCAGAGACGCTTCTGCGCACGCTGGAGAGCGCCGTGCGAGCGGCGCGGAGCACGGGCGGCAGTCGGATCGAAGCTGTCAATCCGCCTCCGCCAACGCCCAAGAAGAAATAACCTCGAAGCGGAGAACCACGAGGGAGAGGCGCTGAACTCCCCACGGGAATTGTGGAGCGGGGCCGGCCTTTGTCGTCCCCAAAAGAGCAGGCCTCAGTCTTGCTTAGGCCATGCCATGCTGGCCGCGGGATTCTCAGCCCCCTTCACCGGCTTCCAGGCGGACGCCGTAAATGGAACGGTCAGACCCGGCGACGGGCCGCCGCCAGGCAATGCGGGCGGGGATTTCTTTCTTTTCGCCTTCCGACGGTCCAATCATCAAGTACAGGGTGTCGCCGGTTTCCATCTGCATGGGGGACATGAAGCACAGTCCCAGCTTGGAAAGGTTTTCGGTGCGGGCAGTTTCCGATTTGCCCGACAGGTTGCGCAGCTTAAGGGGAAGCATGGCGACGAAGCGGCGGGTTCGCCTGCGGTCGTTTCCCTGGCGCAGGACCTCGGCGACTTCCGAGGGCGCCTTGGCGCGAGCCTCTTCGAGCAGAACTTCGGCGAATCCGAACTCCCAATCCGTGCGTTTGTGGCAACTGGGACAGTCGCGCTCGAGCCGGGAGCGGTCACTCAACTCGCGGTATTGGTCGAGGGAAATCTGCGCCAACTCACGCGAACGGCAGGCAGCGCACTCCAGCATGACGTCAATTCCTTCGCCGTGCGGGGCGCCGGGCGCTACTTCGGGGAAATAGACACCCCAGAAGTTGCGGCTGGGCTCCAAGCACTCGACCCCCCATTCCGCCTGATTGCCATAAGTGGTTGAGGTGCGCTCAACCACGCGGAAGGCGCAGTTCTCGCCGCGCTGCAGATTGGTGATTGTGATGCGGGCGCCGGCCATCAGCGAGTTTTGCAGCGAAATGCGCGCGCCGTTGCGGTTAATCACCACCGTGTGCGTCGTCTCGCTGAAGCTTCGCCCGTTCACATCCGCGCCGCGCACTTCGATGGGGATTCGAATCAAGGGGCGCTTGCTGCGCCGCCGTGCTTTCTGGTCCGATTGGGATTTGGGTGAGCTCAAGCTGCCTCCGGCCGCCGATTATAGTCGAATTATTTCACTTTGGTGAGAGGTTTCAAGCTTCGCCGGTGATGGCAGAAGGGTAAACAACTTCACCGGCAACGCCTGGCGGAAGTGGCCGAGGGATGGTCCCAGAGTCGCGCAACCAAAGGGGCAAGTGTGTTTAGGGTCCGGCCAGATCCTCCGATGGTTCTGAGCCCGGTATACCGGGTCTGCAAGTGTGCAGTGATTTTCAATGTTTTTCTGGTATACTCCGCCGCGCTAGGTTGCTTTGAGGAGGCTAATCCGATGGCTCGACTTTATCGTTCGCTGATGGAAGTGTGCTGGGCTCTTGGGATGCTGTCCTTGGTCTTGGGGGTGATCGTGAAGTTGTCGCCCGTTCTGATGCGTTGGCTCGACACCCAGCCGCGCGGCATCCTGGTCTTTGCCGGAGTACTGTTCCTGAGCGCCATCGCAACGCGTGCGGTGGGCCGCACGGGTATTGAGCCCGGCAAATAGCGTAATTCCCTGGTGCGGTCCGCTCCCAATGAGATCACGGTTTCGGCTGGGATCGTGGTCTCTCATTTGCTGTTGCGCGCCCCCACGATCGTCCGAGGATCCGGGTAACCGGGCGCGCCGGAGCGGCGTTCGGCCTTCTTGAATTGCGCAGAATAATTTCGGCAGACATGAGGAGGTCAGATCGTGCACGTGATTTCCGCTGAGGGGTTGCTGCGCAATTCTTTCCCTTTGGCCGTATCTTCGGGCCGGAAATCACCTCCATTTTTCTTCCATCTTCATGTTGGCTGCCCTCGCTTGCGACAATTTGACCCTGAAGAGGTTTCACACACTCTCGCCGGGGATTTTGCGCACAGTTTTCCCATCTGCTTTTGGGGGCCTTTCCGGCAGCAGACTACTCACCTTATTTTTCATTGTGTTACAGGTTCTTTTGCTCTTCTGGCTTTGGCATGTGTTGTGCTGGCGTCAAGCGAGGGAATACAACTTTTTCATTTTTCGCGGTTGATGTCTTAGAACAAGGCAAGTCGGTAGGATTTTTCGTCTACTCCTTTTTGAGGGTCATGGACATGAACACGATTCCCGCCCCGACAGGCCGCCGGGTATTGATCATCGAGGACGACAGTTCGATTCGAAACATCCTTTACGTCTTGCTGGCCAGCATGCGCTGCGAAGGCGATATTGCCTGTGACGGCCGTCAGGCGCTGGCGATGATCAACCGCCAGGAATACGACGCCATTCTGCTCGACCTGCGCTGTTATAACCTTTCTCCAGAGAACGTCATGGCCAAACTGATGGCCGTGCGTCCCAACCTTCTGGGCCGCGTTCTGGTGATAACCGGGGAAGTGAGTGATCGGGCGGCTCTCGAATTCTTCTCTAAATTCTCCGCTCCCCAAATCGCCCGGAACCGCTTGATTGAGGAGCTGTGGCCCCGCCTTCGGGCCGTCATGGCAAGCCAAGCATTATCCGATTCGTTCTTGCGCGAATCGAACTAGCCTAAATCCAGCACCAGCGACTGCAGGGAATGCGCCGGAACCGTTTGCGTAAAGGCGCGGCCGCGCAGCGCCACCGGCTTCTCCTGCGGCGACTTGATGACATTCGGGTGCTCAAACGTGTTTTGGTCGCGGACGCTTCCCGACATCAGTTCGCGCACCTTGCCACCCGTGGCCGCGGCGCCCGCCGCCAATTCGATTTCAACCTCGATCGCGTCCGTCAGGTGCTGATTCACCAACGTCAGGCAGAGTTTCTTTTTCGTCTCATCGAGTGATGCCGACACGCTGACGTAGTCGCGCGCAATCTTGGGGCGACTCTGTTGCCTTCCGAATCCGGGAAAGGTCGGACGGTTTTCCTCGACCTCGTAAGTGGGCGAGTCCACGACGGTCTTGAGGCCCATTGCGTCCATGTGCGGCTGGAAGAGATCGAAGACGTAATACGTGGGCGTGAGGACCATTTGCGGTCCCTGGGTGAAGGCAAGCGATTGGAGCACGTTGAAGGTTTGGGCGATATTGGCCATGGAGACGCGCGTGCCGAAGGAGTTGACGCTGTTCAATGTGACGGCGGCGAGCAGCGCGTCGCGCAGAGTGTTGGGCTGGAACAGCGCCCGGTCGCCCCTGCTCGGGATGGGATGCCACACGCCCCACTCGTCGAGCGCGATGCCGATGCTGGGGCCTTGAGGTACGGTAAACTCGTCGATCACGCCGATGGTGCGCCGCAGGACTCCCTCCACCACGTTCACCTGGCCCAGCAGGTCGTAGTAATCCTTGTCGCTAAACTCCACCGCCGCGCCGTCGCGGTAATAGTGATGGATGGAGAGCTGGTGGACGTTCCGCACGCGCTGGCCGAAAAAGCCCCGCCCCCGCGAGGCGAGCGTTTCAAAGAATCTGCGATTCCAGTCGCCCCCTTCCAATCCGACGGCGATGAACTCGACGTTCTGCCTCTCGGCAAGGCTTGAGAG
>JAHEKS010000383.1 GCA_024638215.1 Acidobacteriota bacterium | reverse complement strand
CAGAGCATCCGTCGCGCCCTGCGCCGCCTCCGTCGTCGCCCTCAGGTTATCCGCTCCTTCTTCCGAAGATGCCCTCTCTCTTTTTAACCACGCGTCAATCTATTTATACAGATATCTTTAAGTGTTCAAAGGTTCACGAACCGCGCCACGCGCGCCACAGATGATATCACGGTTCGGCAAGGGGTCTGGGAAGGGAACTCACGCTCGCGTGGGAGCGCGTCATTGCTGCTGACGATCGATCTTGTCAATCCTGGCATTCATTTCGCGCGTCTCGCGATTGAATTCCTGTTCGAAGGCCGGATAGTAGTTGAAGACCTCGTAGAAAAGCTTGGCGACCTCGCGGTCCACGAGATGATAACCTTGTTGCAGTTCCTCCTGGCTGGGGAACATGATCTGCCTGCCAATGTGAAAACCTTGGAGGGTCAGCGGCATGTCTTTGTTCTGGTCAAGAACCCGCTTCAAAACAATGGCACCTTGAAGCAGTTGCAGAGCCGTTGCTCCTCGCACCGTGGGGAGCTTCTCTTTGCTCAGAAGAACCTGCCAATTCTTGGGTGTCCCGTCCGCGTTGCGCTGGTTGCCCGCGATGAGTTGCTCGGGATAATTCTGCATGTTGACGGTTTCGAAACTGACCAAAGCCTTCGGTGGCACGAACGGACGATCTTCCGTCCCCTTGGGCTGAGCGTCGAACGTCAAAGCCAGGGCGTTGTGCCCGTCCAGGGCTTTCATTTCTTGGCTGAGGTAATCGATTCTGAACCCTGCTCCGCCCGGCGCGGAAGGATCGCTCTTGAAGAAGATGATCTGCTCAGGATTGACGTACTTTTCGTACCCCGTTTTGAAAATGATCTCCCAAAGCAGGCGCCGCACCAGGATGTCCTCGCCCGGGGCGCCGCCATTCAATACCGACGCGAAAGGCTCCTTGGTCTTGAGCGCAGGATCGAGTTCGCTGGCCTCTTTGACGCGGTTCACAAGGTTCCTGTAAACATTACTGTCATAAACAAATTCGAGGTCGAACAAGTCGTCGCCGCGAATGCGGTAGGCGTTTCGGAACAGTCTGTAATTGAAGCGGTCAAACTGACTCGAGTCCTTGGGGATCACGTAGCTGAAATACTTGTCCTTTAAGGGGATAACATGCGGCGTGACCACGATGATAACTTCCTGCTTGAGCTTGGTCACCGACGTCGAGCGGAACAAGGCGCCCAAACCGGGGATTTGCGAGAGCAGGGGAATGCCCGTCATCGAAGTGGAGTTGTTCGTCGAGATCAGACCCCCGATGATAAACGGCGTATTGTCCGCGACCCGAACGATGGATTGGACCTGCCGGTTGTCGACGACCGGGGCCACGACCACATTCGTTCCCACCACCTTCTGGGCGGCCGTGGCGGTCTGATTAATCGCACTGACAATCGTCTCCGTCTGCATAGTGATTTCACTTCCATCCTCGTTTACACGGGGACGCAAGTTGAGCACAATGCCGACCGGAAAGTAGCTGAATCCCTGAACAGTTGTCCCGACACTTACCGCCTGTTGTGCCACGGGAATCTGCTGTCCAATTTGAATTCGCGCCTGGCGGTCGTCCAGGACGAGGACGGAAGGGTTGGAGAGGATTTCGGCTTCTCCTGACGTGATGAGAGCTTGAAGTTGGGCGTTGAAAGTCGCGACCTTGGCCGCTCCCTTGGTGAACGAAAAGATTGAGAGCGCAGTGCCTGTAGTGGAATCCGTCGCGGCATTGGCGACATCCACTTGGTTCTGAACCGTCTCGAAGGTGACGCCCAGATCCCGGGTCCGGTTCGCGTTTAGCTCAATGACCAACGCTTCTATCATGATTTCGCGCGAAGGAACGTCTATCGTGCCCTGCAAGAGGTTCAACAGTTTTTGCAGCGAATCGGGATCGTTCTTGTCGTAGAGAATGAGCAGTCGTTCCTGGGGCTCACCCGAGGTCATGCCCTGCAAGTAGGTGCCGCCGATTTGAGGAACACTAGACGAGCTTGGTGCGCCAAAACCCCCCATGGCGGCAGCTGGATTGGGCGCGACGGCCACTTGCCCCGGCATTGCTGTTGCACTCGAGGCCGTTTCCATGAGGCTCGTCTTAGTGGAATCGATCAGTTTGACGATGATGGGAGGCTTGCCCGTGCCCAGTTTGATGGGGTTGTATATCTTGTCGTACAAACTCTCACCGGCTTGCTGGTTGTATTCGACGGTTGTATAGCCCAGCGTTTTGAGCAAGGCCATGGCGCGGTCCCCAATCACATAGCTGAGGTAGTAGGTTTCGTAATCCAGGTCGCTCAGTTCGGTAGGCGTCGCCGGAGTCTGAGACAATCGCGTGATTTCCTCGTTGGCCGTCTGCTGGACTTGCGAGAGGTCGGGGTTTGAGCCTTGAGCCCCCGATTCCACCTGCTGGCCGTAAACGGCGACCTGGAACTCTCCCCGCGGCGACTGAGAAAGAGCCAGCTCAATCGTTCGGTAGGAGCTTGGCCCAAGCGGCTTGATAAATAGCCGATGCGCCACAACACCGGCAAGTCCGACCGTCCTCCACGCGGCCTCATCCGGCTTTCCCGTCTTATAGTTGAACGAGAGCACGATGCGGAGCCCCAGACTGTCCAGCACCTTTTGGTTTTGCGACAGCGTCATGAAGGGAGAATTCAAGTAGAAGACGCTGGGACCTCCAACCAGATTTGCAGGCGGTACCGCTTGCGCCGGCGGAGCCTGGGGTTGCGCCGGGAGGGCCTGGCTCATAACTGGTGGAGGTGGCGCAGCCGGAGGCGCTTGAGCCGATGCGGGCTGAGCCGTGGGGATCACCGCCGTCATCGTACTGCGTGGCTTCAATTCGATTCGAACGCCGTTGGAGGTGGCATGAACATCGAACGCAGGGTTCCCATGCAAATCTGCGACTATCCGGACGACTGCCGGATCATCGGAGCGGAACTGGCCCACGCGAACGCGATGGAGCACGGGAGATTCAGACGGGTAGGAGCCTCGAAGGCTCGTCGTGTGCGCACCCTCCAGATCCACGACTAGGCGCTGCGGGTTGCACAGCCGCAATACACGGTAGGGAACCGGGCTGGACGTCGCGACGTCCACGAATGTCTCGCCCGCTTGGCCTGACTGGATCGTCACGCCGGAGACACGTACGGGACCTGGGGATGCCGATTCGGTTGTCGGCCGGGCAGCCGCGGGGGTTTCCCCCGGCACCGCGCCGGGCATTGCCCTAACCCAGAGATGAGGCCCTAAGAAGAAAACTGCACTCAAGACCCCAACGAACGTCCGATACGCGTTCCTTGAACAGCGAGATCCCTTCACCTAGGTCTCCCTAGATAGAAACAAGCTGGCTCTTGTGGGGCTGGTAGTCCTTGTCTCACAAAAAGCCTACAATGTCAAGCGATTTCGTAGAAACTCATATTTCGACGGGGTGTTTCGAGGCAAAGACCCACGTGAAAAAGCCTGGTTCGAAGCATCGGCGGGCAAGGAAATAGAACTGTCTCCCTTTGTCCTCACAGCTCCAGCCCGGTTAAAGCTGCTCCCAACCAAGAGGCTGCACAGCCGTCGGTTCCGCATTCAATATCCCCCTTCATGCGCCAAGGCGAAGCAC
>JAHEKS010000382.1:2058-3587 GCA_024638215.1 Acidobacteriota bacterium | reverse complement strand
CATGCTCCCAGGGGACGAATACATTGTCGAAAACAATCAGAGCCTCACCGCCAACGATTCCGTAGTCCACATTACCCTGGTCAAGGAAGCAGTTGCATTTACGTGTGTCGTTGGTCTGGCGTCCGAAGATATGGACGACTCCGGGGGCATCAACAGGTACATAGAAACATACGGCGTAGTCGGCATCTTCCGCCTTCATGGCCGAAGTCGGCATGACCAGGTGCCCGTGTGAATTAACCGCGCCTGTAATGTGAGCTTTGGCACCTCTGACCACAATGCCGTCCTTATTCTTTTCCGCCACATGCACGTAGAGGTCGGGGTCTTTTTGCTGGCTTGGAGACAGCCGCCGGTTACCCTTTACATCGGTCATAGCACCCGAAACCATAAGGTCTTTGGATTGTATCTCCTTCAGTAAATTGATCAGGCGTTTGTGGTAGTCAGTACCCAGCTTCTGGTCTATGTCATATGTAATCGAGTAAACCGAATTCAGCCCATCGAAGCCAACACATCTCTGGAAGCAACTGCCGGTTTGCTGACCTAAGGCACGCAGCATCTTCACCTTTTTCACCAGGTCGTCATGGCTATGATGGATGTGAGTGAACCGATTTATTTTCTCTCCGGTAAGGTGTGAGGTGGCAGTTAACAGCTCCTCAAATTCGGGCGCCAGCGCCATATCATAGGTCAGCGCTGCCGCATTAACATGGGGCAAGAAGGCCGGGTGGTCAGCCACGCTTTCAATCTTCTCTCCCAGGTAGTAAATCTCGGGCTTAAGCCGCCTGAGGCTCTCTCGATACTGTTTTCCTGTCATCATAGTCATATGTCACCTCCAAATAATTTGTACAAAAATGATTAAAGGCTCATAGCATTTCAACTTCGAAAAGTCAATCGCGTGCTTCGTGAGTTCCATACCGTTAAGTTAGTATCATACTATATCTACACGCCCATGCGCCAAAAATTCCAACGTCAATTGCCTTTAAGCACTTGCTAAAAACATTGGATGTCGGTTACTCTTATAACGAGGCTTAATATCGATATGTGCCACAAAATAGATTCAAGGTCAGAATAATGGAAGCTTATACGGATTCTACGAAGTCCATCGATGCCAGAGTTAAAGACCTCATTTCCAGAATGACTCTAGACGAAAAACTGGCGCAGCTTGGCGGTTTCTGGGGCTTCGAATTGCTTGAAGATAGGAGATTTTCTCCGGAAAAGGCGGAATCGCTGATAAAAAATGGAATAGGTCAAATATCCAGGGCCGCGGCATCTACCGCCTTATCTTCTCAACAGCTTGCCGAGTTCACAAATGCGGTACAAAGATTCCTGATTGAGAACACCCGCCTGGGAATACCAGCTATTATCCACGAAGAATGCCTGAGCGGTTTTGTATCCAGAGAGGCAGACATATTCCCCCAGATAATCGGCATCGCCAGTACCTTTGACACCGAACTGGTCGAAAAGATGACCGACATAATCAGAAGACAGATGAGAGCTCTGGGGTTACACCAGGGGCTGAGCCCCGTATTAGATGT
>JAHEKS010000382.1:0-2048 GCA_024638215.1 Acidobacteriota bacterium | reverse complement strand
GCCCGAGATCCCAGATGGGGAAGAGTTGAAGAAACCTTTGGAGAAGACCCTTATCTTATCGCCACGATGGGTACCGCCTACGTAAAAGGTCTGCAGGGGAATGATTTGACGAACGGGGTCATCGCTACCCTGAAACATTTCGTCGGTTATGGACTTTCGGAGGGCGGATTGAACTGGGCACCCGCACACATACCGGCGAGACTGCTCAGGGAGGTCTACTTATATCCTTTCAAAGAAGCCATTAAGGCAGGTGGCGCTTTATCGGTTATGAATGCCTACCATGAAATAGACGGCATCCCCTGCGCGTCTTCGACAGAACTGTTTACCAATATTCTGCGTAAAGAATGGGGCTTTGAGGGAATTGTAGTTTCTGACTATTACGCTATCGATAACCTGTGCAACTATCATTTGATAGCCGCTGATAAGGCAGATGCTGGCAGGCTGGCTTTAGCGGCCGGAATCGACATCGAGCTGCCGAGGTGCGACTTTTATGCCGGGCCTCTAAAAGAGCAAATCGAAACCGGCACGGTCGCGGAAGAACTGGTCAATCAAGCTGTGCACCGGATCTTAAAGCTTAAGTTCAGGCTGGGACTTTTTGAAAATCCGTACGTCCATCCGGAAAATATCATAAAGATTTTCAATGTACCGGAGCATCGTCAGTTTGCACTTGAAGCCGCAAGGAAATCGTTGGTACTGCTGAAAAACGAAGGTAACATACTGCCGCTAAGCAAGAGCACTAAAACAATCGCTGTAATTGGGCCGAACGCAGATAGCGCCAGAAATATAGTTGGCGACTACACGTACCCGGCCCATATCGGACTCATGATGATGACAGCGACAATGATGTGTTACCCCTTACCGGAATCAGAGGTACAGCCGGACCAGATTACCGTTCCGATTGTTACTATACTAGAAGGAATTAAGAAAAAGGTTTCCGCGAAGACAAAGATTTTATATGCCACAGGTTGCGACGTCAGCAGCAAAGTAAAAGATGGCTTTGATGAAGCCGTCAGAGCGGCACGACGTGCCGATGTCGCGGTGGTGATAGTCGGAGGAAAATCCGGCATAACCCCGGAATGCACCTGCGGAGAAATGAGAGACTGTGTTGAGCTACATCTGCCGGGTGTTCAAGAGGACCTGGTGAAAGCGATTTACGAAACAGGAACTCCTACCGTTCTGGTTCTGGTGGACGGCAGGCCGCTAGCCCTAGGTGCCATCTTAGATAATATACCGGCTATTCTCGAAGCCTGGCTGCCTGGTGAGGAAGGCGGCACTGCGGTAGCCGATGTCCTTTTTGGCGACTACAATCCAGGGGGCAAATTGCCCATTTCATTCCCCAGAAAGCCCGGGCAACTCCCGGTCTATTATGCCCACAAGCCGTCAGGCGCCCGATCTCAGTTATGGGGAGACTACGTTGATTCCAGCACCTGCCCGGCTTTCGACTTCGGCTATGGCCTGAGCTACACCACCTCCACGCTCAGTAATCTTAGAATACAGCCAGAACGGGCCCCGTTAGCCGGCAAAATTTCAATAAAGGTTGATATCGAAAACACGGGAAGCAGAAGCGGCGAAGAAGTGGCCCAGCTCTACGTCAACGACATTGTTGCTAGCATAACCAGGCCGGTCAAAGAATTGAAAGGCTTCAAGCGGATTGCATTGGAACCTGCTGAAACTCGAACCATCGAATTTGAGTTGCCGGTAGAAACGCTCGGCTTCTACGATAAGGATATGAAGTTTACTGTCGAGCCGGGCATATTCAGGGTAATGGTGGGACGCTCGTCCAAGGACATCGTTCTGGAAGGCGAGTTTGAAGTAATGGCCTGAGTGAATTGTTTCAGGTTTCACCGGAGTACAAGACGAGCACGAAAACTTGATTTGCCAAGCTTGTTGTCGTAGACTTCTTACCGCGTAATTTAAATTAAAGGTATATTGGATGAAAGTTAAGACATCGGGTGACTATACTAAGGCAATGGAAAACAGAAAATTCAGTATCTTTGATGCCATTGGTAATACTCCGCTGGTAGAGTTGAAAAATCTGAACGGTAATT
>JAHEKS010000117.1 GCA_024638215.1 Acidobacteriota bacterium | reverse complement strand
GGCTGCGGCCCCTGGTCCTGCGCCCGCGCAAGAAATCCGGAGGGCGGCGCAAAAACAAGAAACCCTGTCAGACACCCTGCGATCGCGGCGAAAATCGGGAACCAACAACGTCGAGTTTCTTTCGTCATCCTTCCACCCCGTGGCCAGCTTGACTTACATATATGATGACATCCACCCACCGCAGGGTCAACTGGGGAAGTTCAGGGAAACGGCGGGCGTCGCACACGAGCTTGCAGCCTGAGCGCCCCAATGGGACGCGATCGGTCCCAACGGGCAAAAAGTCCATGCCATGTCGGCCGGGAATGTCACCGGCCAAATGGTCAATCCCTCGATCATAATCAATTGCATCACTATACCGACATTATGACCGCATGACGAAAAGTCCAGGTGGGCAATCGAGCCGCAGCACCGTACGTCAACAGAAATGATACGGTGGACGCAACTGACACAAATGACACACGTTATTCTGTCTGGGAGGGAGCACAGGATTACGCATTGGCCACACCGGCGGCTTACCCTTCATGCTCTGCGGAGGGCAGTGCGCGAGGATTCTAGTACTTTCGTATACTTGACTTTTTTGAGATTTCTGACAGAATCATGCGACGCTGGGAGGTTAGGGGAAGTCTATTGACTTTCCGTTAAATTTTCGCTAGGCTCTCGCTCCAGTCATAGGCCATATGTGCCTAAATTCCAACTGGAGGAGAGTCCGGTGAAGAACAACTTTCTGGCGTTTGTATTGGCAGTTTTGGTAGTGCTGAGTGGCGTAACGTTGCGCCGCGGCTTGGCAGCGATCGGCGGTGAGCCCGTGCCTATTCCGCATGCGGTGCCGTCGATTGGCGGTGAGCCTGTGCCGATACCGCATCTTGCGGCGTCAATCGGTGGCGAGCCCGTGCCCATTCCGCACGCGGTACCCTCGATTGGCGGCGAGCCCGTGCCCATTCCGCACGTGGCCGACCAAGCGCGTTCCCGATAAGCCTCTGCATGTAAGGTGGGCGATCCGGGACACGCACTAGGCCGTTTCGAGTCTGTCCGGATTGCCCATGCGACCGAGCCTTTTCAACACCGGAATTCAGTACGCCTGCTACGCTGCGGAGTTGGGTGTCGTCTTCTTCCTCGGCCGCAGAAGTAGGTTGAGAGATGAAGTATGGCTCGCTGCTTATCTGGCCGCCCTTCTTGGCGTCGGCATCATCCGCAGCTACGGGTTGTACTCGTACGGCGTTAATTCCATCCAGTACGCCTACTCGTATTGGCTGACCGACGTCGTCCTGGCGCTGGGCGCATTTCTATTGGTTTGTGCGCTCTTTCGCCGCGCTTGTTCCCGCCATTCGCGGTTGTGGGCAACTCTGCGGACAATGCTGGTTTCTGTCTTCGCCCTGGTGGCTGGCGTTTCCTTCATTTCCCTCAGCAAGAACTACGACCATCTGTTTTCCATGTTCATCGTGGAATTCCAGCAGAACCTCTATTTCGCCTGCCTGGTTCTGAATACGCTTCTCTACCTCCTCATGGCTCACTTGGAAAGTACCGATGAACAGCTCAACTGGCTGGTCATCGGATTGGGCCTTCAGTTTTCCGGGCCGGCGGCCAATCTTGCTTTCATGTATTTGGCCCACAGCCAGAGTCACAGTGGATCGCTGTTTTCGTACCTGTCGCCGCTTTGCACATTAGGCATGCTCTCGATTTGGTTGTATGCAGTGGCGCGGGTGCCGTCCGAAGTTCCCGAAAGGGTGTCTGGGGAGTTGGCGGTTGAAACCGCCGCACTTCGGCCCTTGCGCGCTGCAAGGCCTAGCTAAGAAGGGGTAAACGTAAATGATCATGGCCACGCTCATCTTGGTAATCTCCACCGCCCTGTTCTTTTTCTATATCCAAGTGACCTGCCAGAAGATCCTGCGGCGGAAATTCGATCAGGAATATGCTGCCTCGATCGTGAACGCCAATCGCCTGGAATTTCCCGCCGTGCGGAAAGCCCTGGAAGAATTTGACGCTCCGGTGGATTACGCGCGGCTGCGCATGACCTTGAGGTGCGATTTCTTGGCTCTCACCTATCTGCTGAAGAATGCCGGCAACCTCAACCAGCGGTACTCGCACGAGGAACGCCTGCTCATCATGTACGGCCGGGCACTGTTCTTCTCCCTATTCCTTCGCCACCTCCTGCAACTCAAGGAAAAGCCCGCCGTCCTGAAGCTTGCCGCGGTTTTGCAGTATTTTGCCAACATCGTGGGCCAGCGAGTCAACCGGGTGCGTTTCGGAAATCTCGCTCCTTCCGACTACCTGCTGAGCCTCTGATCGATGCCCGGGCATCGCCTCTGTTCTTCCCTGCCTTCCACCGGTATACTTTCCACTCATGCCTCCTGAACTACTCAAGTCCGCTTCTGTCGCCGGCGCCATCGCTCGCCGGGCCAAGATCGTCTGCACGCTGGGTCCGGCCACGGATCGGCCGGGAGTCTTGGCGGCGCTGATTGACGCCGGCATGGACGTCGCCCGCCTGAACTTTTCGCACGGCACCCATGCCGAGCACGCGCGCCGTCTTCACCTGCTCCGCCGCCTGGCCATCGAATCCGGCAGGACCCTGGCGGTTCTTCAAGATCTCCAAGGGCCCAAGATCCGCACCGGTTCGCTGGAAGGCGGGCAACACATCGAACTGCGCTCCAACGCCCGCGTGACCATCACCACGCGCCGCATCGCAGGAAACTCCAGAACCATTTCCACCACTTTTCGCGCATTGCCGCGCGAGGTTCGTCGCGGAAGCCACATTCTTCTCGACGACGGCCTGATGGAGTTGCGGGTAGAGCACGTTTCAGGCACAGAAATCGCCTGCCGGGTGATCAACGGGGGAATCCTCGGGGAGCACCAAGGCATCAACCTGCCGGGAATTCCGATGCGCGTCTCCGCCCTCACTGCCAAGGACCGTGCCGACCTGCAGTTTGGAATCCGCCACGGCGTGGATTACATCGCCCTTTCGTTTGTTCGCCGCGCTCAGGAGGTTCTGGAACTCAAGCGCCTGCTGGCACGCGCCGGCAAGAAAACGCCGGTGGTGGCCAAGCTGGAAAAGCCGCAAGCCATTGACCACCTGGACGAGATCCTCGCCGTCTCGGATGCGGTGATGGTGGCGCGCGGCGACTTGGGCGTTGAGTTGGCTCCGGAAAAAGTGCCGGTGATTCAGAAGCGCGTCATCGAGCGCGCCAACGCGCTGAAAGTCCCGGTGATTACCGCGACGCAGATGCTCGAATCCATGACCGTCCATCCTCGGCCCACGCGCGCCGAGGCTTCCGACGTCGCCAACGCCATCTTCGACGGCACCGACGCGGTGATGCTCTCGGGCGAGACGGCCTCGGGCCAATATCCCGTCGAGTCGGTGCGCATGATGGCGAAGATCATTTCGGCTGCCGAGCAAAGCCCGCGCTACGGCTGGCTGAGCCACGAGCGCCGCGCGCTGGGAGGCTCCCTGGGCGTTCCCGAATCCATCTGCGAAAGCGCCGCGCACATGACCGAGGCGCTGAACCTCAAAGCCATCGCGGTCTTTACGCAATCAGGATCGAGTGCGCGGTTGATTTCCAAGTACCGCCCGCGCGTGCCGGTGTACGCGTTCTCGCCCCTGCCCGCCATCACGCGCCGCACGGCGCTCGATTGGGGCGTTACGCCCGTCCTGATGCAACGCGTACAATCCACCGATCGCATGGTCGAGGGCGCGGCCGCACGGCTGCGCGAAATCGGCGCCGCCAAACCGGGCGACTGGATTGCCGTTATCGCCGGCACGCCCATCGCGCGGCGGGGTACCACCAATTTGCTCAAGGTTCATCGAATCGAAAAGTAGCGGCGGCTTCACGCCGCCAGGGCTGGAACTTCATCTCAGATAAAGGTAGTCGCGGCTCAGATAAAGGTAGTCGCGGCTTGGGACCGCGATTTCGAATCGTCGCTCAGCCGGGAAAGAAGGGGCTCGTCTCATGAAGCGGGCGAAGGCTTGGATGTCCTGGAGCACCGGCAAGGACAGCGCGTGGGCGCTTGACGTCGCGCGGCGGCAGGGCGACTGCGAGATCGTCGCGCTCCTTACCACCGTGAATGAAGAGTTTGGCCGGGTGGCGATGCACGGCGTGCGCGAACAACTGCTGGAGGCGCAAGCCGATGCGGTGGGCCTGCCGCTGATCAAAGTCCCGCTGCCCTGGCCATGTCCGAATCAGCTCTATGAAGAAGCCATGGCCGCGGCCATGCGCCGGGCGCGCGACGAAGGAGTTGAGGGCATGGTTTTCGGAGATCTTTTTCTCGAGGACGTCCGAAAATACCGGGAGGAAAAACTCGCTCCGACCGGAATCGAACCGTGGTTTCCGATCTGGGGCTTGGACACTACGAAGCTTGCGAGCGAAATGGTGGCTGCGGGGCTGCGCGCGTATCTGAGTTGTGTTGACCCGAGCAAACTTGCCCGCGAATTCGCCGGCCGCATCTTCGATTCCCAGTTGCTCAGCGAGCTGCCCCCGACCGTGGACCCGTGCGGCGAAAATGGCGAGTTTCACACGTTCGCCTTTGCGGGACCGATGTTTCAAGAAACTATTCCCGTCAGGACGGGCGAGGTCGTGGAACGCGACGGCTTCATCTATGCCGACGTGCTGGCGGCAGGAACGGCGCTGCGCTCGCGCTGAACGCGGCGCCGATAAAATTCGTACCCGCCGAACAAAACTCCGCTGAACAAAACTCCCGCCGCGAGCGAATTGCCAAAGAAAGGCAGCGCCGCGACGTAGCACGCTGTGAGCCCCGCCGCGGTCAACGGATACAGATGCCCGCCCAGCCAGACGGCGAAGTTGCTGACGATGAAGAACACGGTGGGCCCGGCGAGCGCCGCCGCGAGCACTCGGCGCACTGTGATCCGATCGCGCAGCCACCAGCCGATCAGGGCCACCGCGGCAAACCCCAGCCAATCCAGCAGGTAAAACCAGGCGAAGTGTTCTCCGTAGATCATGGTGGTCAGCGCATAATCGCTCGCGGCAAGAATGGCCACGGGGAACCACACCGAGTCGCGCTTTTTGAGGCACGCGCCGCCGAAGAGCAGCGCGCCGAAGACGGGTGAAAAATCAGCCGGGTGCGGAGCAAAGCGCGCCAGCACCGCCGCCAAAACGATCAGATAAGCCATGAGATTCCCTCCTGAAGACTTGATGGGACAGCGTTCGGTAGATGTCATCCTGAGCGAAGCGAAGGGTCTGGTCCAGATTCCTCAGTAGGCAACAGCAGATGCTTCGCTTCGCTCAGCATGACAGGTCCCTTTTTCGCTCGCCTGCCAAAACCCATTCGTCCTAATATCACTCGGCCGGAAAGTTCAGTTTCATCCCCGCCATGAAATTCAAATGCAAGGCGGGAAATCCGTAAGACTCTTCATATTTCTGGTTCAATAAATTGTTCAATCTTCCGTAGAGCTCAAGCCCTTTCGGCAGCCGGTAGGAAAAGCCGGCGTCGGCGCGCGTATAACCCTTGTTGGTGAAAAAGCAGGGCAGGCCCAGCACACACGCGTAGGTGCCGAGGTTGGGCTCGATGTCGAGCGCCGCGCCGCGCACGTAAGCGTTGGCGTTCAGCATCAAGCGACGATGCTGCCACGTCACGTTGAAAAACCCCGAGTTCTTCGGGCGGCGAATGAGCGGCTGCGCGACGTGAAACGGTGCGAGCGCCACGCTCGTGCCTTCGACCGCGAGCAGGGTCGTCGCGTCCAGCGTGTACTCGCCGTTCAGTTCCAGTGAGAGGAGGGGACGAATTCGAAACGACAACTCCATTCCCTGCGCGCGTGAATTCCCTAGGTTCGCCGAAGTGAACGTGCTCAGGTTGGTGAGCGACCCGCCCAGCACGACGATTTGATCTTCAAAACGGTTGTAGAAATAAGTTGCGTCAACCTGCGCGCGATTGCCCAAGAATCGCTGCTCGACGCCCGAATCAAAGCTGACGCTCCTCTCCGGCTTGAGGAGGGGATTGTTGGTAAACGCGAGCTCGAAGCCGCTCGGCTCGCGGATGCCGGTGCCGAAGCTGCCGTGCAGGCGCGTCATCCCCAGCCACGCGTCCGAACTCCCTTCGTGAGCCAGGTAGGCCACGGATATTCGCGGGTCCGCCCGGGTGATCGAACTGGCAGGGATGAACGGACGCGTGCCGAAGGCGTCGGGCGGCAGCGAATGCGTGTGAAAAACATCCGCCCGCACCCCGGCCGTCACAAAGACGCGGTGCGTAGGCGTCCAGCGGTTCTCGACAAAGTACGCGATGCTCGTCCGGGGCAGCGTGAAAGGATTGTTATTGGCGTCGGCGATGTAGGTGTTGCGCACGCGCTCGCGACTGTATTCGAAGCCGGCCACCAGAAAATCACGCGTGGAAACGGCGATCTCGCTTCGCGTGTTCAGTGTTCCGCGCCAGTTGTTGGAATACGAATCGCCATAGGGCGAGCGAAAATAGTAATCGTTGGTCGTGAGCGTCGCGATCAAGACCTGGCGGAAGCGCGGGGAAAAATCCTCGGCGTAATTCACCGCGTAGCCAAACAGGTTCTGCTTGTCGCGCGAGACGGTGTCAAGGCCGGGAAAGAGGTGATCAGGGTCGGAGCCGTACGGCCCCGGCGCGCCCGCGTCGTTGGCGTTGCCGAAGAAATGAAAGTTGAACTGCCGCCGCGGGTTCTTCTGATAGCCCAGGGTGAAGAAGGCGCTCTGGTCGCGGTACCGGTCGTTCGCGACCACGCCTTGCGAAATCAACTGCGAGAGATCGGCGGACCAACCCCAGCCGTGCGTGAGGCCGCTGGCGCCGGTCGAAAAGCGGTGCGTGTTGAAACTCCCCGCCTCCGCCAGCGCCGTGAAGTGCGGCGGGCCGTCGCCGCGCTCGCTGATGATGTTGATGACGCCGGTCACGGCGTTCGAGCCGTAAAGTGCGCTTTGCGGGCCGCGCAAGACCTCGATGCGCTCCACGCCGTCCGAGGGCAGCGAAGCAAAGTCGAAATCGCCGCCGAACTGATTCACCGGAATTCCATCCACCATCACCAGGTTGTAATTGGAATTGCCGCCGCGAATGAAAACACCCGTCGCGCCGCCCCAGCGCCCGGTTTGGTTGACGTCGAGCCCGGCGACGCCGCGCAAAGCCTCCAGCACGTTGGGCGCGTCGCGCTGGGCCATCTCACTGTGAGTGACGACGCTGACGGAACTTCCGATCTCGGGAGCTAGCGCGCCGCCGAGCGACGCGGAGACAACCACGTGCTGCTGCACGGCGCTCAGTTGCAGGCGCAAGTCCAGCGTGACGTCGGCGCCGCGCGAAAGTTCGACCCGCACCGGCGAAGTCGAAAACCCCGGCGCGGTCGCGACCACCTGATAATCGCCCGGCTCAAGATTATCGAAGCGGTATCGCCCTTCAGCGTCTGATCGCCGGACGTCCGCCGCCTTGAGCGCGGTCAGCAGGGTCACGCGCGCGGCGCGCACCACGCGCCCGTCCGGATCGGAAACCGTTCCTTCCAGCGTCGCCGCGCGCAGACTGGCTGTGCCAACAATGGTTAACAGGACCGCAGGAAGTATTACTCGGAAAATTCCACGATGGGGGCGAGGCAGGATCCCCCCGGGGACCTTGGGGGTCTTAAATTCCGGCTTCTGTCTTCTGACTTCTGTCTTCTGATTTCTAACTTCTGATTTCTGATTTCTGACTTCTGACTTCTTCACTCCTCACTCCTTCTCCCGTTCTCGCGACGGGGATTTGCGGCGGAAGGAGCGTGGGAGCGAAGGAAACAGAAAAGCCTTCCCATCCCTCGAAGCGGATGTGGAAGGCCTGCACTTCCCAGGACCCTTTCCGTCGAAGAGCTAGGTTGAACGAAAGTTCCCGGGCAGGCTTCCTGACTCTCGGGTCATCGTCGCATCCTCGGCCTTCCCATTCGTCAGTGGACGAACAGTGGCTCGCTTCCATGCCTGAAAGAAGGAGGATGCGGCTCGCCGATCACAGTGGCGGGACCGCGGCCGATTTCAACGGCCTTTCCTTTTGACCCCGATTGATTTCCGGGGCACCACGGGAACATCAGTTTTCAAAGATCAAACAACCCTTGCAGTTTAGCGCGCCGCAAGCGCTCTGTCAAGATGGAGAGCAACGTCAGTCGGAGTTCACTTCAATCTCGCGAAGATGTTCCTGGCGCAACAAATCGTTCAGGCGCGGCAAGTCCTTCTCTTTAATGGCGGTCCAAATCTGCACCCGGGACTTCATCAGTTGGGAATCCCGCTCGAAGGCCGTCAGCGCATCAGGCGTCGGCGCGGCGTCGGCACTCTCGACCACATGCTCAAGGTGGGCCAAGGCTCGCGCGACGTAGCGGAGGCTCGAGAAGTCCTCGGAAGGGCTTGGAACACCGGCAAACTCCGGGTAGGCCGGCGCCTCAGAACCCAGGATCGCGGATAGCCGGCGTTTGATCTCATCCATCGCGGTAACAAGCTGAGCATTGCTCCCCGCTGAAGAGTGAAGCGCCCGAAGCTGCTTCTCGACTGAGCCGGCTGCTTCCAGCGCGTCGGAAACTTCGCGGCGCGCGGCGACGATCTGTTGATCAAGTTTGAACTGGCGCTCCAAATCTTTCTGGCTCGCTTTCACGCGCGGGTCAAGTTCAACCGTCAACGGTTGCGTGTAGCTCTTGCCGTCCACCTGGAGCTTGACGGTGTAGCGGCCGGGCACCGCCCACATCCCGGATCTCGCCCATGAGTCAAAACCCGGAGGAGCTTTGGGAACCGGGTAAAGCAGATCCCAAGCAAATCGGTGCATGCCGGGAGCGTCGGAAAGCTGCGGCTCCGGCGACAGCCAGAATGCGGGAAAGCGCAACTGTTGCGGATTCCTCGCGCGCGCCTTGTCGGCGCTGGAATAGCGGCGCACGAGCTGGCCCTGAGCGTCTTCGATTTCCAGCACCACGGGGCCGGAGGGTTTCGATTTCAGGTAATAATCGAGAATGGCCCCGCTCGGAGGATTCTTGCCGGCGGGCTCTTCCGGAGGCAGCGGCGTCCCCTGGTCGCTCGAGCCGAAGCGCATGCGATAGGCTGTCGCAGGAGCGAATAGCCATGCGCCTGCCGCCGCCACCTGCGCGCCCAACTGCCGCAGCGGTGTGAGGTCATCCAGAATCCAAATGGAGCGGCCGTGCGTGCCGGCAATCAGATCGTCGCCATGCACGATGAGGTCGCGCACGGAGGCGTTGGGCAGGTTCAACTGCAGCGGCTGCCAATGGTCGCCGTCGTCGAAGGAAACGAACACTCCGGTTTCCGTGCCGGCGTAAAGCAATGCCTTGCGCTTGGGATCTTCGCGGACGACGTGGACGTAGCTTCCGGCGGGAATTCCACTCGAAATCTCCTGCCAGCTTTTCCCGCCGTCGTGCGTGCGATAGATGTAAGGCCGCAAATCATCGAGGCGATGACGGTCGACCGCGGCGTAAGCCTCCGCAGCCTCAAAGTGCGAAGCTTCGATCAGGCTGACTTTGCTCCACGGACCGATGGCCTCGGGCGTGACGTTGCTCCAATTCTTTCCGGCGTCGCGAGTCACCTGGATGACCCCATCGTCAGTTCCAATCCAGATGAGGCCGGCGGCGACGGGCGACGGCGCGATGGTGTGAATCACCCCGCGGCGCCTGCTCGTGGAGGCGGCATCCGTAGCGGTGACGGCGTCGAGATTGGCAGGGATGCCGGGGTCTTCGCGCGTCAGGTCCGGGCTGGCGGTCTCCCAGGTCTCACCGCCGTTGCGCGTGACGAATAGTTGCTGTGTGCCGAAGTAAAGTAAGTGCGGATCAAGCGGCGAAAAGACCAGAGCCAGGGTCCAGGTGTGGCGGAAGTTGCCGCGATGCGCGAGAGTGGGCGCAACATCCTGGTTCTGCCCGGTGATGAGATTGAATTTGGTCACATCTACGCCGAAAGAACCGCCAAACAGTGTGTCGGCGTCAAGAGGATCGGGAGCGATGTATTCGCTTTCGCCGCCGGCCGAGACGGGCCGCCAGCCGCGGAAATTGACGCCGCGATAAACGGTGCGGCTGGCCACCGCCACGCTGCCCGAGTCCTGCTGCGCACCGTAAATCCAATACGGAAACCGGCTGTCGGTAATGATGTGATAAAGCTGCGCGGTGGGCTGATTGTACCAGGAGCTCCAGGTTTCGCCGCCATTCACGCTGATGACCGTGCCCTGGTCGCTGGACAGAATCATGCGGCGGGAATCGCCCGGGTCAATCCAGA
Source organism: Acidobacteriota bacterium (assembly GCA_024638215.1). Classification (GTDB taxonomy): domain Bacteria; phylum Acidobacteriota; class Terriglobia; order UBA7540; family UBA7540; genus JAHEKS01. The sequence goes on along the minus strand of JAHEKS010000117.1, from coordinate 3,426 downwards.
GGCTGTGGTAATCGTCGCCACCCGGCGCGCCCTTGAAAGGCGTGAAGGTCTTGCCGCCATTGTGCGAGACATACGTCGCGGTGTTGCAGACATAGACCGTGTCGGGATCGCGCGGGTCAACCGTCACACTGCCGAAATACCAGCCGCGCCCCCACAATCGTGTCTCGTTGTTCACGAGCGTCCAATTCTTGCCGCTGTCATCGGACCGATAGAGCCCGTCCTGCTTGGCGTCAACAATCAAATACATCCGGCTGGGATGGCTGGGCGAAAAAGCGACGCCCATGCGCCCGAGTCCTTGGGAGGGCATTCCGTGTCCAGTCAGATGTTCCCAGGTCGAGCCGCCGTCAGTGGATTTGTAGAGGCCGCTGCCGGGGCCGTTCGAGGGCGGGTAGATATTCCACGGCGGGCGGCGAGATTGCCAAAGCGAGGCGAAAATCGTTCGCGGATTTCCCGGGTCGAAGGCAAGGTCAATGGCGCCGGTATTTTCGTCCTTGTACAAGACTTTCCGCCAAGTCGCGCCGCCGTCGGTGGAGCGAAAGACTCCGCGTTCGGTGTTCGGTCCATAGGCGTGGCCGAGCGCCGCGATAAAAACCACCGCGGGATTTTGCGGGTCCACCAGGATGCGCCCGATCTGGCGCGTATCCTCCAGGCCGATGTGCTTCCAGGTGCGTCCGCCGTCGGTGGACTTGTAAACGCCGTTGCCATAGGAAATGTCGGAGCGCATGTCGGCTTCGCCCGAACCGGCGTAGATGACGTTCGGGTCGGAAGGCGCGACGGCAATCGCTCCGATCGAAGCGATCGGTCTTCCAAACGCCTCCGCCGACCGCTCCAAAGTAAAAAGTATCCGGCTGGCCCGGAACGCCGACAGCGGTCAGCGAGCGCCCGCCGCGAAAAGGCCCGACCAGTCGCCATTCCATTCCTGAAAAGAGGGCCGGGTCGTATTGCTGCGCCGCCGCACTCGAGAAGCAGATAAGAAGGCTGAGAGCGAAAACGTACACTTGTGCGGAATGCTTCAAGTTCAGAGTCCACCTTTGAAAGAAATTCCCAAGTCGGAGGAGACAGTTTACACCGTCCGGGGATACCCGATGGAGGCCGGTCGAATTGAAAGATCGGCGAAGGGCGAGGGTGCCAGAGGAAAGCGCGAAATCACGCGCTGCGGCTCGATTCACCCTTCATGATTTCCTTGCGAGCCGGGAAGCGACCCGGCTCATCAATGGGCGCGCGAAAAGTGCTCGTGGACGATCCACCATTTGCCGCGCTGGTGCACAAAGACGTGAGTGCCGCGGCCGCGGATCGCATGGCGAGGGCGGCCTTCGCCGAGCGTGACCGTCCAGTAGAACGTGGCAACGGCCGTGTCGTCGAAAACTTCCACACGCGGCTTCGCCACCTCATATTTCATGCGGCTGGAGGCGAGCCGGTAGTAATCGAAAGTCTTCTTCATGGCGGAGCGGCCGGCGATGCGGTCCTGGCGCGTGGACGAGAATCCCACCACGCCGGGGTGGAAATGCGCCATCAGGCGGTCCACTTTTCCCGAGTTGAAATTCCGCACCATCTCTTTCTCAATCGCCAGAATGGATTGAACTGCGCTAGGCATGGTTTCCCCCTTTCTGTGAGGGAGCGGCGACCCCAAATGTAAAGTATGAAGTCTGAAGCCTAACGTTTGGGGGCGGCGTTCAGGCGTAGAAGGTTCTTTCATCCTTCAGACTTCACCCTTCAGACTTTAGTTGATCCAGCGGCCGGTGTCGTCTTTCTGCTCGTGCTTGCGCATATAAATCTCGAATTTCTTGCGCAGGCGCGCCCGCCGCCATTCTTGATACTGAAAGCGCCAGCGGGCGAAGAATCCCCCGCCGCGAAGATAGACCAGGCCGATAAGCATTCCGCCCACATGGGCGATATGGCTGATGCCCGAGCCCGGCGTCGAGAGTGAACTAAAGAATTCAATGATCCCCATCGCCAGCACGAACCACTTTGCCTTGACGGGAATGACGAACCAGAGAAAGATGGGCCGGTTGGGAAACAGCAGCCCGAACGCCAGCAGGACGCCGTACACCGCCCCGGAATTGCCGATGGTAGTGGTCATGGCCGAGGGCTGCATCAGCACGTCGAAAAGCCCTGCGCCCACGCCGCACAGGAAAAAATAGAAGAGGAATTGCCGGCCGCCCCAGAGCCGTTCCAGATCGGATCCAAACATCCAGAGAGCAAAGAGGTTGAAAAGGATGTGGAAGAAGCCGCCATGCAGAAACAGGTACGTGACGGGCTGCCAGATGAAGCCTTTGTGAATCACCAGGAACGGTGTCAGGCCCAATAATCGAAACGGCAAGCCCCAGTGAAGGAACATCGCCGGCAGGTAGGTCAGCACGAAGGCGGCGGAAGTGACGATCATGAGCCACTTCAGCACCGGCGTGAGCGGCGGGAAAAACGACATGTAGGAGCCGCGATACGACATCGTTGAAAGCGTACCACAAGAGCGGTGGCGAGTGACAAGGGACAAGGGACAAGTGACGAGAGGAAGGAAGCCGCCTGGGCCTCCTGTATGCCACTGAGCTCGGCTCCGGATGAATTTTACATGATTGCGGTCGGCGGCGCCGGGTCTTCGGGGCGGCCGGCATTCGCCAGCGGCACTTTGATCATGGCAAAGACCAGAACCGCCAGCGCAATCAGCGCCGCCCAGAAGGGCGCGTGCCACAACAAGAGAGTTACGTCGTGACCTGCGCCGACCAGCCCGGCGATCACCAGGCCGCACAGGGCCTCGCCCGCAATCAGTCCCGAGGCGGTCAGGATGCCGGAGTTGTCCACGCGGGCTTTCTGAGCTTCATTCAGGCCGCGGCGGTCGCGCAGCTTGTCGGTGAACCAGCGGATGACGCCCCCGACGAAGATCGCGAAGGTCGTCCCGAGCGGCAGGTACATGCCCACCGCGAAGAGCATCACGCTCTTCACTTCAATCATGATCATGGCGATGCCCATCAGGATGCCGACAATCACCAGCGGCCAGGCCATCTGGCCGCCCACAATGCCCTTGGCGAGCATCGCCATCAGTCCGGCCTGCGGTGCGGGAAGCGCTGAGCTGCCGAAGTGGTACGCCTTATCGAGGATGGCGAGCGGGAAGAACAACACTAAAGATGCAATGACGATGCCCATCAGGTCGCCGACCTGCATCTTGGCGGGCGTGCCGCCGAGGATGTGGCCCACTTTGAGATCCTGCAACATTTCACCGGCGACGGCGGAGGAAACGCAAACCACCGCGGCCACGCCCAGCACCGCGGCCACGCCGCCGGTGCCCGCAACGCCCAGCGCCACCATGAGCAGCGCCGCGATCACCAGAGTGCAGAGCGTGAGGCCCGAGACGGGATTGTTCGAGGAGCCGATCAATCCAACCAGATTGCCGGAAACCGCGGCAAAGAAAAATCCGAGCACAACCATTACCAG
>JAHEKS010000381.1 GCA_024638215.1 Acidobacteriota bacterium | reverse complement strand
GACGTTGAACAAACCCACTGGGCCGAGCTTGTGCTTTTCGAAAATCGGGAAGGCGTGCTTTTCGAACCAGCCGAGCATCCTCCCGACCTGCTCGCCGAATTGCAGGCGCAGGGTCACGAACTGGTAATACTCGCGCGGGGCAGGTTGCGCTTGCCAGCTCTCAGCCTCCTGTGCCGCCGAAGCGCTTTTGAGCGCGGCCGAGCCGAGCGCCGCAGCGGCGACATTTTGAGTAAGGAAAGAACGCCGATTCATTGGAGCCTCCGGAAAATGTATTGTTCCAAAGCCTGAAGTTCCCCAGCAACGATGGCCCAACTGGGGGGCGCCCGTCAAGTGGGTTGGCGGGCGCACGGCGCGGCTGTGAATGAATGGCTCCGCCGGCGGGGTGTGTGCTCCGTCCCGCCGCCTCCCTTGCGCTCCACTTTGGAAGAGGATTACACTTCAGCGCGGAACTCGAAGAATCCTGTGCGATGGGAGACATGATGTTCACGCGCAAGTTTCTGTGTGCGGTCGCGGCGTGGGGTTTGCTGATTTCCCCGGTGATCCTCCGCGCGGGGCCCTTGACCGTTGAAGGCGCGCCGACCGATTCGGGTTTCAATGTCGGCACGGCCGCAGGCGTGCATGCAACATTGAAAGGCGTCACCGGCGATCCCAGCCGTTACGCTGTGTTTGCCCAAATCCAATACATCGGCACCACCGCCGTCGCCAGCTTTCAGTTGGACCGCGTGGGAGACGTGAAAGACGGCGAGGTCCACTACGAGGGCGGCTGGCCGATTCCCACTGACGCGCCCACGGGCGTTTACAGCGTCAAGATTCAGGTTGAGGACCGCAAGGAGCGCAAGGTCGTCGCCACGCAGGAACTGCGCGGCTTTGCGGCCTACCGGAAGCTGGTCAGCATTACGAATGTCCGCCTGGACGGAACATTTTATATCGTGGGCGAGCCGATTCAGTGCGAAGTCGCCATCCAGAACCTCACCGGCCAGGCCCTCAGCGGATTGCGGGTGGAATTCTCGAACGCGAACTATCCGTGGATTTCGAGCTTTTCGGGCGAAGCCAATCTTTCCGGGCAGCAGCAGGAGAATCCGCAGTTGGGGCTGAAGGTCTTGCGCGACAATCTCACCTTGCCCCCGCAAGGCGTGGCGACGATTCCCATGATGCCCGCGGGAACGGCGCAGCTTCTGCAAGGCAAAATGGTGGCCCTGCTCGGGGCCGGCGGCCCCGCGCGCAACGCCAAAGAGCCGCCGCCCGAGGTTGACCAGTACACCGTGGCGGTGTGGAATGCCGACCGCACCGTGCTCTACGACATGCAGTTCACGAAGCCCGCCATCATCCGCACCGCGAGCGCCGACCTGCCCAAGCCCTACAGCAACCTCGCCTACACGCACCCTTACAATTCCGACATTGATTTCACCAAGTACCGCGAGTTTTATCCTCCCGGTGAGGTTTCCTCCGTCATCCGGCTGGATCACTCTCATACCATGTTTCGCCCGGGTGATGCTCTTGCGGTGAAAGGGACGCTCTCGAATCCTGGGACAGAAGCATGGAGCGGGCTCGAACTTCGCGCGGCGATTTCGGATGCAAGCGGAAGACAATTGCACGAAGCGGTGCTGGCATCCAACCTGCACCTGCCGCCCGGAAAGTCCGAGGATTTCAGTGGGGAGGCCTGGACCCTGCCAGCTTCGTTGGCTCCGGGAACTTATTCGCTCAAGCTTTCGCTGGCAAATGCGGGCGGGGCCGCGAAAGCTGTGGTCGCTTCCGACTTCGCCGTGAACACGCTGCCGGCTTCCGTGCTGGTGGTGGCGCCGCACGAGGACGACGAGCATTTCTACGCAGGTCTGATCCGCGCCGCCGTCGAAGCGGGAATTCCCGTGCGCGTGATCATCATGACGGGCGGCGACGTGGGTGAGTGCGAGCGCTACTATTTCAAGCCCTGCGGGCCGAACGAAGCGCGCGAGTTTGGATTGGTGCGCATGGAGGAAAGCGCCGAAGCGCTCGAACACATCGGGCTTGCGCGTGACAAACTCTCCATCCTCGGCCTGCCGGACGGCGGCTCGGGCGAAATCTGGTTTCACCACATCAAAATTCCCTACCTTTCCGTTTATCTCGCGAGCGACCACTCGCCTTACACCAACGTCGTCAAGCCCAACCTGCCTTTTGCGCGCGATGCGGTCATTTCCGAACTCAAGCAGTTGATCGCCGAATTCCATCCCGCGCTCATCGCCACCGCGCATCCCGACGAGCGCCACGTGGACCACCGCACCACCAACTGGTTCGTGGTCAAAGCCTGCCAGGAACTGCTAAGCAAGAAGGAGCTCAGCCCCGACACCGTGATTCTCGCCGACCAGGCTTACGGAGCGGGCGGCTACAAGCCCGCGCCCTATCACTACGAAAAAGCTCCGGTGTATCTGTCGGGCGAGGCCGCGGCGCTGAAGCAGGAGATGAGCTGGATTTATCAGTCCCAGGACGGCAACCTGGACGAGGGCGGGAAGAAGATCTGGAAAGAGTTGCCGCGCGAAGAAATGCACTACCGCATCGTGGACTGGCAGGAACACGAAGGCTGGAACGAGTGAGAGAGACTTGGTTTCTTGTCATGCTGAGCGCACGGCGGTTGTGTCATGCTGAGCCCGTTCGCCTCTCCTCTGCGAACGGCCCTGAGCGTAGCGAAGGGGCTCAGGGTAAACTCCGCGAAGCATCTGCTTTTGGTTCTGTAGGGAAACGAGATCCTTCGCTGCGCTCAGGATGACACGCTTTTTCGAGCAAACTGATAAACCGTCATGGCGCGGGCCGGGCGCGCGCAAGCAAGTTGAGGGAACGCGGACTTCAGCCGCTGGTCGTGCTCGCCGTATCCAGATAGCTGCTGACCATGCGCGTGAAGGCGCGGACCTTGGTGGGCAGACTATGCACGGCGACGATGGCGGTTTGCTTGATGTCCTCGACGGCAGCCAGCAGCTCGGTGAGGGCTTCCAGGGCTTCCTGGAGGGGAAAGTCCACCCCGACGAGCGCAGTGGGATTGAAGCGCACGGAGGTCTTCAGCTCGCGCTCGATTTTATCCGCGGTGATCAGCACGCCGCGCTGTTTTTCCAGGAAAGCCGCCCAGGTTGCTCCCGCGTTGGGAAACCCCTGGTGGGCATGTTTCTGCCCGACGTATTCGAGCTCGACGCCGAGCCATTCGAGTTCGTAGGCGAGCTGCAAGAGCTTGGGTTCCAGCATCGTAACCCATTGTAACCGATTCCCACGGAAGGTGCCCGAAAGGTAACGGCAGGCTCTCGGCGGCCCGGCGCGGCCGAACGCTTCTCAACGGCACATCTCCAAGGAGCGAACATGGAATACCGCACTCTTCCTCATACCGACCTCAAGGTTTCGCGGCTCTCGTTCGGCACCATGCCTTTCGGCTCGCAAGCGGACGAGGCGGCATCGTGCAAGATGGTCGACCGCTGCCTGGACGCGGGCATCAATTTCTTCGACACCGCCAACATGTACAACCAGGGCAAGGCCGAGACGATTCTGGGCAAAGCTCTGGCCGGGCGCCGCCAGCGAGTGATCCTCGCCACCAAGGTGCGCTGCAACATGGAAAAAGCGCCGGACCAAAGCGGCCTTTCGCGCGCCGCCA
>JAHEKS010000380.1 GCA_024638215.1 Acidobacteriota bacterium | reverse complement strand
GTGGGGAACGTCGGCCAAGCCAACTACATTGCTTCCAAGGCCGGCGTGATTGGCCTGACCAAGGCCGTGGCGAGCGAGGTGGCGCGCCGCAACATCACGGTGAACGCGATCGCGCCCGGGTTCATTGCCACGCCCATGACCGAGAAGTTGCCGACGGAGATCCGCGAGAAGCTGATGGGCATGATCCCCATGGGCCGTATGGGGGCGGACTGCGAGGTGGCCTACGGTGTGGCCTTCCTGGCCTCCGAGGAGGCCCGGTATATCACCGGCCACGTGCTCAATATCAACGGTGGAATGTACATGGCGTAGCAGGTCAAGTAGACTGGCACGAGGACGCTTGACCCTGCCCGGGGCAGAAGCTAGAATGGCCGCCCCATGTAAAGCGAGGAGGTTCGCGAGATGGCTTCGATGGATGACAAAGTCAAGCAGATCATTGTAGAGCAGCTCGGAGTGGACGAAGCGGAAGTGACGCCCACGGCGCATTTCATAGACGACCTGGGCGCAGACTCCCTCGATATCGTCGAGCTGGTGATGGCCTTTGAAGAGGCGTTCGAAATCGAGATTCCCGACGAGGACGCCGAGAAGATCCAGACCGTCAAGGACGCCGTCGACTACATTCAATCCCACGCCAAGTCTCCCAAGAACTGAACGTCCCGAGGCGCGGCGCGAAAGGAGGGATTGAGTTTGGCTCGCAGAGTCGTCGTAACGGGCGTGGGACTGGTCAGCGCCCTGGGCATTGGCACCGACGAAACCTGGAAGAACATCCTGGCGGGTAAGAGTGGTGTTGCACCCATCTCCCTTTTTGACGCCACGGGATATTCCACCACCATCGCCGCGGAAGTGAAGAACTTCGACCCCCTTCAGTTCGTTGACAAGAAGGAACTGAAGAAGATGGGGCGGTTCATTCAGTTCGCCCTGGCGGCCAGCCACTTCGCCTTCCAACAAGCCCAGCTCGAGATCACCCCCGATCTTGGCGAGCGCACGGGAGTCTTCATCGGCTCCGGCATCGGAGGGTTCGACGTCATCGAGCGCGAACACTCGGCGCTCTTGGAGGGTGGGCCGCGTCGCGTGTCGCCCTTCTTCATTCCCGCCTCCATTGCCAACCTCGCCTCAGGATTCGTTTCCATTCGTTACGGCGCCAAGGGCCCCAATTCCGCCACCTCGACGGCCTGTTCGGCCAGCGCCCACGCGGTCGGGGATTCGTTCCGCCTCATCCAGCGCTGCGACGCCGATGTGATGATCTGCGGCGGCGCGGAAGCCGCCATCACGCCGCTGGGCGTGGGCGGGTTCGCCGCCATGCGCGCGCTTTCCACCCGCAACGACCAGCCCGAGAAGGCCAGCCGCCCTTTCGAGCGCGACCGCGACGGCTTTGTGATCGGCGAAGGATCGGGAATCGTGATCCTCGAAGAATTGGAATTTGCCAGGAAACGGGGCGCGAAGATTCTGGCCGAACTGGTGGGCTACGGCATGTCCGGAGACGCGTACCACATCGCGCAGCCGGCGGAAGGCGGCAGCGGAGCCATTCGCGTCATGACCATCGCCCTCGCCGACGCCAAGGTTCTGCCCGGCCAGGTGAACTACATCAACGCGCACGGCACTTCGACCCCGGTCAACGACCGCACCGAAACACTGGCAATTCACAAAGTTTTCAACGCCCACGCGGCCCAGGTTCCGGTCAGCTCCACCAAGTCCATGACCGGCCACTTGCTGGGTGGCTCCGGAGGCCTGGAGGCCGGCTTGACCACGCTGGCCCTGCGCGATCAGATTTTGCCGCCAACCATCAATTACGAGAATCCCGATCCGGAGTGCGACCTGGATTACGTTCCCAACCAGGCGAGGCCGGCAGTGATTGAGTACGCGCTGTCGAACTCCTTCGGCTTCGGCGGGACGAACGCGGCTTTGCTTTTCAAACGCTTTGACGGATAGGCCGGCGGAAGCTTCCGCCGGCCGTCTCGTTGACCCGACACTCCATCTCGCCTGAGGCGCGGATCGAGGCCCGCGTACGGGGAGGGTCATTCCCCGTCTGAGGTGCGGAGCCTTGCGCCAGCAAGGGCCCGGGAGGTTCATCCGGCGTGAAAATCGTTGTCTGTCTGAAACAAGTGCCGGCGCACGACGCGGTTCTTAAGTTGAACTCCGCCGGCACCTGGATTGAAACCAAGGACGTCAGCTTCCAGGTCAACGAGCCTGATATGTACGCGCTCGAAGAAGCCCTGCGCCTGAAGGGAAAGCATTCCGGCGAAGTGGTCGTCTGCTCGCTCGGGCCGGCGCGCGTCGGACAAGCTATCAAGGAGGCCTTGGCCAAGGGAGCCGACCGCGCCCTGCATTTGGATGACCCGGCGTTCGATGGGCTCGAAGCCCACGCGACCGCGCGCGCCCTGGGCCGGGCCATCGAGCGGGAAAAACCCGACTTGGTCCTCACCGGCCTCCAGTCGGACGATTTCGGCTTTGCCCAGACCGGGGTCATCCTGGCCGAAATGCTGGGCCTGCCTCACTCGACCATCATCATGGAAATTCAGGTCGAGGGGCAGGCGCTCAAGGTCAAGCGCGAACTGGAGGGAGGCTGGTTCCAGTGGATCGAGATGCCAATGCCGGCGCTCCTGGCGATTCAGTCGGGCATCAACAAACCCCGGTACGCCTCGCTCAAAGGCATCATGGCGGCCAAGAATAAGCCGCTCCAAAAGCTCACCGCGGCGGATTTGGGGCTGAGCGCTCAGGACCTTGCGCCGCGGCAAACCATTTCCAAGGTGTACGTCCCCGTCAAGAAGTCTCAGACCGAATTCCTGGAAGGGAACCCCAAGGAGATCGCAGCCCGGTTGGTGGACAAGCTCAGGAACGAAGCGCGGATCATCTGACCGCGGAAGGAGATCTTATGTTCGTGCATATCTGGAGAATGAAGGGCCGCAAGAAGCGGGCCGAAGATTATGAAAAGTTCGGCCGGCAGGTGACGCTGCCGACGCTCAAGAAGCTGGATGGTTGCGTGGACGCGCAATTCATCAAGGTGTTTGAGGCCCGCAAGCCCGAATATTTGTGGTTGGTTTACTGGCGCGATAAGGATGCGCTGGATGCGGCAAGAACCAATGCCGCGTGGCGAGAGCAGATCAAAAAGTTCGAAGCCGGGAAGTTCTACAAGACCATCCCGCTCGAACTGGTTTGCGAAACCCTGGCTTCGTTTGAGACCCCGGGCGCCGAAAAGCCGGAGAAGCCCAAGAAAGCAGAAAAAGCTGAAAAGGCCGAGAAATCTGAGGGCTTCGTCCGTGCCTTCCCGGCGACGACTGCGGAAGGGCAATAGCTTCGACTGGGCCGTTCGCGCTGACTGGCCCCGGCACGACTGAAACGCGCCCCGTGCGCGTGGGAGACGCGACGTCCGGGACGAACCCCGGAAGAACTTCGGACAAGACGAGTCTGACTATGCCTGACGAAATTCTGGTTTTTGTGGAGCATCAGGGCGGAAAGGTTTCCCGCCCCGCGTGGGAGGCTTTGGCCGCCGGCCAGCAGCTCGCGCGCTCGACGGGCGGCAGCGTTTCCGCCGTCCTCGTCGGCAGCGGCGTTTCGGCCCTCGCCTCGCAAGTCGCCGCGGCCAAAGTGCAAGAAGTCCTGGCGGCCGATTC
>JAHEKS010000116.1 GCA_024638215.1 Acidobacteriota bacterium | reverse complement strand
CCTGGGGGTTTCCCAGCTCAAACGTCTCGAAAGCTTCCTGGCCAAGCGGGAGCGCGTGGCCGGGATGTACAGCGAGAGGCTACGCGGATTGGACTGGGTTCGCCCGCCGGCAGTGCGGCCTCACGTCCGCATGAGTTGGTGCTTATACGTGGTGACTTTGGCCGAGGGTGTCAATCGCGACTTGGTCATGCAAGCGATGCAAGCAGAAGGGGTTCCCACGCGAGGATATTTCTCTCCCGTGCACTTGCAGCCTTACATCCGGGAGCAGTGGGGCTGCAAAGAGGGCGACTTGCCCGTCACCGAGTCCATGGGGCAGCGTTGTGTGGCCCTGCCGTTCTTCAATGGCCTGACGGAGACTCAGGTGGATCGCGTCGTCGCCGCTCTTACCCGGGCCGTGGCCCGATGCGCATGACGTGCGTCCCCGGAAGCTTCCCGCCTTTAGCCACACTCCGATGTGCAAGTTGTCCCCTTCAGCCCCGATACAGGAGATTGCCGGCTGCCGAGGGTTGGCCTGTTTGACAGGCAGGTCCGCGCCCGGCTTCCTTGGGCCCTCCGAGGACCTCTGGATCGGCAGGCAACGGAAGAGGCTTTGCGATTGGCTGGGGGGATCTCGCTCGAAATTTGCTCAAACAGCCGCAAAACATGCGTGCGAAAACACACACAGAGCCGTCCGGCAACTGCATATTCATTGACTTTGGTGGGTGGGTGTGATAATAGCTTTCCAACCGCATGGGTGGCGTTCATAAGTTGATAACCGAAGAGAAATGCGGCATGGAGAAGCCCTGATGCGTAAAGGCCGGAACGTCCCAGTTGACGTGTGCAGCTATGCCCTCGCAAGCTCTCTAATCAGCGCTATCTTATTTTCCTTCCTTATTGCAGCATTCTTCGTCTTCCTGGCGGTCCCGGCAGCCTTGCTCGGGCAGTCCTTGGTGCCCAACCCGGTGCCATTTATTAGCCAGCCTCTCATGCCGGACGCGGCCGTGCCGGGCGGCGGGCAGTTCACACTTACAGTGAACGGTTCGGGGTTTTCGGGCGGCGCGACGGTGTACTGGAACGGTGTGCCGCTCACCACTAACCCCCCTGTCTCCAGCTCGCAAGTGACGGCCATTGTCCCCGCCGCCAATATCGCTGTGCCCGGCACAGCTTCGGTGACGGTCGTCAACCCCACGCCTGGCGGCGGAAAGTCGAATGTTGTTTTTTTCACCATCATCGCGCCCTCAGTTTCAACCCTTTTCACCAATGCTATCGGGTCGCCGTTAACGGTGGGATCCGGACCGTTGGCCGTGGCCGTGAGGGACTTCAACGCTGATGGTAAGCTGGATATGGCGGTCGCGAACTCCCTAGCCAACACGGTGACCATTCTGCTCGGCAAGGGGGATGGGACGTTCACGCAGGCTTCCGGCTCGCCCCTAATGGTCGGAACCACGCCCCAGGCCATTTCCGTGGGGGACTTCAACGGTGACGGGAACCTCGACTTGGCGGTCGCGAACAACGGAGCCTTCAACGTGAGCGGTAGCGTGAGCATCTTGCTCGGCAACGGAGATGGGACGTTCACGCCTGCGGCAGGATCGCTGATCATGGATAACGGTGGCGCAGTCGCAATTTCGGCGGGGGATTTCAACCGTGACGGGAAGCTGGACTTGGCTGTCGGTGGCGCCGGCGGCACCGTCAATTCCTCTGCCGTAAGCGGCAACGTGACCATTCTGCTCGGCAACGGGGATGGAACGTTCACGCAGGCGACTGGCTCGCCAATCACTGAACCACTCGGCGCGGATGGAATCGCGGTAGGCGACTTTGACAAGGATGGGAAGCTGGACCTGGCCGTCTTGGAAGGCGGCAACACCGTTGTGGACATTCTGCGCGGCAACGGGGATGGGACATTCACGGAGGCCTCTGGCTCGCCCATGACGGTCGAAACGGACCTCTTTACGGTGGCGCTGGGAGATCCAATTGTGGCGGGGGACTTCGACGGCGATGGCAATCCGGATTTGGCGGTCACGAACGGTTCCAGCGGTGACGTGACGATCCTGCTCGGCAAGGGCGATGGCACTTTTGGGCCCGCACCCAGCTCTCCCGGGTTCGTTGGAACGAACATTCTTTCGGCGGCTGTGGGAGATTTCAACGGCGATAACAAGCTGGAGTTGGCAGTCGCAAACGGCAATAGCCTGACCATTCTGCTGGGCAACGGAGACGGGACCTTCACAGCCACAGCCTCGCCTCCGGCCACAGGCACCCAGCCATCTCGGGTAGGCGTAGGGGACTTCAACGGCGACGGCCGCCTCGATTTTGCCACGCCGAACGAGGGGGACGGCACGGTCTCAATCCTGTTGCAGCAGCCGCCGGCTCCGGTATTTTCTGCTTCGCCCTCGCCACTCGCCTTCGAGAGCGTCGCGGACGGGAGGACCTCGACGGCCACCCTGACGGTGACCAACGCAGGCAGCGCCAATCTGATCTTCGGCGCGAATGCGCTCTCGCTTTCGGGCACAAACGCAACGGATTTCGCTGTGACCTCGGATGGTTGCAGCGGGCAGACGGTTGCGGCGGGCGCGGTCTGTACGGTGATCGCCACCTTCACGCCAAGCATCATTGGCGGTGAGTCCGCAACCTTGACCTTCCAAGACAACGCCGCCGACAGCCCGCAGCAGGTGACGCTGACGGGAACGGGCCTGTCCACTGGCGTCCCCACCGCATTGGTTTCCAGCGCGTCGATCACCCCCTTGGATTTCGGGACTCACGACGTCGGGACGACCGCGACCCCCCAGACCTTCCCCATCACCAACACCGGCACCGGTCCGCTGGGGAGCTTGACTGTGTCTGTGGTTGACCCACAGGCCATTCCCTGTAATCCGAATGACCCGAACCAGTCCTCTTGCAACCCGCAAACAGACGGCAGTCTGCCGTATCAGTTTACTCAGACCAACGATTGTCCAAGCAGCTTGGCGGCCGGAGCGAATTGCACGATCACCGTGACTTACAGGCCCTTAACCTTGGGTGCGGTCACCGGGACACTGGTCATCACGGATGACACCGCGACAAGCCCGCTCGACATCTCTCTCTCCGGAACCGCGAGTCCGGTTCCCTTTGCCAAGGGAGAGGTCTTCCTGGGCGTGGGCAACGGAAAAATCCAGCGCCGCAGCGCGACGGGGGACCTCATCCAGGTGATTGACACGGGAGTAACCGGCCACATCGCCGGCATGGCCTTTGACAGTTCGGGAAACCTTTATGCCGCCGCATTCGGGGACCGCAAGATTCTGGAGTTCGACAGCAACGGCAATCTGCTGAAAACTTTTGCCGACTATACCACTCTCGCCCTCGTGGGCTACCCCGAGTCCATACTTTTCGACGGGATAGGAAATGCCTACGTTGGAAACGCTTCCACCGGAGCCCTCAATGACACTTACATCTATGAGTTTGATCCCAGCGGTAGCCTGCTGTACAAATTCAACGGGGCCCCGGATGTCAGTGGGACGAATTGGATTGAATTGGCCGCAGACCAATGCACAATCTATTACACCTCCCTGGGGATAAGCATCAAGCGGTACAATGTCTGCACTCAGACGCAGTTGCCCGATTTTACGGACGGACTGGATATCGGCCAGTCTGCTTATGCCTTGCGGATTCGTCCCGATGGCGACGTCCTAGTGGCCGATTCGGTGAATATCTATCTTCTTGATTCCTCGGGAAATATCGTCCAAACCTACTCTTCGCTGGGGAGCGGAGAATTGTTCGGACTCAACCTGGACCCTGACGGCACATCCTTCTGGACCGCAGATCTTTCCGGTACCCAGGTGTACAAAATAGACATCGCGACGGGCAATCAACTTGTCCAGTACACAGTCTTCAGCCCTGAAGTGGCTGGAATCACCGTGAAGGGCGAGATTAACGTCGCGACCACACCGGCAGTGACGCTCTCGCCGCCGACCAGAATCGACTTCGGCAGCGCTACAGTGGACACAACGAGCAGTGTCGTGCACCCCGTGACGCTGACGAACAGCGGCAACGCCACCTTGACCTTCAGCGGGAACATTGCGACCACCGGCACCAACGCGAGCGATTTTGGCATTACCTCCAATACTTGCGGCACGACTCTGGCGGCCGGCTCGAGTTGCGGCTTCAATGTAACGTTCACGCCTTCGGCCATCGGGACCCGGAGCGCCGCCGTAAGTATTGCCGACAACGCGGCTGACAGCCCACAACAGATACTTCTGACCGGTACAGGTGTTGGAACGCCGGCGGTGACGCTTTCGGCGACGTCGTTGACGATGCCGGACACGCCATTGAATATGGATTGTCCGCCGCGGGTGCTGACGATCACGAATTCCGGCAACGGGCCGCTTTCGATTTCGAACATTCAGACCAGCGACAGCGCGGTGTTTGCGATCAGCGGGGACACCTGCCCGGTGGGGACGGGGACTTTGGCGGCGGGGGACAACTGCCAAGTGAGCGTGACGTTCCACCCCACGGTCGAGGGGACGGCGACGGGGAGTTTGACCATCACCTCGAATGCGCCGGTGAGCCCGCCCCCGGTTTCGCTGACGGGGACGGGGAAGCCGCCGTGTCCGCTGGCCGCGGCGCAAGCCACCCAGCGGGTGCTGCGGGGGGCGGACCGGACGACGTTCACGGTGGAGCCGGCCGCGACGTGCCAGGGGACGGATGAGATTGCGCTGGCCTGCGTGAACGCGGAGCCGGCGATGTGCGCGTTCAATCCCGGGACGATTCAGAATCCGCAGAAGAGCCTGCTGACGATGGCGAACCTGCGGGCGGTGGCGGACAGCATCAAGAATTTCCAAGTGACGGGCACTTCGGCGGACGCGATACAGCGGACGCTGTACCTGCAGGTGCTGTTTTCGGATTTTTCGTTCACAGCGTATCCGACGCAGGCGGCGGTTGCGGCGGGCGGGACGGCAAGCTACGCGCTATCCATCGTGCCGGTGAACGGGCTGACAGGGCAGGTAGCGCTCAGTTGCGCGGGAGCGCCGGCGGGGGGCAGTTGCACGGTGACGCCGTCGGCGGTGAACGTGGCAAACGGCACGCCGGTGCAGGTGCGCGTGAAGGTGCAGACCTCCAGCGGGGCGCTGGCGCCGGTGGGAATGGAGAGGAGACCGCAACTGCCGATTCCCGGTTCGCGCCTCCCGGTTTCCGTTTGGATTCTGGCGATGCTGCTGGGGATTGCCGGTTGTCGCATGTTGATTGACAGCGGCTGGCGACTTGCGCCCAAAGTGCGGCTGGCAATGGGAGTGGCAGTGCTCGCGGCGGTGGCGATGTGGGGGAGTTGCGGAGGCGGAGGGACGGCGCCGCCGGTGGGCGTGGAACGGAGCATGCGGGGGACGTACACGATTGTGGTGACGGGGACGGTGGCGCCGGGGACGACGACAGGGGTGGTGACGGACTCGAGCACGCCGCCGCTGGAGCATCAGGTGAAGCTGACGCTTCAGGTGCAGTAGGGGAGAGCCTGCCCCCGCGAAAACGGAGGGCTTGCCCCCGCGGAGGCGGGGGGACCAGGAAGGGGAAACATGTCGAAGACCCTGAGCAAAGCCGAAGGGCGGAGCCGAAGATGTGGCAACACTCATATGCCGGCGAGTTGGAAGGTGATGGCGAGCGTGCTGCTTTCTGCCTGCGTGGCGCTGGGGGCGGGAAGCCCCAAAACAATTCGAGGGGCTGCAAGTCCCGAGCGAAGTCGAGGGGTGCTGGGCGTGATGTCGGTGCGCGGCCAAGTGTGGCTGGGTGGGGTGGCCGTGCCGGCTGCGACGGCGGTTTATGAAGGCGACACGGTGCGGACGGCGAAGGATGCAGCGGCAGTGATGCGGCTGCGCTCGGGGATGACGGTGGCGCTTGGGGAGCAGGGCGAGGTGGAGTTGGCAGCAAGAGGGACGGCGGAGGAGTTGCGGCTGAAGCAGGGGGTGGTGACGGTTTCGCAAGCGGGTCCGTCAGCCGGGGGACGGGTGGAAGTCCTGGGCCGCCAGGTGGAATTGCGCGGGCGCGGCGGCGTGGCGGCGGTGGGGCGGATTGCGGCGGTCGGCGGGGCAGCGGAAGTGAGGGCGGAGCGGGGCGAGCTGGAAATTCTGGGTCGAACCCCGGCCTCACAACGGATCCACCTGCAGGCGGGAGAGGTGGCACGGCTGGAGGTACCCTCTCGCGAGCCGGGTCGCGTGTCTCTGCGGCCCTCCAAGCTGCGAGCGGGCGCGGCAGCGGAAGCGCCGCAAGGGGTGAGGAAAGCGGGCGAGGTGAGCGGCGAGATTCCGAGTGCGAAGATTATTGAAAGGCAGGGGAAGACGACGGACCTGCCTCTGCATCTCAATGATGGCGTGAACTGGCAGGACATGGTCCAGACAGTGGAAGCGGGCCGGGTGCGGATTCAACTGCTGGACGGCTCGGTGCTGAACGTGGGGGCGCGCTCTCAGATGAGCATCATTGAGCACAACCCACAGACGCAGCAGACGCAGGTGGAGTTGACGCTGGGACGCGTGCGCAGCCAGGTAGTAAAGCTGACCAAGCCCGGGGCGAGCTTCGAGATGCGCACGCAGACCGCAGTGATCGGGGTGGTGGGAACGATTTTCGTAGTGGAAGCGACCCCGACTTCGACGCGCGTGATCTGCATTGAGGGCAAGGTGACGGTAGAGAACATCAACCCGTCGGTGCGCGGCCGAGTGCAACTGCAGGCGGGTCAGAGCACGACGGTGCTGACGGGAGCGGCGCCGACGGCGGCGGCAGCGACCAACGCGGCGGAGCTTCAGACGGCGTTGAACCGGACGGAGGTTCAGCCCGGTCTGCACGCGGCTGCGCAGCCCGGGACGACAGAGACGACCGGAGGCGCGCAACCGGTAGCGCGAGGAGCGGCGCAGGGGGTGAGCGGCGCGGGAACGACGATGTCGGTTGGCTCCGCGGCCGCCGTGGCGGCGGGCGGCGTCTCGGCGGTGGCGGGAGTCACGGCGCTGACCAAGGCAAATGACGCCTCCAGCGCGCTCAATCAAGCCAACACAGCGCTCGCGAACGCCACGGCGGCCGGCAACGCCGCCACCGATGCCGGCAACGCCGCCACCACGGCCATCAACCAGTCCAACCAGTCCACCGTTTCTCCCTCCACCCCCTGCGGCTGCGGCCCGTGAAGGTTCGAAAGGATAGAGCATTCATTTCCTGCTACAATCTTCACGGTCTCGTCCGGGAGGCTTGACGGCTCTCCGGCCTCAATCACGGACCGATGAAACTGACGAAACTGATTCCGCGTCTCGGCAAGTTTGCTCGTCGGGTGCGCCCTGCCTTCCGTATCAGCCTATCCATCTGCGTCCTGAGCTTAGTGCTCTACAACTACCTTCCCCTACAATATGAACCGAACTCACCAGCTTGGCTGCAGTACCTGGCAGGCTTCGAGCTCAAGGCACTCGACTGGTGGTTCTTGCACCGCGGTCCGATAGCTCATGACAAACGCATCGTGATTGTAGCCATCGATCAGAAAAGTGAATACGAGCTAGGCCACTGGCCGTTTCCACGCAGCTATTTTGCCGACGCGGTGGATTTTCTGCGCGAGGCGGGGGCGCGGGTCGTGGCTTTCGATATTACTTTTCCTCAGCCGGACGAGAATTCAGCCCTCGAAGCACTGAAGAAGGTCAAGCAGGCATGCACGGCTCAGGTTGGCGGGCAACCGAGCCAGCGATTCGAGGACAACCTAGATGCGTTGCTCGCTCAAGCGGACAACGACAAGAAATTCGAAGATGCGCTCAGCCGCGCGATGAAGAAGGACTCCCACACGAACGTCATTCTGGGGTACTTTTTCCTCACAACCAACGAAAGTGCCGCCGAGCAAAACTCAAACGCGAAAAATGCCGAAATCGCTAGGCAATTTCTGGAGGTCATGTCATACCAAACTTATAATCCTGCCATAATGCACCACGCAAATTTTGGTACAAACTTTGAGAGTGTTCTCAACGACCCTCCGGCGGTCTCGCCTGACCTGCGGAGTTTCGCTTTGAACTCCATGAATCTCGGCTTCTTCAACGTCATTCCCGATCCGGATGGGACCGTAAGAAGAGTTCCCCTTGTTGCACGCTACAAGGACGGGCTAAACCCAAACCGCACGAATTTCTATCCCTCACTTGATGTTGCGGCGGCGCTGGCGTACATGGGCTATCAGCTCCAGGACGTTCCCTTGAACTTTAGCGAGAACGGCGTGGCGGGCATTGACTTCGGAAATAAAACCATCCCCACAGACTCAGGTGGGTACGTTCGTGTAAATTACCACGGCCCGGGCAACACCTATACACGGTATTCGCTGGGGGACTTGGTCCTCCATAAGCTGCCCCCAGAAGATTTCCGCGATAAGCTTGTTCTTATCGGGCCAACGGCCACAGGAATTGGCGACTTCGCTGTCACCCCCTTCCAGCAGATGGAATTCCCCGGAGTCGAGGTCCACGCAAATTTGATCGACAACATCCTGAACGGCCAGTTCGTCCAGCGAGGAATTCCTGAGAATATGATCGACCTCGGGTTCATCCTTCTGTTCAGCCTCGGCACTGGAATTATGCTGGGATATGTTTCGCCGATACGCGCAACGACCATTGTGATTGTGGTCCTGGGGTTTTTCGTTTGGCTGGCATATGATCTCTTTGCTTACCATCGCATCTGGATTTTGGTGTTCCTGCCCACAGCGACTTTGACCACCAACTACGCGGCGATTATCAGTTATCGTTTCTTTTTCGAGGAAAAGGAGAAGCGGAAGGTTCGAGGCGTGTTTCAGCATTACATGGCGCACAGCCTGATCAACCAGTTGCTCGAAAATCCGGAGCAGGTTCACCTCGGCGGCGAGGAAAAAGAGCTGAGCGTGATGTTTGCGGACATCCGCGGATTTACAACCATTTCGGAGGGATTGTCACCGTCGAAACTGGTCGAGCTCCTCAGCCAGTACCTTTCCGAGATGACGGACACGATTTTCAAGAATTGGGGTACGCTCGACAAGTATATCGGCGACGCCATCATGGCCTTCTGGGGAGCACCCTATCCCCAGCCCGACCATGCGGAGCGGGCTTGCCAGGCGGCGCTCCAAATGCTCGATACGCTCAAGCGGATGCAGGCGGGATGGGAGGCGGAGGGCCGGCCGCGGATCGACATCGGTGTCGGCGTCAATTCCGGGCCGGTGCTGGTCGGCAACATGGGATCCCGGCTCCGCTTCAATTACACTGTCATGGGCGATAACGTGAACCTGGCCTCGCGGCTGGAGGGCCTCAACAAGGAATTCGCCACGCATCTGATTATCAGCGAGTCTGCGTACGAGCAGGTACGAGGGAAATTTGTGGCGCGCGAACTTGACTTCATTCGCGTCAAGGGAAAAAAGAAACCGGTCAGAATTTACGAGCTCCTCGGCCGCATCGAAGCGTACGACCACCACCGGGACCTGATCGAGCGTTTCGGCCGGGGCTTGGAAGAATATCGGGGCGGCCAGTGGGAGAGTGCGATCGGTGTTTTTCGAGAATTGAGGCGCGACTATCCGGAAGACGGCCCGAGCGCCGTGTTTCTGGAAAGGTGTCGCGACTACATCGCCGAGCCGCCGCAGGGGATCTGGGATGGTGTGCACGTTATGGAGACCAAGTAATGAATTCGCAGAATCGTTGCACCTTGCCTTGAGAGAACCCGGAACGCCTCGGCGTCGCGACCGCCCGTGCGCTCTTCCGGCGTTCGCAAGCAAAGCAGAATGTTCCAATTCGAATCGTATCTCCGCGGGCGGTGGCGAGCGCGCCACTCTCTGAGACGGGCAAGGCTGCTATAATCCGTCCGGCGGGCGTCACGCAGAAGCGAAAAACACAATCTGAGGGAGAGCTGATGACCAGACAAGATGCAGCAGGCGGCAAGCAGACACCGACCGCAGAGTTGATTTCAAAAATCCGAGAAAAGAAGGCGACCGTCGGCGTGGTGGGCCTCGGGTACGTAGGGCTGCCGCTGATTCTTTTGTTTGCCCGCAAGGGGTTTGCGACGATCGGGTTTGACGTTGACCCGGAAAAAGTTGAAAAGTTGGAGCGCGGGGAAAGTTATATTGTTCACATTCCTGCCGCGTCCGTTGCCGAGGAACTGAAGGCCAAGCGGTTTCGTGCGACGACGGACTTCCGGCTTGTCCGCGACGTGGACGCATTGTTGATTTGCGTTCCTACGCCGTTGGACGAACACCGCGAGCCCGACCTTTCTTTTATTCGTGGGACCGCCGGGGCTGTGGCGCCCCATGTTCGCCCCGGCCACCTGATTGTTCTTGAAAGCACAACCTATCCGGGAACAACCGACGAGCTTCTGCTGCCCATCCTCAGCAAGTCGGGACTCCGCTGCCCGCTTTCCGCCTACACCACGGATGGGAAGACGGTAACATCGCCGATAGAGCTGGAGTCGGACTTTCTCGTTGCTTTTTCGCCGGAGCGCGAAGACCCCGGGAACAAGAATTTCCAGACTCACCAGATTCCCAAGGTTATCGGAGGAGTCAATGCGGAAAGCGCCCTCGCCGCTCAGACTCTCTACGGGCAGGCTTTTGGCCAGACGGTCATGGTCTCGTCCTCTCGTGCCGCCGAGATGACCAAACTTTTGGAAAACATCTATCGCTGCGTCAACATCGCGCTGGTGAACGAGCTGAAGCTGCTTTGCATGAGGATGGGAATCAATATTTGGGAAGTCATTGAGTCCGCCAAAACCAAGCCCTTCGGGTTCACGCCGTTTTATCCCGGGCCCGGCCTGGGAGGACACTGCATTCCCATCGATCCTTTTTACCTGACCTGGAAAGCTCGGGAATATGAATTTCCAACCCGCTTCATCGAATTGGCAGGACAAATCAATTCTTCAATGCCGGAACATGTGGTCAACGCCATGGCGGAGGCGCTCAACCAACGAAAGCAATGCCTGCAGGACTCGCGTATTCTGATTCTCGGCGTCGCCTACAAGAAGGACATTGATGATCTGCGCGAGTCGCCCTCGCTTCGGCTGATCAAACTGCTTCAAGAGCGGGGCGCCAGGGTGGATTACCACGATCCCTACTTCCCGCAGCTGCACAAAATGCGCCATTACGATTTCAAAATGGCTTCGGTCGAGCTCTCTCCTGAGAACCTTGCGAACTATGACGCGGCAGTCATCGCAACCGACCACTCCAGCATTGATTACGGCATGGTGGTTCGTCACTCGAGGCTGGTGATTGACACGCGATATGCCACGCGCCATGTGGCTCACGACCGGGAGAAGATCGTGCTCTGCTGAAGGCAGCCTGAGTTTGTAAGCGAGATTAAGCTGAAGAGTGCGAGTGGTTCAACGAAGCGTTGCGCGCGCCCAATCGGCCGTTCTTCGCAGGCCATCTTCAAAACGCACCAGAGGTTCGTAACTCAGGAACTGCCGCGCCAGGGTAATATCGGCGTGCGATTCGCGGACGTCACCCTGCCTGACCGGGCCGTGGTCCGGCGTGACCTGCTTCGAAAACATCTTATTCAATAGCGCCACGGTTTGATTCAGCGTGTAGCGATCGCCGGTCCCCACGTTGATCACCTTCCCGACCGCCCCTTCGGCCGTGCAAGCGCGCAAAGTGGCGTCCACGGCATTCGACACGAAGGTGAAATCGCGGGACTGCTCACCGTCGCCGAAAATCGTAGGGGTCTGGCCGCGCAAGTAGGCGGCAATGAATATGGAAAGGACGCCCGTGTAAGGGGAATCGGGATTCTGGCGCGGTCCGAAAATATTGAAATAGCGAAGAGCCACGGTTTCGAGACCGTAGAGGCGGGTGAACATCACGCAGTAATACTCCCCGGCCAATTTGGTCAGCGCATAGGGCGAAAGCGGCCGCGGCATGTGCGTTTCGACGCGCGGCAGAACGGGATTGTCGCCGTACGCCGAGGAGGAAGCCGCGAAGACGACGCGCTTCACTTTGGCGTCGCGCGCCGCCACCAGGACGTTCAGCGTGCCGTCAATGTTCACGGCGTTTGAGGTAATCGGGTCTGCTACCGATCGCGGCACGGAGGGCAGCGCCGCCAGGTGAATGACGTAGTCGGTGTTTTGAAAAAGTGGACGAATCTTGTCCAGATCCCGGATGTCGGCTTCGTGGAAGGCTATCCGGTCGCGAACTCCCGCCAGGTTTTCCTTCCTTCCCGTCGAGAGATTGTCCAGGACCGCCACCTCCTGGTTCCTGTGCAACAATTCGTCCACGATGTTGGAACCAATAAAGCCTGACCCGCCTGTCACCAGATATCGCGCCATGATTGATCTCCACTTTGAGCGGCTACAAATTTAGCACAAGGTCTCTTTTGCGCCAATCCAGGAATGAATGCCGCAGCACGATTCCCCACATGCTCGCGACCGTTGAGGTCTGAATGGAGGGGGGCCGAGAACGTGCGGACTCAGCCAGGGAAGGGCGTATTGCCCGGTTCCTGCCTGCAGGATTCAATGCCCTGCTCAACTTGCGAGTGCTGCCTCGACGGCGGGCGAGAGGCGCGCACCGATACCCAAACTCGGCACGTGGCTTCCGAGGACGCCGTGGCAATCCACTTGCCGCACTGGACGAGTCCGGTATTCGAAATGCGTATCGCCGCGATGAGTGATTTCATCGGGAACCAACAGGTTCATGTCGAGCGGCGAACCGAAGTCCAGGTCGCGCGGCGCGATAAAATAGATTCCCGACCTGGAGATGTTTCGAGAGACGCCTGTCGCGCTGCGGGTTTGCCCGTCGGGACCCTTCCAGCTCAGCCGAACCGGCAATTCCACGTGATAACGCCGCTCGACGCGCCTCTCGTGATCAGTGACCAAGACCTGGCGGGCGCTTTCCTCTTGCGGCAGATGGATCTCGGCTCCTTCGCTTGCGGCAGAGACATTGGGAAATTCCTGCCTCGCTTTTTCCACCAAGCCGTCAATGAAAGCGTCGTCATTTTCAGGATCGTGGTGGAACAACATCAGCCGCTTCACGCCGCACGCCTCGGCGATCCGCGCACCCTCCGCCCACGAGCTGTGGCCCCAGCCCTTCTTCTCTCCTCGAAGCTGCTCAGGAGTATATTGGGCGTCGTACACCAGGACATCGGCGCCGCGGGAGATTTCCCGGACTGCCCGGTCATGGAAGTAGGAGCCCGGCTCCGTATCCGTTGCCAGAACGAATGAAGCGCCATCAGCGTCTACCCGGTACGCCACGCACTCGCCGGGATGATTCAGGGGCGCAGAGCTGATGATCGCGCCCTTGAGGTTGATCGGCTGATCGCCCAGTTCATAAAAATGGCGGCTGGCTCCCATGGCCGTCATATCCACCGGAAAGTATGGATTGATCATTTGACCTTCGACGGCCTGTTTCAACTCCTGTCCCTTGCGCAGCACAGAGTGGTACAGGAAGGCATTTCCCTTGCGATACAGCGGGAGGAAGAAGGGAATCCCCTGAATGTGGTCCCAATGGAAGTGGGTTAGAAACACGTAGCCGGCGATCGGCTTCTCCCCGAACTCTCGAAGCAGACTCTTACCTAGCGCCCGGCAGCCGGTTCCGCAATCGAGAATAATCAGCGTACCGTTAGCGAGCCTGATTTCTATGCACGGTGTGTTGCCGCCGTAACGGGAATTCCTTCGCTCCGGCGTGGGTGTGGAACCCCGAACTCCCCAGAATTTTATCTTCATGGGCCTCTCGCCAACTGTGGCAGGCGAGGTTTGAAATCACGTCCTCCTCGTTGGCGTGGAGGGCTTACGCCAAGCACTCCTG
>JAHEKS010000115.1 GCA_024638215.1 Acidobacteriota bacterium | reverse complement strand
CCGCAGCGCAAGGTGACCCGGATTCAGTACCCGCCCGCAAAGAGCGGGAAAGAAAATGGGACGGAATAACCTGATGGAAGGATCGAGTCAACCCGCAATCTGTCCTGAAAAACCCGGGGCCGCGCGCCCCAGGCGCCGGCCTCCGGCAACGGGACATTGAGGCGGAGGTGCCATCATGGACAAACGAAATCCTCTGCATACGGCTCTGGGAATCATCGGCCTCTTGGGAGCGCTGCTCTACGTGCTGGCCTGCCGGCCTTCCTGGAGCCCCGACAGCTCGAAAGTGCTCTTCACTTACCGCAACCCGCAGACGGATCAATGCGGCGTCGCCGTCTATAACCGGGCGACCGGCGCCGTCACCTCGCTCTTTTCGCGGGAGTTCACAGGGAATGATTCCCACTATATTCCATCCGCGGTGTGGGCCAGCGATGGAAGGCGGGCCATCGTGGTATGGGGAGAAACTCAGGATATAAAAAAGAAAAACACAGCCACCAGAGAAACCGACACCGTCACCGCCGGCTGGCCCCACGTTCAGGTTTTCCCCATCGGCGTGAAAGGAGAAACCCGGGACATCAAGCTCCGGGATTTCCAGCCCGACGATGCCATCTACGTGCTTCCGCCCGTGGAATCGCAGGGGAAACTGTATCTGGGCAAAACTGGAGTGGGCGCGTTCATGCAATTGGACCTCAAGAGCGGAAAGAAGAAGTTGCGCGATTTGGAGGATGAGCGAGAGCTCATCTTCTACAATCGCCATGGGCGCGTTGCCTATGCGCGGGAAGGCGCCGAAAGCAGCGACGACCTCGAATTCGGCGCGCTCGACCCCAGGAACCTGCGTTTGCACGCCCTCTTTACCCTCAAGAAACAGGCGCTGGTTCCTTACGGTGTGACCGATTACGAAGTTCTTCTGGCTTTCGAACCTCACGGGGCGCGCCTGGCTATGCCGGCGCTGGGCGCCGATCAGAGAGATATGATTCTCATCTGCAATGACGGCGGTTTGGAACGGGTGCTCAAGCCGGAAATGCCCGTCAAGGCCTACCGGCTTGGCAATCTCGAATGGTCCCGCGACGGGAAGACCCTTTACGGCACGGTCATCACACCGACCGAGAACGAAAAAATCCGGCAGTACTCACTCGCTGAGATTCCGGTTGAGGGCGGACCCGTGCGGCTGGCGCCCATTGTCCGCTCCACAATTTCAGCCGACGATTCCTGGATGCAATTCCAGATTTCACTCTCTCCCGACGGTGAAACCATCGCGGCTTCCACCGCACATTTTGATAAGGGCGACGTCGCGCCCGCGGGCCGCGGCCTTTTCCTGGTGGACCTGCGCGACCCGCACCGCAAAGTGACCAGGATTCAGTATCCGCCGATGCAGCCGGAAGGCGAGAAGACCTCGAAGGAATAATCCGATGGTGCCGCTCGCGCAAATTTTCTCTCACGTCTGCGGCCAGGTTCACAACTGGGCGCCGGGCGGCGAGGTTTTGCCTTTCTGCCAGCGCTGCACGGGACTTTACGTGGGCGGCGCGCTCGCGTTTCTTCTTTATATGCTTTTCCGCCCGCGGCCGACCTGGCGCGTTCTGGCCCTGCACGGACTGCTGCTGGTGCAAATGGCGCCCTTCGGCTACCACTGGGTGGCGCAAAACGGCGCGGTGCGGACGCTGACCGGCCAGCTCTTCGCTTTCGGTCTAATGTATTATCTGATGTTGAACCCGGCCGCGCAGCTTGGCCTGTGGGAGAAAAACCGCAGGGGGCGGCCGCTGCTCTATGCGCTCGTCGGGCTGATCAGCCTCGCGGCGCTTCAACTGGCGGTTCATCTGGGCGGGCTCGCGACCGGCGCAGCGCTGGCATGGACGGGCTTCGCGGGCTCGCTGATTTACGCGGCGCTGATTGTGGCGAATTTTGTGGCGCTGCCGCGGGCGATTTGGGGACTCTTCCGCCGTCTTCAAGGAGCGTGAGCATGGACGAACTCTTCCTGTTTGTCCGCCCCCCGCGCCCCTTGTGGCCGTTCAACGGCCCGGGATCGGCTTTCTGGCCGCCGCTCGCCTTCGCATCGCTCGCCGCCGCGTTGCGCGAGAAGGTTCGCGACCTGCGCGTGGCCATCCTGGACGCGCCCGCGCTCAAAATGGGCTGGAAAAGCGTGACGGCGGAGATCCGGCGGCTCCGGCCAACTTACATCGGAATCGGCGAGGAGGCGGTGAGCTGCCTCGAAGGCCTTTGCGTCGCCGCCCTGGCGAAGGAGGCCGGCGCGCGCGTCATCGCCGGTGGATGCTTTTTCGGCAACGTCGGCCCGCAGGCCTTGCAGACGGGGCTGATTGACGTCGTGGTCCAGGGCGAGGGCGAAGAAACCATCGTGGGGTTGATTCCCGCGCTGCGCTCGCGCCAGGCCGGCGATCTTCGCCAGGTTCGCGGGATTCATTTTCTCGATGGTGAAGAAGTCGTATTCACCGGCCATCGCCCGCCCATCCCGAATCTGGACGACTTGCCGTTTCCCGCCTACGATTTGCTGCCCGCCGAGCGCTACGGGCAGGGAAGCCGCAACCACGCGGGTCTGGCGGCCATCGAATCCAGCCGCGGCTGCACGGCGGTGTGCGAGTTCTGCGTCCTGTGGCGGCAGATGGGACGCTTCCGCGGCGGACGGTTGGCGCCGGTGATCCGCACCAAGTCTCCCGAGCGGCTGCGCCAAGAGATTCGCGTCCTGGTCCGCAATTACGGCCGCCGCTATCTTGGCTGGGTGGATCCCTGCTTCAACGCTCACCCCCGCGTCCCGCGCCAACTGGCGGAACTGCTGCTGCGCGACAACCTCCGCCTCGGCCAGAGCGCCTGGGTGCGCGCCGATTATCTGCTTCGCGACGAGAACTCCGGCGCGCTCGAGACCTCGATTGAGGCCGGGCTGAACGAGCTTTACCTCGGCATCGAACGCGCGGAGAAGGAAGACCTGGAGCTTATCAAGAAAGGTTATATTAACGGAGAAGTTGCTGCCGCCCTGCGTATTCTTGAGGAACGCTATCCCTCGGTCTTCACCCTGGGCTCGTTGATCTACGGCCTGCCCTCGGACACTCCGCGCAGCGTCTGGCGGCTCGCGCGCCGCGCCTACCAGCTTCCCCTCGACATGACCTTCTTCATTCCCCTGACCCCGCTTCCCGGAACGCCCTACTGGAAGCCGGAGATGTGGGACCCGACCGGCCAAACCTATCGCGACTTTGACTTCCTTCCCCACGTGGACGGCGACGCGCGCCAGGCCCGCCTGACGATGACGTTGTTTGTCGCGATGGCGCTCCTATGGCCGCGCCAGCGGTTGGGGCGAACCCTGAGCAGCCTGTGGGGCCGGCACGCGCGCCGGCGCAGCATCACGCGCCGCCATCTGTCGCGAACGGTTCCGTTTGTGGCTCGCGGTATCGTTCGCGGCTTGCTGAACCAGGGCGGCCATTACGGGATGCGCATCCCCGAGTGGTACAACAGTTGAAGCCTGCATCGCGGGGCCAAGCCCTCCCGCAAGGCACCCCGGTAGAGCCCGGCTTCAGCCCGGCAGACGCCGCGGGCCGCCAAAGGGGATTGACTAACCGGGGCGGAAGGTGCAAAATTTTAGTTTGGCTGTCAGACGGCCTGTAAGGGAGTGGCCGGACCTTCGGGGCGTCCGTCCGCTGCGCCAGCCTGATGAAAAACAAACGACTGAAATTCGGCGTGGGAATCGCCATCATTCTCGCCGTGGTGGTGTGGGAAGGGATTTCCGGCTTCCAGCAATCCAAGACCTACTACTACACCGTGAGCGAACTGCTCCAAGGCAAGGGGAGGAACCAGCGCGTCCGCGTGGGCGGCGTCGTCGAGCCGGATTCCATCCAACGCCGCGGCGACCAGCTCACCTTCCGCCTGGCGCAGGACAAGCAATCCATTCCCGTGACCTACGTCGGCAGCGACACGCTGCCGGACACCTTCAAGGGCGGGGCGCAGGCCATTGTCGAGGGCGACTTCACTGCTTCCGGCACTTTCCGCGCTGAAAAGATCCAGGCCAAGTGCGCCTCCAAGTACCAGGCGGCGCCGCCGGGGAGCGCCCAGCCGCGCACTTCGAAACTGGAAACCGGAAATTCGAAACTCGAAATTGGAAACGCGAAGGTGGAAAAGGGCAACTAGCAACCTCGGCAAGTTTCGATTCTCAAGTCGCCATTTTCCAGTTTCTAGTTTCCAGTTTCTGCCTTCGTCACGGGGAATTCTATGAATCAAGTGGGCAGTGTTGCGCTGGTGGCCGCGCTGGCCTTCGCCGTTTACGGTGTGGTCGCGGGCGCGGTAGGCGGCTATCTGCGCAGCCTGAAAACCGTCCGCAGCGCCGAGCGCGCCACGCTGGCCTTTTTCGTGATGATCACCGTGGCCGTGGTGGCGCTGGAATTCCTCATCCTCAAGGACGACTTCCACAGCGCCTACGTGGCCGCGCACTCCAACAGCGCGCTGCCGATTTATTACAAAATCGCCGTGCTCTGGGCGGGCCAGGAAGGCTCGCTGCTTTTCTGGACTTGGCTGCTTTCGATTTACGGCGGCTTGGCCGTTCTCCTCAACCATCGCAAGAACCGCCAGTTGATGCCTTACGTGGTTTCGATCCTGATGGCGACGGGCACGTTCTTCGCCTCCATCACCTATTTTGTCGCCAATCCCTTCGAGCAGCTCAGCCTGGTCACGCCGCAGGGCATGACGGCTTTCTCTCCCGCCGACGGCAACGGATTGAATCCCTCGCTCCAGTACCACTCGATGGTGATTCATCCGCCTATGCTCTACCTGGGCTACGTGGGATTTGTGGTGCCGTTCGCTTTCGCCATGGCCGCGCTGATTACGCGCCAACTGGGCGACAACTGGATTCGCGTCACGCGCCGCTGGACGATGGTGCCCTGGATGTTTCTGGGCTGCGGAATTCTGCTCGGCGCCAACTGGGCCTACTACGTCCTCGGCTGGGGCGGCTACTGGGGCTGGGACCCGGTGGAGAACGCCTCGCTGCTGCCGTGGCTGGCCGGAACCGCTTTCCTGCATTCGGTGATGGTTCAGGAAAAGCGCGGCATGCTGAAAGTCTGGAACATCGTCCTCATCATCGTCACCTTCTTCCTGTGCATCTTCGGCACCTTCCTCACGCGCAGCGGCATCGTCTCTTCCGTTCACGCCTTCGCGCAGTCGAACATCGGGCCGTTCTTCGCGGTGTTCATGGCCCTCATCGTCTTCTTCTCGTTGACGCTGTTGTTCCTGCGGCTGGACTATCTGAAATCGGAAAACAAGCTGGACTCCGTGGTCTCGCGCGAGAGCGGATTCCTTTTCAACAATTGGATTCTGCTGGCGGCGGTCTTTGCGGTGCTCTGGGGAACCATCTTTCCCATCATCTCGAAAGCCATCGAGAGTGAGACCATCACCGTCGGCCCGCCGTTCTTCAACAAAGTCGCGGTCCCCATCGGCCTGTTGCTGCTTTTCCTGACCGGCGCGGGGCCGCTGCTGGCCTGGCGCAAAACTTCGTTCCAGAGCCTGAAGCGAAATTTCACTTTGCCCGTGATTCTCGCCGCCGCCACCGGTATCGGCACTTTAGCGGGCGGGATTCGCGGCCTCTATCCGTGGATGACGTTTGTGCTTTGCGTCTTCGTGGCGGTTTGCATTCTTCAGGAGTTTTACAAGGGCGCGCGCACGCGCATGCGCATCGCGGGCGAGAATTTCTTCCGGGCCATCTACAACCTGACGATGCGCAACACGCGGCGCTACGGCGGCTACATCATTCACCTGGGGATTGTGCTGCTGTTCATCGGGTTCGCCGGGCTGGCGTTCAAGTCGGAAACCAAGGGCCTGATGCAGCAAGGCGACCTGCTGCAGGTTAAGGACTACCTGTTCCGCTGCCAGGAGCTGACGTCAGGCCAAAATCCCAACTACGAATACGAGCGCGCCGTGCTGACCATCACCAAGGACGGGCAGGCGCTGGGGACGGTGCATCCCGAGCGGCGCTTCTACCTGGCCAGCCAGCAACCCATCAGCCACGTGGCCATCCGGCCGTCGCTCAAGGAAGACATCTACGTGGTTCTCGCCGGCCAGGACCAGGACACCGGGAAGGCGGTGATAGAAGTTTTCATCAATCCGCTGGTGAGCTGGGTGTGGATCGGCGGGTTCATCGTCTTCCTCGGAACTCTGCTCGCCATGGTTCCCAGCCGCGTGGAGCGCGAGATGGCGGAAATCAAGCGGCCGAGTGAGACTGCGGTTGAGGAGAAACATGCGCTCTAGGAAATTGGCGGTTCTCCTCCTTTCGGCGCTGCTGGTTTCGGCGGCGGTGGTGGCCGCCTCGTCCAAGCCCACCGTGAAGTCGCTCGGCGACGCGCTGATCTGCCAGTGCGGCTGCAATCAGACGGTGAACGAGTGCAACCACCTCGAGTGCCCGGTCCGCTCCCAGATGCGGGCCATGATGGCCAAGGAAATCGCCGCGGGCAAGGGCGAGACCGCCATCCTTCAGGATTTCGTTCTCAAGTACGGCGTGAAAGTCCTGGCTTCGCCGCCCACGCAGGGGTTTAATATCACCGTGTGGATTCTGCCGGGCATCGGGCTGCTGCTCGGGCTCGGCTTCGTGGTCTTCATCGTCAAGCATTGGCGCAGACCGCCCGCGGCTGCCGCTGCGGCGCCCGCGCCCATTGACCCCAAAGTGCTCGAGGCGATGGAAGAAGAAATGAAAAAGGTGGCGCACCCTTAAATGGAACTTGGCATCACATTTCTCATTGCCGGCTCGCTGGCGCTCTTCGTGATGTTGCCGCTGCTTTCGCGCGACCAGGAGGGCCAGGGCGTGCTGCCGGTTGACGTCACGCCCACCGCCGACTTGAAGCGCCGGCGGCTGGTGGTCTACGAAAATCTTCAGGATTTGGAGTTCGAATACAAAGCGGGTAAGATTGCGCCCGAGGATTACGAGGCGCTGCGCAACAATTATCGCGCCGAGGCCGCCGGGCTGATGGCGGCTTCGCTGGAGGTTGAAAGGGCCGACGCGGGCGAAGCGCTGATCGAGCGCGAAGTCGCCGCGCGCCGCGCCGAGCGCCGCCAGCCGCCGGCGCCCGACTATCGCTGCCCGAAATGCGGCTTCGAGAATCCGCTGCCCGTCAAGTTCTGCGGCGAGTGTGGTGCCGCGCTGCGCCCCGCCAAGAAGAAAGGATGACCCCGGGTTCTCAAGGACAGCTTGACTGAGTTGTGGAGAGGCTCGCGCCCTGAGGACCTCGAACGCGGCCGGCTGTGGCTCCGGCCCTGACTTTTCGGTGAGAAAAACCCGAACAGTACGGTTTGCCGGAATTCTGGCAATCGTCTCCGCGCTGGCCTTCGCAAGCGCAGGCGTGGCCGCCGGCGTCCACATCGAGGGCCGCGTGATCAACGGCACCACGAACAAGCCCGTTCCGAACGCTACCGTGCTGCTCCTCTCACCGCGGCCGCAGGTCGGAATGCAACTGCTCAGCAAGGTCGCTTCCGATGCGAGCGGGCACTTCGCCATCTCGCAAGG
This sequence comes from Acidobacteriota bacterium, assembly GCA_024638215.1. Taxonomy (GTDB): domain Bacteria; phylum Acidobacteriota; class Terriglobia; order UBA7540; family UBA7540; genus JAHEKS01. The sequence goes on along the minus strand of JAHEKS010000115.1, from coordinate 6,223 downwards.
GGACCTTGAGTCCGGCATGTTCTACCTGCTGCAAGTCAACGCCGGCGACGTGCCTTACCATTTTCCCGTCAAGCTCGATGCCGATGGCAACGCCACCGTCGAGGCGACGGTTTACGACTCGACCAAGTCCGATTCCGCGCTGCGCGTCAGCCTGATGCGCTTGCTGGTGCAGGCGAACGGTGACAAGGCGCAGGTGCAGCAGGAATACGAAGTCAATAACACCAGCAGCCCCGCCCGCACCTACAACGACGCGGCCGGCACCTTCCGCTTCCGCCTGCCGCCCGAAGTCACCAAGCCTTCTATCGCCGTGACCGGCCTGATGAACATGCAGATTCCCGAAACGCCCACGCCGGGAAAATCGCGGGGCGAGTTCGTGCTGCACTATCCCTTCAAGCCGGGCAAGACCCAGGTGATCGTCCGCTACGACGCGCATTATTCGGCTGCGGGCATCGAGGTGGCCGGCCAGGTTCCTTATCCGGTGGACGCCGCCGAGCTCTACGTGATGCCCGCGAATCTAAACGTGAAGTCTTCGCTGTTCGAGGCGGCGGGGAAGGACGACCAGAACGACATCCAGAAATACACGGCGGAAAACCTGCGGCGCAACGCACCACTCCAGGCCAGCCTGAGCGGCGAGGCGGTCTTAAACGCGCAGCCGGGAAACCAGCAGGCGGGCGAGGGGCAAGTCAAGGTGGTTCCCAATTCCATCAACAATCTTGGCGTGCCGCTCTTTGCCTGCTTCCTGCTGGTGCTGCTGTGGGCGCTGGGCATTCGCGCCAGCAAGGACTGGGCGAAGGCCAAGAGCCTCTCCGCCCCGGTGCGCCACCAATTCGAAGCGAAAGTGGAAGAACTGCTCAACTCCATCGCCGACCTCGACGAACTTTTCCAAGCCGGAAAAATCGAGAAGCAGAAGTATTGGAAAGAGCGGCTGGAGCTGAAAGCCAAAGTGATGGCGATTTTGAAGAAAGGTCCGGCCTCTCTGCTCGAGTCCTATGCCACCCGCCGCGTCTCGCACTGATCGCGCCCTCGAGCTCCGGGACGTCTCCAAATATTTCGGCGAATTTGCCGCCCTGAGGAAACTGCGGTTCCGCGTGGCGCCGCGCGACTCGGTGTTTGTTTACGGCCCCAACGGCGCCGGCAAGACCACCCTGCTGCGCATGCTCGCCTCGCTCGCCTTGCCCACCGAAGGGCACGTTTTCTTCGGCGAGCAGGACCTTCACCAGGACCCGACCGAAGGCAAGTCCGCCATCGGATTTGTCTCCCACGCCACGTTTCTCTACGGCGACCTGACGGGGCGCGAGAACCTGCGCTTCGCCGGCCGTCTCTTCGGCCTGCGCGAGCTCGAGAAGAGGATTGACGCGGCGCTCGAAATGTTCGCGGTTCGCGACCGCGCCGACCAGCCGGTGCGCGACCTTTCGCGTGGGCTGCAGCAGCGCATGTCGCTGGCGCGGGCGTTCCTGCACGATCCGGATTTCCTGCTGCTCGACGAGCCCTTCACCGGCCTCGACACCGTGTCGGCGGAAAATCTGCGCGCGCTGCTCGCGCGATTGCCGGAGCAGGGCAAAGCGGTGGTCTTTTCGACGCACGATTTTGACCAGGGAGCATCCATCGCGCGGCGATTGTTGGCGATGGAAAAAGGTTTTGTTCGCTACGACGGCCCGCTCGCTTCGGCGCCCCTGGAGCAGTTGCGCATCAAGCCGAAAGGCGGGCCAGCCTGAACATGCATCAGGCCACAGTGGTCTGGACCGTTTTCGCCAAGGACGTTCGCGTCGAGTGGCGCAACCGCGAGACGCTGGCGCTGATGTGCGTCTTCGGCCTGCTGCTGGTTTTCCTTTTCAATTTCACCCTCGAGACGACGCATGAAGAGGCCTTGCGCACGTTGCCCGTCGTGCTCTGGGTCACCTTCGCCTTTGTGGGCATTCTGGGCTTCAACCGCTCTTTCGCCGCCGAGCGCGAAAACTCCTGCCTTGAAGGCATGATGCTCGCGCCGGTGGACCCGGGAGCGATTTATCTGGGCAAGATGCTCGCCAACTTTCTGTTTCTCGCGGTGGCCGAAGTTGTCGTGGTCATCGTCGCTTCCGTTTGGTATAACTTTTCTTTCGTCGCCGCGCTCGGATGGTTCGTGCTGATCGCGTTCTTCGGAACGCTGGGTTACGTGGCGGTGGGCACGATTTTCGGCGCCATCGCCGCCAACACCCGCATGCGCGAGGTGATGCTGCCGGTGCTGCAGTTTCCCGTGGCGGTGCCGATCTTCATCGGCGCGATCGAGGCCACCGGCGGCGCCCTGCGCGGCGACGCGCCGGGCCAGTTCGCCAACTGGCTGAAGCTGCTGGTCGCGTTCAGCATTGTGTTTGTCGTGCTTTCGTACTTGTTGTTTGAATATGTTCTGGAAGAATAACCCAGCGTCCGTTGTCCGTGGCCAGTAGTGCGTAGCAGTTGGCTTGACCGGGTTCCAGCCTGGCGTAAGACTCCGTAAGGATTGGCGCAAGGGATTACTGACGACGGACAACGGACAAGTCCAAGAGATGAAAAAAGCACTTTCCTTAAATACGCACGCCCTGGTGACGCTCGGCTGGCTGTTCGTCGCGCTTTACATGATTTTCCTCTACGCCCCGCGCGAGGAAACGATGGGCGAGGTGCAGCGGATCTTCTACATTCACGTTCCGTCGGCGATTACGGCCTTCGTCGCCTACTTCATCGTCGCGCTGGGGAGCGTGATGTACCTCGCCAAGCGCTCGCCCGCCTGGGACGAAGTCGCGCACTCGGCGGCGGAGGTGGGATTCGTTTTCTGCTCGTGTGTGCTGGTGACGGGGCCCTTGTGGGCCAAGCCCGTTTGGGGTATCTGGTGGACGTGGGATATGCGCCTGACCTCGACGTTCATTCTCTGGCTGCTCTTTGTCTCCTACTTGATGCTGCGAAGTTACCTGGTGAATCCCTCACGCGCCGCGACGCTTTCGGCGGTCGTCGGCGTGGTGGGCGCCGCGGATGTAATCTTCGATTACATGTCCATCCGCTGGTTCAGGACCCAGCATCCGCAGCCGGTGATTCTGGGCGGGCCGGGCTCGGGGCTGGACCCGCGGATGCTCGCGACGCTCCTGGTCAGTTGGGGAGCGTTCCTCTGCCTGTTTGCTTTTCTTCTGCGCCTGCGCGTGGGACTGGCGCGAGCGCAGCGTGAACTCGGCGAGATTCGCAGGACATTCGATATGGACTTGCCGGAGGTGCAACGTGGCCAATGAAGATGTGAAGAACCTGATTCGCTTTCTCGCTCCGGCCTTCGGGCTTGTCTGGTTATTCTTCATGCTCTATGCCTGGAGCCTGTCGAAGCGGTACGCGCGGCTACAGCGCGACCTGGACGACTTGAAGAGCCGCTTGCTCGGGCAGACCTCTTCCTCGCGCTCGTCCTCCTGATCGTGCGACCGCTCGCCTGCCACTTCTGAGCCACGCTCGTTTCTCGGAGACCCGCCGCGCGCGGCCGCATTCCATTCACTCCTTGCCAGTGGCGCTCTACCGATGAACCGAAAAGCTACTCCGGCTTCCCAAGTTGTGGTATATCTCAAGAGCTATAAGAAGCTCTGAGGTTCGTCCTGGCCCACCGCCGCAGGGGCTTGTGCGTGTCCGGCGCTGGTCACCTGCGGAAGCGGAGATGTTGACCAACAGGAGGGCGCATGCAAGCCGGCTGTCCCCACTGCGGGCACGTTCAGACCATCAGCGAGGAGTCGTTCAGCGGCCGCGAGGTGATGCAGGTGGCTTGCGGCTCGTGCGGCAAAGCGTTCCAGATTTGGAATCCTGGCTTGGGCCATCTCGAGGCCGACAACACGCGCCACGCGGTTGAGTCCATCACTTCCGAAATCACCGACGACGGCCGCACGCTCCACCTTCCCGCCGGCAAGACCGTCAGCATCAAAGTCCTGCAAGGAGAGGACAAAGGCACGGTTTATCCCGTCTTGAAGCCGCGCGTGACGCTGGGGCGTTCCAGCTCCGACATCATCGTCAACGATCCTCTCAGCTCGCGCATTCATTGCGCGCTGGAATTCACCGAAGACGCCGTGCTGCTCCGCGACCTGGGAAGCACCAACGGCACGCTGGTGGACAATCATCCCATTCGCCTGGCCGAAATTGCCGACGGCTCGACTTTTCAGATTGGCACGCACATTTTTCAACTGAGAATCGTTCCCCAAGGGTCATGAAGAAAATAGGACGGTACGAGATCGTCGAAGAGCTGGGCCGCGGCGCCATGGGCGTGGTGTACAAGGCTTCCGACCCCACCATCGGCCGGATGGTAGCGATCAAGGTGCTTCTGTTGGCGCGTCCCGCGCAGGCAGGCCTGCCCGGCGTCAAGGACATCTTCCTGCGCGAGGCGCGGGCCGCGGGCCGCCTCTCGCATCCCGGCATCGTCACCGTCCACGACGCGCTGGAAGACCCGGAGACGCAGAGTTGTTACATCGTGATGGAATTCGTTCCGGGCCGGACGCTCGAAAAGGCTCTCCTCAGCGGCCCGCCCTTCACCATCGAGCAATCGTTTTCGATCGGGCGCCAGATTGCCGAAGCGCTCGAATACGCGCACGGGGAAAAGATCATTCACCGCGACCTGAAGCCTGCCAATATCCTTCTCACCAAAGACGGGCGCGCCAAGATCACCGACTTCGGCATCGCCAAGGTCGTCGCCAGCGAGGATGCCCAGCGCACCCTCGCCATCATGGGCACGCCGGCTTACATGTCTCCCGAGCAGGTGACGGGCGGCGAGATGGACGCTTCGAGCGACCTCTTCTCCCTCGGCATCCTGCTCTACCTGATGCTGACCGGCGAAAAACCTTTCAGCGGCGACACGGCTGCGGTCATGTTCAAGATCGCTTACCAGGATCCGGCGCCGCCCAGCCAAATCAAGCCCGAGCTCGGCAGGGGGCACGATTTCCTGCTGCTGCGCGCGCTGGCCAAGGACAAGAAGAAGCGCTACGGATCGGGGCGCGAATTCCTCGACGACTTGGACGACGTCGAGCACGGCCGCCCGCCGCGCTCGGAAGCCAAAGTGCCGATGTCCGATCTGCACGCCGGCGACCTGACGGTGCGGGCCTCGCGCCCGCTCGTGCCGGCGCTGAAGTCCGTTCCCGCCGCCGCGCGGAAAAGGCCGGCCGCGATTTGGGCCGCGGCGGGTGCGGTCTTGCTTGCGCTGGTCATCGGCGGTTTTTGGTTCGCGCGTCATCGCAATGTGCCGCCTGCCGCGATGGTCCAGCCGCCACCCGCTCCGCCGGCCGCTGCGGCGCAAAGCGCCGCGGCCGGCCTCGCAACAACTCCCGAGCCGGCGAAGCCGTCTCCGCCTCCGGCCGCCGAGAAGGCGAAGGCACAGCCGTCACCAAAGCCCGAAAGAAGTCATGCCGTTTCGGAAAAGCCGAAGGCCGTTTCGGTTTCGGCGGCCAATGAGTCCGCCGCTCCGCAAACGCCTGCTTCTCTTCCGGTCATGCCCACGGAGCCGCCGAAACCCGCTGAAACGAAGGCAGCGCCGGCATCGGCGCCGCCGGCTGCGTCCTCGACGACGATCCGGTTCAATTGCCACTACCAATTCGAACAGGCTCTGCTCGTCCTCGCGGCCGACGGCCAAAGTCTGCTCACGGCGAATTTGCAGGGAAGACGGGAGGGCAAGCTCCTGGGACTACGGCACAGTTATAGAGGCACGTTCCTGCGGCCGATTAAGATCCCTGCCGGCGCGCGAAATCTCACCGTGCATCTGCAATCGGCGGATGGCTCAGTCAACCTCACCGGAGCTATCGCGGTCGCACGCTCCAACGGGACAATTCCCACTCTTCATGTGTATGCCAGTTCGAACGATCTGAAGCTGAGCTGGTGAGCCGGCGCTCAGGCGCGGCAGAAGGCAGCTCTCCACCTTGCCAACGCCCCGGCAGCACACGCGACTTCCCTGGCGCAGCCAGTAGGATCGAAACGCCGTCTTACTTCGCAGCCGTCAGGGTGATCGCGTCCGCCAGCTTGAACTCCAGCTTGGTTTCCGCTGGCAGACTGATTTCTTTCTTGCCGGTGTAAGCGGCCGCGCCCGTGCCGCCGCCCGCGCCCACTGCCCCGCCGATGGCGGCGCCTTTCTTGCCGCCCGCAATGGCTCCGATCAGCGCACCGGCCGCCGCGCCGCCTCCGATGAATTCCGCGTTACGCTTCTTGTGAGACGCTCCTGACTCGCTCCAAGTTGAAGTGGTGATGGCAACCTCTTGTCCCCCTTTGG
>JAHEKS010000114.1:782-13948 GCA_024638215.1 Acidobacteriota bacterium | reverse complement strand
CAGCAAGCGGGCGATATTGGTTTTGGTCCCCGGGTTGTCGCTCTCGTACCAACTCAGGATTTCGGCGACGCGCTTCGTCATGTGCGCACTCGGCGTGCGAGGCGCGACAGCCGTTTCAACCGTTGCCATGTGATTGCCTCCCTTTCAAAGTAAAGCTCATTATAAACCTTCGGGCGCGATATAATGCGCTGAAAAATTCGCAGGAAGGATTGTGCCTGACAAAATGAACTGCACGAATCAGCAAAACTCGAACGACGGCTCGAAGGCCCGAGCCGGTTTTGCGGCGGCTGGCGCCCTCGCCGCCGGCGCGCGTGCGGGCCGCGTGCTGGGCGCGAACGACCGCGTGCGCGTGGCCGTGTGCGGAATTCGCAGCCGCGGTTTCGACCACATTCAAGCCTATGCACACTTGAAAAACGTGGAGATCGCGGCGCTGTGCGACGTGGATCAAAACGAAACAACCCGACGATTGGCCGACATCGAAAAGATCGGCTTGGCCAAGCCGGCTACCTTCGTGGACGTGCGCAAGCTGCTCGAAGACAAATCCATTGACGCGGTTTCGATTGCCACGCCCAATCACTGGCACACGCTGATCGCCATCTGGGCGTGCCAGGCGGGCAAGGACGTTTACGTCGAAAAGCCCTGCTCGCACAATTTGTGGGAAGGGCGGCAACTGGTGCGCGCCGCGGAAAAATACCAGCGCATCGTGCAGCATGGCACGCAGAGCCGCTCCGCGCGCGCCATGATCGAGGGCGTGCGCCGGCTGCACGAAGGTTTGATTGGAGACGTTTACCTGGCGCGCGGGATGTGCTTCAAGTGGCGCGATACCATCGGCCACGCGCCGGTCGAACCCGTGCCGCCTGGCGTTAACTACGACCTGTGGACCGGCCCCGCGCCGTTGAAACCGTTCACCAGAAACCGCTTTCACTACAACTGGCACTGGATCTGGGACACCGGCAACGGCGATTTGGGCAATCAGGGAATCCACCAGGTGGACGTGGCTCGCTGGGGTCTGGGACTGAAATTTCCCAACAGGATTTCAGCCACCGGCGGCCACTTCATGTTCGAAGACGACCAGCAAACGCCCAACACCTTGAACTGCGCCTTTGAGTACGAGCTTGCGGACGGCAAGCGGCGCATGCTCGAGTTCGAAGTCCGCCACTGGATCACCAACCACGAAGCGGAGGTCGGCACGCCCGCGCTCGGCACGCCGGCTCCTCCGCCTCGCCCCGCGAATGCGCCGGATGAACTGGGGCCGGCCTCCGGCTCGCGCGACACCATCGGCAACATTTTCTACGGTTCGAAGGGCTATCTCGCCTCAGGCGACGAGGACGCCGACATGTTCCGCGCCTGGCTGGGCGAGGACCAGGAGCCCGGCCCCACCGAGCGCGCGGGCGGCGACCACTTTGCCAATTTCATTGACTGCGTGCGCTCGCGTAAAAGGGAAGATCTGAATGCGCCCATCGAGGAGGGCCACATTTCGTGCGCCCTCGTGCATCTCGCCAACGCCTCCTATCGCCTCGGCCGGACTCTTGCGTTCGACCCGGAAAAGCAAGAGGTGATTGACGACGTGGAAGCCAATCGCCTGTTGCGCGACGGCGAGCGCGGCTACCGCGCGCCCTTCGTTGTTCCGGAGAAAGTTTAGTGTGTGGCGAATGCTTGACACGCTCAGCCTTTGTCTAGTAATTAGGAACACCAACGTCTTAGGAGGTGAATATGGTCGGACCAAAGGTTCGATGCTTTGCGGTATTATGTGCTGTTTTATTGCCCGTTCTATCATGTTCTAAGGGACAAAATCCCCCCGCCAATTCTTCCACCAGCGGGCCGCCGTCGATCAAGGCGTTCGAGGGCCGCTGGGACTTGACCATCAAGTCGCCGAAGGGCGAGCTCCCTTCCTGGATCGACGTCTCCGAGGAGCAGGGCCGTCCCAAGGTGGTGATGGTCGGCGTCTCGGACCATGCCACGCCGCTCGCCAAGGTCTCTTTCAATGACGGCGAACTCGGTTTCCTCTCCCCCAAAGGAGAAGAAGGGTTCAGCGAGGACATGCAGTTCAAAGGGAAGCTGCAAGGGGACGAACTGGTCGGGACCGTGTCCAGCCCGGACGGGACTTCCTGGCCCTGGACCGGCAGCCGCGCGCCTGCCCTGAAGCGCGCCGCCGAGCCCGAATGGGGCAAGCCCATCCGGTTGTTTAACGGCAAGAATCTGGACGGCTGGGAATTTAAAGACCCCAACCAGGCGTCCGTCTGGAAAGTTGAACACGGCGTTTTGGTGAGGGACGGAACCGGCTCCGACATCATCACCAAGGACAAATTCGGGGATTTCAAGCTGCACCTCGAGTTCAAATGCGGGCCCATGTCCAACAGCGGCGTGTATCTGCGCGGCCGCTACGAGGTACAGATCGAAACCGACTCCGCTTCTGAGCCGCCCAGCCACCATACGGGCGGCGTCTATGGCTTCATCGCTCCGCATCCGGAACTGCCGCGCAAGCCGGGCGTTTGGCGGACGTTCGACATCACGCTCGTGGGACGAACCATCACCGTCGTCGAAGACGGCCAAACGATCATCAATCAGCAGGAAATTCCCGGGATTACCGGGGGCGCGCTCGACAGCCACGAGGGCGAGCCGGGCCCGATCTACCTTCAGGGCACCGAGAAGGGACAAGTGTCTTTTCGCAACATTGAGCTCACCCCTGCTCTTTAGGCGAGTCGAAAGCTCCGGGGCGTTTCGCATGCCGCCTGGAACGGGCTTGCGGAACTTAATCCGACGGTGAAGGCAACAAGAGCGGCGGGGCGCGCGAACGCAGCATCGCGCGCCCGCTCTCCGCTTAGCCACGATTGACCGGGCCGCGCCGCAACCGGATGTCCGTGAGCGCCTTCTTGGCCTCTTGTTCGGGAATCGCCGGGGGCGTGGGGCGCACCTCCATCGAGGCAGAAAGTCTCCTCAGTTCAGTTCAGAAGTCTTGATAGACCGTGAGCTCGCATCTTGCGGCGGGCGCGGGGTGAGACGTGCCGGCTGATGCCGGAGAACTGGCCGTGGTCTGAGCGCCGGGGTTTGCCGTGCCCGCCGGGAGAGCCGGCACCGCTTGGATTTTCCACCGTGACGGTTTCAGACCGCTGCGCGAAAGCAGAGCCTCAACCTCGCGTCCGAGCAGCGGCAAGGCTGGAGCTGAAGTTGTCACGCCAGCGGGCGAAACGCTGACCATGAGGCCAAGGTCCTGCCGCTTGAGCGCCAGGTTGACCAGCTTGGTGACCGCCTGGCGGTCTTTGAACGACAAGCCGCGGCGGACGCCGGATGATTCCACTGCGAGCGAATAGTCCGCACCCTGTAGATCAACGCGCCCGTGGAGCTCGACCGGCGTGGACAGCTTGGCGGAGATTTGCGCCGCCAGCGTCCGGACCGTCTGGCTCTCGAGCGGTTCGGGTGCGGTGAGATTCAGGCGCAGGACGAGAGGCCGGCCGAGTCGGGCCTGTAAGTCCCCGGTCCGTTTGAGCGGTGTTCCGGCGAGTGTTTCGTCGACGTCCCGCGCGATGAACGAGAGTATCTTCTCCGCGTTCGCAGTGAAATCGAAGGGAGGTTCTTGCGGAGCCGGTGCGGGCTGCACCACGCCGGAGGAAATGAAATTGCGAATGCGCGCTGCCGCCTCCGGGGTGAGCCCGCCCTGCGTGACCAGAATCTGATCAATCTCCAAATGGGCGTCTGCCGCCACTCGCTCGCGCAAAGAATCCTCGGCAGCGCGGATCTGCGCGTCGTCGAAATATTCGGTGGTTCGGAGGGTGGCGCGGACCACCAGGTTCTGCCGGCCGCGCGCGAAATTGACGTCGCTCACCGAGGAGTGCTCGGTTTTGAAGGCGCGGTCGAGCGTGGCTTGAATGGCAGAACGCAACTGCACTTGGCCGACCGCGCGGCGGAAGGTCTGGACGAGCGGAATGGAAAGGACGACCAAGACACCCACGCTCATCGCCAGCCGGTATTTCAGCTTGAGGTGGCCCTCTTCGTCGCCCCGGTGCGGGCGGAAGCCCATCAGCAGAAAAACCGCCGCGGCGCTGATGATGATCGAAACCAGGTTGGTCACAAAGAGCAGAAACGCCCCGCCCGCCGCGGCAAACTGATGGTTACTGATCGCGTATCCAACAACGGCCAGAGGCGGGATAACGGCGACGGCGATGGCGACGCCGGGGATGATCATGACGCTTGCCTTGTGGGTGCGCAGAGCCAGCGTGCCGGCAAGGCCGGAGAGAACCGCGATGCCGAGGTCGAGCAGATTGGGGTTGGTGCGCGCCAGAATCTCAGGAGTCGGCTGCTTCAGGGGAACGACGGAAGCGATGATCCAGGTAATGAAAATCGCCCCCAGGATGCTCAAGACGAGGACGGCGGCAGCTTTGCGTCCCAGCCTCCCGTCGCCAAGCGTCAGCGCCAGCGCCGCGGAAAGGATGGGGGTCATCAGGGGAGAGATCAGCATCGCGCCGATGATGACCGCCGCGCTGTTTTGCAGGAGCCCTAGAAGAGCGATCAGGGCGGCCAGCGCCAGCATGGCGAGGTATTCGGGGTCGAGATAGCTCTCTTCCAGGACGGAAATGTAAAGCGCGTCCCGGCCGGCGGGCGCCAGCCTGAAGTCCTCGTGTTTGTAAACGTCCCACATGCGTGTTCTTCCAGGGGGAATATACCGCAAGTGGGGGAATTTTGCAGGGCGGCCGGCACGGCCGAGAACGGGCTCACCGACCTACTCAGCCCTCTTCAGGAAGCGCGGGCAGGGGGACGGCGGCGCTGCGGTAGATTTTCAGGACGTCCTGGAGCGAGATCACGCCTTCGAGCTGCGAGAAGTCGGCTCGGTGCACGACCGGAAGAAGGGGATAATCGCCCATTCTTCGCAGCGCCGTTTCCAGCGTCTGGTCGGGGTGAAGGTGCGGGAGGCGCGTGTTACCGAGGATGGTGCGAAGCTTGGCGGAGCCTTTTCCCTCCGTGACGGCTTTGTGCAAGGTCTCCTTCGAGATGCCGGTCCAAACGCCGTGGTGCCGGTAAACGAGGAAAAACTGGTCGGGCAGCTCGGCGACCTGCTTGAGAGCCTCCTCAACGGTATCGTCTCCCTTCAAGGTGGCGCCGGCGGGCCCGCGCATGGCTTCTTCGATGCGCCGCTCGGACTGCTCGCGCTGCTCTTCCATGGACGGCAAATCCAGTCCGTCCTGGCGCGAAAGGAGGTCGAAGATCGGCGTGGGCTGATACTTGCGCGAAATCAGGTAGGCGATGCCGTTGGCGATCATGACCGGAATGATGATGGAGTAGTTGCCGCTAAGTTCCAGGATCATGAACACGGAAGTCATCGGGGCGCGGAGGATTCCAGCAAACAAGGTGCCCATGCCGACCAGGGCGAACGCTCCCACGGTGCTGGAAGCCTGCGCCGCGAACAAATATCCCGCCGCGCCGGGAATGTGGGGGAACAGGACGTGTTGCTCGATGTCGCCGACCGCGCCGCCGATCATGGCGCCCATAAAGAGGACGGGCGCAAACATTCCGCCCGGCGTTCCGCTGACAAAGGAGAGAGCAGTGGCCAGAATCTTGAAGAGTCCCAGGAGAGCCAGCATCTTCCAGGCGAACTGGTCGTGCATGGCCTGGTCCATGACGTCGTAGCCCGCTCCCAGAACCTGCGGCAGCCAGATGCCGATGAAGCCCAGAACGATTCCCGCCGCCGCGGGTTGAACGTACTGCGTCCAGCGCGGCAGGGCTTTCAAGCGCGGCCGCGCAAAGGCGACGAGTTTCACAAAGCCGAGCGAGGCCACGCCGCCCACCAAACCCACGATGGCATAAGTGAAGAGTTCCAAAGGATGCTGCAGATGATAGGGAGGCACGCGGAAGAGCGGCGCTTCGCCCAGGAACAGCCGTTCCACGACCACGCTTGAGACGGAACCCAGCACCACGGCGCCCAGCACGCCGGCGCTCCATCTGCCGATCACTTCCTCAATCACGAAGAGCACCGCGGTGATGGGGGTGTTGAACGCCGCCGCCAGCCCTGCCGCCGCGCCGACCGGCGCCACCAGCCGCAGCTTTTCCCGCGAAAAACGCAACCGGCGTCCCAGCGCCGAGGCGATTCCGGCGCCCATCTGCAGCGCCGGATCTTCCGGGCCCAGCGACTGTCCCGTCCCGATGGCAAGCGCGCACGTCACGAATTTCCCGATGACCGTGGAAAAGGGAATGTAGCCGTCATAGATGTAGACCGCGGCCTTGGTCTGATTGACGCCGCTGCCGCGGACGCGGGGGAAGAAGCGCATTACCAGGTAGGCCACCACCAGCCCGCCCAGGGTGGGCGCGATGAGGACGCGAAGGGCTGAAGGCTGCAAGGACGATCCGAGGACCGAAACCCGGACCCAATCGATACAAATATGGAAGCAGACTACGACCAGTCCCGAGAACAATCCGATGATGACCGCCACCAGCAGGAAGAGCTGATCCTCGCCCATCCAGACGGCGCGCGAAATGCGGGCCAGCCGCTCACGCAGAGAACCCCGAAGATCCGGCACTTCCTGCGAAGGCGCATCCACCGCCACGCGCGTTTCCGCATTGTTCACCGCATCGCTCACGGCTCGGACGCTCCGTGCTTCTTGGCAATTAGGAGCAAGGCGAGGTCCGGGCCGGAGGGCGTTCCGCACTCCTTCGCGGTGGTTTCCTCGACACTCGAGACAAAGTCCATCAAGATCACTCGAAGATCGGGATTCCTGCGAAGGATATTGGCCTTGGCTTGGGACTTGAGCTTGTCCGCCTGCTGGGTGAGTTGCTGCAAATCGTTCTGCGGCTGGGCCGGCTGCGGATTGAGAGCGCGCGACGTGAGGCAATCATTCAGCCGGGTGACTGCGAACGCGTAGGCGTTCAGCGTGCGGTGGTCAGCCTCCGCGCGTGAAAGCCGGAGAGCCATGGGGTCCATGTTCAACGCCAGCCGCGCGGTCGAGAGCTCCGCCTTGTCGGTTTCCGAGGCGGCGCCAGTGCGGACGGCACGCTCGAGATATTCCACGGCTATCCTGTAGTCCGCCATCTCGAAGGCGCTCTCGCCCACACCCACCAGAGCCGCTTGCTCGTGGCGATCAATTTCCAGCGCCTGCTTGTAGGTGCTTAGCGCCCGGTTGGGGTCTCCCGCCTCCCGGAACATGCCCGCCACTCTCGTATAGAGCTTAGCGTCTGGGGGAAGCGTATCCGCCAGGGCAATCAATTCGGATTCCGCCTGACCTTTTTCATTTTTCTTAAGCAGGTATTCGCTCAGCTCCAGGCGCGCCTGGAGGCGATGCTTCACCGGGTCAGTCTGCCACACGCCGTATATCGCGTTGTGAAAATAACGGATCGCGTCGGCCGTATCCCCTCGGCCGGCCGCCAAGCGAGCCAATTCCAGATTGACCGTGCTGTTGCCAGGCTCGTCGCGCCAGAGAGTGAGCAAATGCGAACGCGCTTCATCCGGACGATTCGCCGCCACAAGCGACTGGGCGAGGCGCAGCCGATAAAGGGCATTGTCGGGAGAGTAAGAGAGGGCCGTGCGGAAGTCTTCCAGGGCCAGTCCCTTTCGCTCGGTATGATAAAGGTTCGACGCCACGCCGGTGATGCCGAATAAGATAACCAAAGCAACGATGCTGGCGAGTAGAAGCGTTTCCCGTTCGACCGTCCACCGGCCCTGGGGCTTTGTGCAATAAGGACAGTCCCTTTGGCCGATGGGAATCAGTTGTCCGCACTGCGGACAGAGTTGGTCACCTTGCATGCAGTTGGGACTCCCGGGCAGAACTGAGCGATTCCAATCCCCAATGTACTACGATATCGCAATTCGCCGGATTCAGAGAAATGAATTTTTAGAAGAGGTCCGAGGAGTTATCTGGGTGGTGAACGGGCCGAGCGTGGAGTTGGTTGCTGGAACTGAAGGCCAGTCCAATGCCTGCGGGAATCCGCTCCGCCGGAACCTAAACGAAGGTAAGAAGCCCTGCCGGCAAAGGCTGTCCGTCCCGAGCCGCCGAGGTTCCTTACATTTCGGGCTGTTCACGCAGGGCGTGCGTCGCACCCAGGCGAAGCATGGTCCATTTCCAGGTCTCTTCCAGGAGAGAGTCGCCGCTGCGGACCATCCGCATCAATTCCTGATGCAGGTCCGCCAAAATGAGGTCTCCGACGGCGTGCAGCGCGCAGGCGCGCAGCCAGCGGTCCTCCGAGTGCAGCAGGACGCGCAACGCCTCGGACTTCGAATCCACGCGCGTGTGGCAGAGCTTCTCGGCAAAACTCAGTTTCTCTTTCAGGCCAATATCGGGGTCAAGAGCGCAGGCGAGCAGACGGTAGTGCTCGGACCGCAGAAGGTGCTCAAGAACTTCCAGGGCGTTGGCCTGGACGCGCGCCTGCCGGGAAGTCAGACCGGCGTAAGCATTGTGGATATCTCGCGGCGGATACAGCAGCGCCAGCAAACGGAAAAGGCGCTCGACCTCGTGCTCCATGCGCTCGCGCAGAGCCCGCGTCAGGACGCTCGCCTCCCCGGCGTCGGACCGCGAAGCAGCGGCGCCAAACGAAGCGGGATCGAACGCCGCCAGAATTTGGAAGGAGCGATAGTAGCCCATCGCTTCCGCTTCCAACATGTCGGAAATCTCCTCGTTGGGAGGGAGCAGCGAGGGATCCTCCTTCCGCAGCCGGTTCAGCGCCTTGATGACGTCGAAGCGCAAGCCGGCATCGCTGTGAATCATGCTGCTCGAGAGAATGGCGGCGGCCTGGGCGGTTCCCAGCCGCGCCAGCACGCCCGGAATTTGCTTGCGCACGGCCAAGGGACGATTCTCGTCATTGAGATATTCCTGGAGAGTGCCCGCCGCTCTGTCGCCGTACTGAACCAGTGCGGCGCGTGCCGCGCCCAGCAGGTGCGGGTTCGCCAGCCTCTCAACGACGAGCCCGAGGACTTCCCCGTTGCGGGTTTTTCCCGCCGCCAGCAGCGCCTGCTCCACCACCGCTCGATCTTCGTCGCGGAGCAGCCTGGCAAGCTCGCCCTGCAAAGGACAGTTTGCCGGAATCGCTCCCAACACCCGCGCGGCTTCGGCGCGCGAGCGTGCCGCCTCCGGCCCGTCACGGGACAGCATGCTTTGCAGAATCATCTGCGCCGCGGCCAAGTCTTCGGGAACTTCCGTTCGCGCCAGATAAACCACCACCGAGCCTTGCACCACGTATTCGGGCAGGTCGGTTTCCGTGCTCAGCAGCGTGAGCGGGTCCTTTCCGGTATGCGCCACGAGATAATGCAGCGCTTCGGCCCGAACCTCGCCGGATTCATCGCCGAGCATCTTTTCGACCTGCGGCTGGATCTTGCGGTCGCCGGCGTCGCTCAGCAGCCGCAACGCGCGCTGGCGGACGTCCGGGGAGGAATGCTCGAGAAGGTCGCGCAGCGCCGGGTGTGACTCAGCCCGATGCCCTACCTCGAAAAAGCTGAGGCCGTAAAGCACCTGCTGCTCGCCCGCCTGCTGAAAACTCATCGCCAGGACTTCGGTGGTGGTGGAATCGAGAACGCCGCCGGTGGCGATCTTCTCGGCGTCAAGCGTGCCGCGCCGGATGGCCTGCCGCAGCACGTTCAGATACTCGCGGCGCACGCCCCAGGCGATGACAATCCAGCCGGTCAGAAAGAAGCAGTTCACAATGCTCATCCGGCCGGGACTGAAGTGAAGTTTGGTGGCAAAGACCCAAAGCGTCAGGCCCGCGACACCGTCCGCGGCGCGCCACACGAAGCCGTCAATGAAGGGTTTGAGCTGGCTCTTGATGTCCGGCGGCGTCACCGGCAAATAGAGTAGCTCCGTCGTGGACTTGTCCACCGTGAAGCGCAGCAGCAAGTGGCTGCCTTTCAGAATGCCCGCCGTCAGAAGCATGGGGGCAAAGAGCAGTCCCAGGCTGCCCATCAGGAACACCACCGGCGTGACGAACAGCGTCACGCGGATGCCCAGCAGGCGAAGCAGGCGGCCCGTCAGCAGCATCTGCACCAGGAACGCCGCCGCCCCCATGAAACCCGAGAACAACGCGAAGAACGACGCCAGTTGCGCTTTGTTGGGAAAAGCGTCTTTGGCGATGATCGAGAACTGGTACCCGATGATAGTGGTTGAGGCGCAGCCGATCGCCGTGAGCGCGGTGATCAGCACCAGAAAATGCGAGCTGCGAATATGCGCCCAGATCTCGCGAAAATTCTTCGGAATGTCCGCCGCGGGGGCGGGGCGGCGGCTCATCTCGGCCAGGCGCTCACGCGACTTCGCGAAGAGGGTGCGCACCAGGACCGCGCACGCCCCGAGCATCACGGTCATCAGCAGAAGCAGCAACTCCGGGTGAACGTGGCGCGTGGCGAAGGCGGTGAAGAAGCCGGACGTCGGCGCGCCCAGCACCGCGCCCGCGCCAATAAACCCGAAGACTCGCCGCGCCTCGCGCGTGGTGAGCACCAGGTTGGCGAGCGTCCAGCCCATCATCGGTCCCATCGCGCCCGCCAGCGCCACCCAGATGTAAATCAGCCAGTAGACGACCTTCAGGTGCAGCAAGGTCATCCACCAGAAGAGCGCGAACGACAGCGCGAAGAAGGCGAGCGAAGCCATAATCAGGATTTCCAGGCGCACGCGGCTCGACATGCGGATGTAAACCGAGGTGAACGCCGCCACCACCAAGGCGGTGGCCACCATGACGTGCGGGAGATTGTCAGGGTAGGCGCTCAGAAACAGCGCCGTGCCCACCGACAGACCCATGATGTAGGTGGCGAGCGAGAGGAACAGGTAACTGAACAGAATGGAAGCGGGGACAAATTCATGGCGGCGCAGATTGAGCGCCTTCTCAAGATACGTCGTCATGCGTCGAGCCTTCTCCGTCCCCGCCAGGCAGGTTGCTGATAAAGAGTTGTTAGATTGGCTGACTTGTCTCCGTTCCAACAGACGGAGGAATCTTAGACCGGGGTATCCCACATGTCAACGCGAAGCGCCGGAGCGCGGCCGGCGCGAAGATCGGGCGCTGCGCTTCCGTTTGCGCGGTTCCGCTCCTTGCATCCCCTTCGCTCGAGTCCGGCCGAGCTCGCGCGCTAGGGCCAACGCTCCTTCTACGGGCTCCCGGTGAAGCAAGGTGACGCGGGCCCGCGGCGCCGCGCGCCGAAGGTGATGCGAAAAAGAGCGCCGGAGGGCAGGGCTGGCGCGAAAAACTCCTCCTGCGCACACAATCGGAAACGCGCGGTGATTCCAGCCCAGACGCCTGGTGAGCGCCAACGCCAGCTCCGCCAAATCGCGCCCCGCTTGCGCGCACAGCCGCTGTGCCACCGGGTCGCGGTGTTGCGCGGCCTTGAGCGCCACGGGAAACAGGGCTGCAATCGCCTGGGGAGTGAGCGGCTTCAGAACAACCTGCGTGATGTCTTTCAAATGCAGCGCGGCGCAGACCCTTTTCAGCAACAGGGTACGAGGGCCGCGGCCGTCGTAGGCCTCGAGCGCTGCCACGATAGACTTGCGCCCGAGGTCGTAGCCCGAGCCGGCATCGTCGTAGAGCGTTCCCCAGCCGCCCGCGCGCAGCACGCGCCCGCGCTCGTCGCGGGCGTAAGCAATCGAGCCCGTGCCCGAAATCACAATGATGCCCGGCGAATTGCCGATGGCGGCCTGCAACGCAATGGCCGCATCCGATGTGAGCACGTGCTGGCCGGCGGGAATCGCTCGGCGAAGCCAGGCGGAAAGTTTGCGATGCACGGGCGGCCGGTCGGTGCCGGCAAGGCCAAGGACGACGGCGTCGAGCTTGACCCCGCGTGTAGTGCCGCCCTTTAGGGCGGCATGTCTCTGTGCCGGGCTGAAGCCCGGCGCTACGTCGCGCACTGCGCGCAGAATCTCGCGCTGCGCGGCGTCAAACCCCACCTTGAGGGGATTGGAGGGCCCGGCCACGGCCTTGGCCAGGACTCTGCCCCGTTCGTCCCCCAGCCACGCTGTGGTGCGCGTCCCGCCGCCGTCCATGCCGAGGAAGCGTTTCCCCCGCCTTGTGCTGAGCCCGCCTCTGGGAGATTTCGGAGCAGTGGGTCTCGGCATTAAAATCACCTCCTATGCTAGTATAGCAATGTGGTGATTGCGTTGGCGGCCGTTGACTTTCTGCGTCAGACCTTATAGGCTTTATCCGCTCGGCCAGCTAGATTATTGGTTTTCAACTTGGCAATTTCAAAAATCCCAGAACGACATCTCATGGCTCTCGCGAAGATTCGCGAGCTCTCGGACGAAGCCTTTGCCAAGCTTGAAGCAGTCTTCCGCCTCCCCCCCACGACGCTCACTCCTTCACAATTTGCGTCGAATGCCTCAAAGCGCGTCCCAGGCCTCGCGCGCGACGAACTCCAAAAGGTCGTTGACATGTTGTTCTCGCTGTACATTGTACGCGCGGATGCGGACGCACCCTTGAGCGTTTTCACGAGTGACCTGCTAAAAGCGATTGATTCCTCAGGCAGGAAGGAACTGGTCTTTTCCGCCAAGGCGAGGTCAAAGTTCCAAGCGCGCCTTGCAAGCCTGCTGGATAATGAGGTGCTCCGGGTGGCGCTCAAGGCGCTCGCTCTACGCGCGGAGCACGCGAAGACCTTCTGCGAGTGCCGTATAATTAGTGACATACGCCCTATCTTTGCCAAACCGCAAGAAAGGCCCTTAGGCGCGGTCATTACGCACACCCTGAAGATTGCATTCCATCAGCAAGGGGAGCACAGCGAGTTCTATGTGGCGATGGATTCGGACGATCTAGCGAACCTGAAGAGGGCAATCGATAGGGCCCAATCGAAGGCCGACGCCCTGAGAGGTGTCCTTGCAGAAGCCGGAATACCTGATCTATATTTGAAGTAAGGCGGAGTGTGGCTATGGAGCTAACGTACTGCGATCCGAAGGCAGTGTACGAGGAGTGGCACCACTTACCGCGGGTTCGCAGGCGGAGGAGGGGCGGATCCTATAAGGAATTGGTGTGTCGACAGAAGTCTGCGGAGTCCTCACCTTGGGGGGAGCTTAACAACAATGAGCTTGACCTGAGTCGACTCATCAGGTATTTGGAGGCGTCCTCAAGAAACCAAACCAGCGTCGAGGAGACCTTCGAAGAACTCTACAGGACTTGGACCCGTGAGACTAGCTTCCTTTCATCTATTGACCGCATGGCAATGCATCCCGCCTACCAGAGGATCATCGGCCTCGGGAAACCTGCGATTCGACTGATGCTCAGGAAGC
>JAHEKS010000114.1:0-772 GCA_024638215.1 Acidobacteriota bacterium | reverse complement strand
TCATTGGTTCTGGGCGCTCGCGGCGGTAACAGGCGAAAATCCCGTGAGAGCAGAAGACGCGGGTGACGTCCCAAGGATGGCTGAAACATGGCTAGCCTGGGGAAGAGAACGTGGGTACCTTTGAGTAAACGATGGGCTTTGAGTTGGCATTCCGGAGGCTTGGCAACTCTCCACACGCAGAGACTAGCGAAAAATCGGTAATATACAACTGCGTTGCATGGGCGGCGAACGAAACGCGGCGGTGGTGGTGGCCTACACTCCTGTATTTTTGGCCAGAAGGGGCGCCCCGCGAAGCCACACTGGCTGCCTTCGTTTCAGCGTTCCGAACTCTAGGCTATGAACCCTGCCCCAACGAAGCAGCAGAGCCGGGTAGCGAAAAAGTCGCCATTTTTGCCGATCCATCAGGCTCGCCAACACATATGGCCAGACAGCTGCCGAACGGTGACTGGACAAGCAAACTCGGCGCTGAAGAGGACATTGTGCACAGGGAACTTCGCGCCCTCGAAGGGGACCTCTACGGCACTGTCGCCCAAGTCATGGCCCGGCCGCTGCGATAGGTCAACCTTCAGACTACTGCTTTTCCCCATCGCGCACTCCCGACGCAGGCAAGGCATTCCCCTGAGGCTCGTAGGCAGCGGTCGCCAGTCAGTCCGCTAGGTCTGTGACCGCATGAAAAGATTCTATAATATATTGTTCTTGGGGGGACTTTAGGCCTATACTGAGGCATGTCGCGACGCGCCCTTGAGGTGAAGGTAACTGCCGAAGATCAGAT
>JAHEKS010000379.1 GCA_024638215.1 Acidobacteriota bacterium | reverse complement strand
CGAGCGATTCCGGCGGCACCAGCATGCGCAGCAGCCACAGCAGCAGGCAGCCCATCCCGGCCCCGAACAGACTTCCGAAGCCCAAACTGAAGGTCACGTGGCTGAAGAGGTTCTGAGCAACCGTCATGTGCCCGCTGTATCGAGGGGCGTTGTAAATCGTGGGGAAGCCGGTGAGGAGGGTGAAAACAAGCGCCAAGGAAATGAGGAATTGCGACCAGGCTTCAAGCAGTATCGCGCACGCCACGACGTTCAAGTACCCGCCGAAGCGCTTGAAATAGATCAGCAGCACGGCGAGCAGGATGGAGATGGCTCCGGCGCCCGTCACGCTGCAAAAGTGCACTTCCACCGCCGGTGCGCCGGCGAAGTCCAGCAGCATGCGGCTCGCCCACACTGCCGCGATGAAACCCAGCAGCGGCGCCAGCAGCCGAACGTGTTCGCAGAGACCTCGGTTGCCGATCTTCATGTCGCCTCCAGGCGCGGCCCGCCGGCGCGGACCAGCAGCAGGGTTACGTCGTCTTCCAGTTCATCCCCCGCCCAGGCGCGCAACGCGGCGAGAATGCGCTCCTGAATCTGCTCGAGCGGCTTCCCCCGCGCCTCGGCCACCACCGCTTCCAGGCGCGCGTCGCCGAACTCGTTGTCCCTGGCTTCGCCCGCCTCCGTGACGCCGTCCGAAAACAGCACCAGCGTATCGCCCGGGCGCAGGGTGATGTGCTGCTCTTGAATCTGGCTTTCCTGGAAAATTCCGAGCGGCGGGCAGTCGGCGCGAAGGCGTTCTATGCCCTCCGCGGCAAGCAGGATCGGCGCGTTGTGGCCGGCGTTGATGTAGCGCAGCTTTTGCTCGGCGGGATTCCACTCCGCGTAGAACAGCGTGGCAAAACGGAATCCGCCGGTGACTTCGTGCAGATGGCGGTTGAGTTGTGCGCAAACCGCGCAGGGCGAGTTTCCCGCCGCGGCGAGCGTCCTCAAGACGGCGTGGAAATTGGACATCAGGATGGCGGCGGAGATTCCTTTGCCGCTGATGTCGGCGATGGCGAAGGCCAGCCGGCCGTCGGGGAATTTCAGCACGTCGTAGTAGTCGCCGCTGATGCCGCTGGCGGGCAGGCAGACGGCGGAGAAATCCAGGCCGCCGTCGGAGGGAAATTGCTGCGGGAAGAGCGCCTGCTGCACCTCGCGCGCGAAATTCAGCTCCGCCTGCTTGCGCGCCAGCTCGTGCCGGCTGGCGCGCAATTCCAGTTGGACGCGGTAGAGCGTCATGCCCAGAACGCCCGCGGCGGTGGTTCCGCCGAAGGTGAGCGCCCACGTCACCAGGGCCGACTCCTGCAACAAACCCCGGCCTACGTAAAGCAGGACCCCGGAGGCCACCAGAAATCCGGCGAGATACAGTCTGTCCCGCATCGTTCGCCCGTTCCCCATCCTCGGGCTGCTCACAGTTTGAATGAGGAAGGGCGCGCTGGCAAGCCCATCCCCGCTTCCCGGCGATGCCACCCAAGGGCGGCTCGAGCGCGTCTTCGGCGAATCCGCGCAAGGGCTTCACGCATCTACTTTAATTACCACGACAGGGACGACGAGCCGTGAATGCGGTCGTGGCGAATCAGACCAAGCTGAAGCTCAGACGATTCAAGCTGGAGGATGAAATGGCTCAAATCAGCAGGCTCGAACCCTTGGCGCGTTCATTGATGCGCCTTGTGGTCGGCTTTCTTTTCATGGAGCACGGGCTGCAAAAGAGTTTTGGATTATTCGGCGGGCTGGGCGGGCACAGCGCGCATTTCATTTCCTGGATCTGGGTGGCGGGTATTCTCGAGGTGGTGGGTGGCCCGCTCATCCTCGTCGGCCTGTTTACTCCGCAGGTCGCCTTCGTTCTGTGCGGTGAGATGGCCGTGGCTTACTTTTGGGCCCACGCTCCTCACGGTTTCTGGCCGCTCGTGAATCACGGCGAGCTGGCCGTCCTCTACTGTTTTGTGTTCCTCTATCTGACGGTCGCGGGCGGAGGCCCGATCAGCGCGGACCACCTCGTCCGCAGGAGATAGGAGGCCGCACGGGCAGCCTCTTTCGCGCGCGGCTCACCGGGGCGCCAGCTCGGCCACCAGCCGTTCCATTTTCGCGTGCAGGCGCTGATGAGTGCCGGCGCCCATTTTCTCGACTTCCAGCTTTTCAAAACTTTCCGCCAGTCCCTCCTGCTCCTCGGGAGTGAGCACCCGCTCTGCCATCGGAAAGAGGAAATTGTTCTCTTTGAAAATATGCTCGCGCAGCAATTGCGCGTAAGCGCGGGCGGCCATGGCCCAGTGGATTCGCCCGTCGGCGTGGCCCGATTGAATCTCCGCCACCGCCCCGGCCATCTGGCGGACCAGCGCGCGGCCTTCTTCATGCTCGTCGAGCATCACGCCGACCGGCCCGCCCTCGCGGGGAATGCCCTTGCGCTCCAGCAACGGAAAAAGCAGTTCCTCTTCCTTGCCGTGGTGACACTGGTCCGCAAAAATCTTGAAGAATTCCAGCAAGTCCGCCAGGACTGCGGGAGGAACCTCGCCGCCTTGCTCGAGTTTTTGCGCGGCCTGCTCCAACGCCTCCAGCATCTTCAGGACCGCTTCGTGCTCGTGCCGCAGGATTTGGGTTGCCGTTGCCATGTTGCCTCCTTCTTCTTCTTTCATCAGCAATCGTAGCCGGCACACGCCTATCCGCACGATGACCAAAGTCACGCTTTGGACGCCGCGATATCGCGGTCCCGCATCCGCCGCGCCTAAGGGCGCCCGCCCGCCTGAAACGTCTCCAGGAGAAAACGGCGCGGCTTCAAATCCGCCGGGCGGAATTCCTGCGGAATGGTCGTCACATTCCCGTCCCGCACTTGCGTGTAGTGCGGCGAGAGAATCTCGATGTCGCCCTGGTTGAACGTATCCTGGATGTTCTGGTGCAAGTCAGAATAGATTTGCGCCATGCGGGAGGGCTTGTCAGTGTAAGCATTCAGTTGATAGCTGACGAAGAAATCGTTCAGGCTGGTTTGCAGCACAAAAGGCTTGGGGTCTTTGAGAATGTCGTCCGTGCGCTCGGCGGCGTGCTCCAGCAGCTCGTGGACCCGGCGCCAGGGCGCGTCGTAGCTGATGGTGACCGTGGTGTGGAGGATCAATCCGCGCACCCGGGTTTCCGCGCTGTAATTGATCATGCTGTTGTTCAGCGCCAGCAGGCTGGGAACGATCACCTGCTCGTTCTTGATGGTGCGGATTTTGATGTAGAGAAACGTGCGCTCGATCACGTCGCCCACCGTATCGCCGACCTTCACGCGCTCGCCGATCTTGAACGGCCGCATGTAGGTCAGCACGATCCCGGCGATCAGGTTGCCGACCGTGGAGGAGGAACCGAAAGATACCATCAGGCCGAGGATCACCGTGATGCCCCGCGCCGCCGTGCTGCCCGTTCCGGGAATCAGAGGGGCGATGAAAAAGAGCGCCAGAACGATGATCACCGCTTTGATGATCTGCGCGGTGGGCCGGGCCACGTCGCCGTGCACCCACGGCTCCAGGCTGATCACGCCGCGATGCGCCTGGTCGAAGAGGAACGTAATCGCCCGCAAGACCACCCGCGTAACCGCGACAATCACCAGGATGTAGAACAGGTTGGGCAGGTAGCTCAGGATGCCCTTCAGGATGGAGAGGAACGGATCCCACATCCAGAGGAAAACCTGGTAGGCGTACCCGCGCGTCTCCGGGATCTGCCC
>JAHEKS010000378.1 GCA_024638215.1 Acidobacteriota bacterium | reverse complement strand
CAAAACCCGCCAGGGCAGTCCAGCACCCCACGCGCCTGACGCCGATCGTGCTGGTGAGACATGGCGCCGGTGGGAAGGTGGCTTCGGCGAATCCAACTTTCGATGTCGAGCGGGCATGGAGGCAAATACTCCATCCCACCCAACTTCCCAAGGCCGCTGGTGATCTGGTCTACAAGACTCCGTTGAATCTGGCGTTGCGCCCGGACGGGAAAGAACTTTACGTGGCCTGCGAGAGTTCCGGGACGGTCGTTGTGGTCAACACGCTCGCGCAGCAAAAGGTGGCGGAAATCTCGGTTGGCGGACAAGCGACCGATGTCACCTTCAGCCCCGACGGCCGCCGCGCCTACGCGAGCAGCCGTCTGGAGGACAGCGTGGCCGTCATTGACGTGGCGGCGCGCAAACTCGCGGAGAAATGGCGCGTGGGGGACGAGCCGCACGGCGTGTTGACCGATCGAAGCGGCAGATTTCTCTACGTGCTCAACACCTCGGAGGATAGCGTCTCCGTCGTTGACACAACCAATGGGATGACGGTGCGCCGTCTGACCGCCAGCCGCGATCCCTCGTCACTGGCGCTATCGCCGGACGGGAAACGCATTCTTCTGACCAATACGCTTTCGAGGCCCGTCCCATTCCGGGAACCGACCAAGTCCGAGGTCACGGTGATCGAAACCGCAGGCGGTATCGTCGAAGATCGCTACGTGCTCCCGGGGGCTAACTACCTGCAAGGCGTGGCGTGGCACCCCAGCGGAGAGTTCGCCTTCGTCACCCTGACGCGCACCAAGAACCTGGTGCCCATGACCCGGATTCTGCAGGGCTGGACCATCACCAGCGGTTTGGGCATCGTCTGGCGCGACGGCCATACGGACCAGGCGTTGCTTGACGAGCCGCAGATGTACTTTCCGGATCCGACTGACGTGGCTTTCACTCCGGATGGGCGCTGGGCGCTGGTCACCAGTTCCGGCTCGGACCGCGTGGCGATCGTGGACGTCGGCAAACTGATCGCCATGCTGCGACAGGCTTCTCCTTACGAGCGCGAGCACGTCTTTCCCAATCACCTTGGCAAACCCACCGAGTTCGTGGTCAAGCATATTGCGACCGGAAACAGCCCGCGCGGCATCGTGGTCAGCTCCGATGGCCGCACGGCCTACGTGGCCAACGCGCTTGATGACTCGCTTACGGTTATTGACATCGCCAAGCTCCAGGCCGTGAAGCGCATTGACTTGGGCGGGCCGAAAGTGATCACCAAGGTGCGACGCGGCGAACGGCTGTTTCACAGCGCGCGGATCACCTTCCGGCGACAGTTTTCCTGCCACTCCTGCCATCCCGACGGGCACGTGAACGGGTTGGCGTTTGACATCGAACCCGACGGCATCGGGATCAGCCCGGTTGATAACCGCACCCTGCGCGGCGTGCTGGATACTGCACCCTTCAAGTGGGAGGGCACCAATCCCACGCTGGCTCGCGAGTGCGGACCGAGGCTTTCCGTCTTTTTCACGCGCATCCAGCCGTTCACGCCGGAGGAGCTCTCGGCGCTGGTGAACTACATCGCCACCATTCCGCGCCCGCCCAACCGTTACCGCCCGCTCGGCGCCCCGCTGACCGAAGCGCAGCGGCACGGCCGCGAGATCTTCTTCCGCACCATGAAGAATTCCGGCGAGGAAATCCCGGTCGGCAATCGCTGCGCCACATGCCATCGGGGACCGCTGTTCACCGACCGGCACGTGCACAACATTGGCAGCAAGATGATGTACGACCGCGTTGCTGTCTTTGACACGCCGCACCTGAACAACATTTACGACTCCGCGCCGTACTTGCACAACGGCATCGCCGACACGATGGAGGAAATCTGGACTCGCTACAATCCCGGCGATACGCACGGCGTGACGAACGACATGACCAAGGATCAGTTGAATGATCTGATCGAATATCTCAAGACGCTCTGAGCCGGGGTGCATCCCCTGCGGTGCCGTCGAGAGTGGGGATGAAACAGGAGACAAGGGGCATGAAAGGCAAAGCACTGAAAAGGGCGACGTTCCTCGCGGCGGCGGTTGTGGCTGGCCTGTTGATCGTGCTGCCGCACGTCCGTGCGCAGTCCCCGGTCGCGAAGAAGCAGCTTCCTTACGTGTACACGAACTGGAAACACTTCACCACCAAAGAGGGACTGCCCAACGACCACATCTTTGCCGTGAAAGTCCACGGCGACGACGTCTGGGTCGGCACGGAGGGTGGGCTGGCGCGCATCAACAAACGCACGGGAGAAATTCGCACGTGGAAAGAAGCGGACGGTCTTCCCTTCAAGGTCGTTTCCAGCATCGACGTCAACCCCAAGACCGGTGAGGTTTGGCTTGGCATGTTCGGCGGTGGGCTGGCGCGCTTCGCGGGGGGCCGCTTCGACCGCTGGCACCAGCTCAACAGCGGCCTGGTGAACGACGTCGTCTATGGCGTGGCGGTCGAGAATGACAACGTCTGGGCGGCCACCACGGCGGGCGCCAGCCGCTACAACACCGTCACCGGCGAATGGAGCATCTACACTGAGAAGAACGCCCCCATGGAAGAAATCTGGAACTACGGCGTCACCTACGCCGATGGCAAGATCTATCTGGGCGTGTGGGGCAGTGGGGTGCTGGAGTTTGACGTGCCAACCGAGCGCTGGAAGGAATACATCGATCCCGACAGCGAGATGGAGATTGAACTCTATCGCGACGACGGCATGGTGCACGTCATCTCCACCGGTGTCAGCTACGTGGACAAGATCCTCTGGGCCACAACTTACTTCGGCGCCTGCCGGTATGACGGGCGGCACTGGCGCGGATTCTTCAAGCAGGAGGGCGGAAGCCCCAGCGACTTCCACAACGGCGTGAAAGGCCGCAGCGCCAATGAGGCTTGGTTCCTGACGGACAGCGGCTTGGGAGTGCTCGCCGATTTCCCCAGCGACACCTGGGTCGTCTACACGCTTGACCCCAAGACGCATCGGGGCAAGGCGGTCGTGAAGCGCAACGGAAAGACGCTGGAAGAAGTGGATATGGAGAGGTCCATCCCCCATAACTATGTCCTTGCGGCGGACATGGACGGCAACGACGTATGGATCGGCACGTCTAAGGGAGTCGGTTGGGCCATCGGAGCGGACTATTACGCGGGCTTGCGCGAGCGTGCTCCGCAGTCTGCTCAAGCAGTCAGCGTACCCGCCCCGGCGGCAGCTTCCAGCGAAAGGCATTGATAGGAATGCCCTCGGGGCGGTGCAGGCGT
This sequence comes from Acidobacteriota bacterium, assembly GCA_024638215.1. Classification (GTDB taxonomy): domain Bacteria; phylum Acidobacteriota; class Terriglobia; order UBA7540; family UBA7540; genus JAHEKS01. Next base: position 465 of record JAHEKS010000378.1, on the reverse strand, counting down.
TGCCGAGGAGGAGGTCGAAAATGAGTTCCCGGATTTGGCAGCTAGGATTTGCTCTGATCTTTGCCTTGGGGATTGCGCTGGCCGCGGATTCGCCGAGCAAGTTGCAATACCCGGTGATGCTTCCTTACGACGACCCCCAAGTGCTTGAAGTCCTTCGGAAATCCAGCTCAGCAAGTGCTTATGAAGTCCCCAACCTGGGGATCAAGAAAGAAACGAACTACGCTCACACGGCTGCCGACGTCGAGCCGTTCAGCGGCACTAAGCCCTTCAGGGAGCACTTCCTCGAGCAAATGGAATACACGGGTCCGGGCCGGGCCATTCCGGAGCCGGGGCCGGACTTGAAGACGGTCAAGATCGGGTTTATCGGCCCCATCATGTCCACGGTCTCGGTGGCCACGGGCGGCAAGAGTCACGAGGAACCGCTGGGGATCAAGATGCTCCAGGGAGCGCGGCTGGCCATCGAGC
>JAHEKS010000113.1 GCA_024638215.1 Acidobacteriota bacterium | reverse complement strand
CGAAAACCGCCTTCCACTGCAAGTACCGCGCCGGGGGGCACTGAATGGCGCTGCCGTCGGCGTCGCTATAGGGTCCCGCCCAGTCGCTCCAAGTCTGGTCGGGGCGGTCGGAATTGCCGGAGCGCACGTAGATTTTGAGACTGGCGCCTTGCGGCACATTCCCGCGCCAAGCGAGATCGCCCCATTTTGATATGAACTTCGTGTCCTTTACCGGCGATTCGTAGGTTCCATTGCGTCCCGGCTCCAGGCCAAGCCGGATGAGTTTGGCGACGTTGCTGGTGGTGACGTACAGGTCGCCGCTCCGGTAAAGCAGTCGCGTGGCCATAGCTTCGTGGGTCTCGGCCAGCAAGGTGAGGTTCTCTCCCTCCTGATTCGGATTCACCTCAAAGATGCGCCCGTCCTGATCGGTGGTGAAAATGACCTTGTTCCCGTGCAGGGCGAGTCCGAAGACACTTTCCTTGTTCGAGGTCCAGATCGTTTCGGAAGTATAGTCAGGAAGGATCCGAATCAGCGCGCCATGCCCCAGGGGAACACGCTGCATCGGCGCTCCGAGGGTGGCGATCGCGGGACGATTGAAGCTGGCGCCGGGCCGAGGAGTCTGCGGAACTTTTTGTTGTCCCTTGGCAGCCTCCGCCGTGCCCTCTTCCGCGGAAGCAGTGACCGTCACCGTCGTCACGCCTCCCTGGACCAGGGCGCCTGTGGGCTGGCCCGTCAACTGGAAGGGAACTGCCGCACCTCCGGCTGCGCCGAGCGCGGCAGCGTAGATCCGGCCTTCGGAATCCACCGCCAAATCGTGAATCTCCGGCAGGTCGGCCTTGTAAAGCACGAACGCCTTGCCTTGAGGAGAAATGCGGTAAACGAGGCCGTCTGGAACGCTGCCGGCGAGAAGATTGCCGGCGGTATCTTCGGCCAGGCACATGATATGAGTTTGTTGGCTGTCGAAGAAAACTTCCCCTTTCCCGTCTGGGTCAATCTTGAAGATCAGGCCGCGGTCGCCCGTGCCGGCAAAAAGACGTCCCTGTTTATCGAATTGAAGCGCCCAAATGTACTTGGTCTTGGGATCGTAAAAGACCTTGGACTTGCCGTCGGGGGTGACGCGATAAACCTTCCCTTCCGGTGACGTGCCGACGTAAAGCGCGCCGTCCGGTCCCACGGCCAGCGCGAAAACATCGGGCTCTTCCGCCTTGAAGAACAGCGAGCCCTTCAGGTCGGGGCCCACGCGAAAGACTTTTCCTTGATCGCCGGTGCCGACGTAGAGATTCTGCTTGCTGTCCGAAGCGAGCGAAAGAGCCATCGTCTCGTCGGGATTGAACACGGTGTGCGCGTCGGGGGCGAGCGTCAAGGAGCCGTCCTTGGTCAGCGAAACACCATTCAGCCTTCCCTGAAGCAGGTCATCGAAGGTTCCGACCTGCCAGAAAGTGGTCTGGACGCCCCAAGCGGCGGTCGCCACCAGCATGCCGAGACACAACCAAAGAAGTGACTTGCCGTATCTCATTTTCTACCTTTCGCCTGTGCCCAGAGCACAGGCCGGCCAGCGGCCCGGAACTTCCCGGCAGCGGGCCGCCTCGCTACTCCTTATCTTAAAGGCCCCCCGGGTTCTCAAGGTCCTACCTGCTGCACTTTGAGCATCAGCGTCTTCTGGCCCTGGATGGAATAGGGCTGCGGCTTGGTTTCGAAGTCGCCCACTACCGAAGTTCCGCGGTAGCGTGCGCTGCCGGCAACGGCCGGATCTGCCAGAAAAGTCTGCAGCAAGGACGGAGGAGGTGACGGGTACTCGCTGCCGTGCAACACGAAGGACCGCTGCGGGGACATCAGCAACACATAAAGCCGGTTATTGCGGCGCATCTTGTTCAGCGCCATCGCCAGTTGGTGCACATCCCGGACCGAATTCGCCGTTCCGAGCGGGCCCAGCCGGCTCTGCAGGGCATTGACGGAGGGGCCGTCGCCGACCATCACCGATAGAGTCTTATCCGTGACGCTGGCTGGGATGTCCACCGGGATCTTCTCGACTACCTCTTCGCCTGACTCCTTGCGCAGCACCGCGATCACTTCCACATGGTCGCCCGGCCGGACTTGCGACTGAGTGCACCAGGCCTGTTGCAGCGTCGCTGTGTGCTTCTCATTGCTTACCTTGATGGTGACATCAATCCCTGCCACCTTGAGGTTCGGGAAGCCGCTATGCAGCAGATAGCCCAGCGGTCCGGCAACGGAAGCGCCCGCCAGGTTGGGCGTATTGATGTCGCCGGCAAGAACATCCTCAAGGTTCACCGTGTCGCCGCTGGAAAGCCGGATGGCGCCTGAAATGGACGCGGTTGAAGGGCCCATCGAGCGCTCGGTCGAGGCGAGCGCCGAGCTGATCGCCAGATTGGCGAGGAGCGGAGTGAGGAAATCCTGCTGGGCAATCTGGAAGTGATAATTCTCCTGCCGGTGCAGGGTGGAGTCCACCTTCAGGCTGACGGGAATCATCGTGGCCTTTTCGCCGACCACCCCGTAAATGGCCCCGAATCGGTCCTGCCGAATGCTTCCCACCGGCGCTCCCGGGACGTCCACTTTGAACGAGCTGGCAAGGTTGGGGACGGTGGCGAGGACCCGGGAAGGCGCGAAAGGAAACTCCACCGGCCCGGTCATCAGAAAACGGTGGCCGCAGGCGTAGAGATTGTTGCCCTGGCGGTACGTGATGGTGCAATCCACGTTCAGATTCAGGTCGCCCTCGACCAGCATCACGCTGACCATCCGGCCGGGCTCGAGGTCGTTTTCATCCGCCTTAGCGCTGCTCTGCGCCATCGAGGCGGGCGAGCCGGTCAGCATTCCGCTATCCATCGGCTCAAGACCCAACCGGCGAAGTGCCGGCGCGAACGTCCGCACGATGCTCGACGAAAACCCGCCGAAGCGCAGTGGCAGCCGCAAACTTGAAAGCGAACTGCCTTCCTCCGCGGGCGGCAGAAGCGCTGTCAGGTCTGGGTTCTCAAGCCTTTCGTCGGGAATCAATCTTCCCACCGACCCCGGCGATTGCGGGATGGGAAAGGTTCGCAGTTCGTAGACACTGGCGGGGTGAGCCTTCTCTTCGCTCGAAGGGGCGGGAACCACGTCCAGCATCTCTTGAATGGGGGTAATCCCGGCAATGGCCTCTTTAGCGAAAGGGAAGGAAAGCGCCACGGCACCCACCAGCTTGCCGTTGACGTAGACGGGGCTGCCGCTCATCCCGGCTACCACGCCGGTCGAGGCAAGCGGGCCGCCCGAAAGACGCGCCAGAATGACGTCGTGCTTGGGGGCTATGGCGTTCTTGAGCACGCCCAGAAATTCCACCTGGAATTCCTGAATCTGATTTCCTTCAAAAACCGTGCGGCCCACGCCCCTCAGGCCCGGCTGCACCTCGCTGAGCGGGAAAAACTTTTGATTTTCTTGAGCGCGGAGAGCCGAAGCTGCGAGGACGGCCAGCACCAATCCACACAGCCAACGACGTAATGCCATGGTACGAACCTTCCCTGCTACCCGTGAACTTCTAGTGTAGAGGAGAAGGTTTTGTTCCGTCAAGGAACGTCGAGGGGCTAAACGCCACCATCCTGCGGTTCATTCCTGCCGTGGCACGCGAATCTGGAGGGGTAGACCCACCCGCAGACCGGAAACAATCGGGCAGCGGAGGGTGCCTCCACTTTGGCCTTGACGACGCGGGCTCACCTATGATAGGCTACGCCGGTAGCTAAGCCGCCAGGGGACTGCTGGCGCGCCTGCCCGCCGCGGTCACGGATGGAGGAATGGCCGCTTGAATGACAACCGCCAAACAGGCCAGGGGACCCGGCAATGCAGGATTCCAAGCTAGCGACGGGAGATGTGCTGGAGCGAATGGAAATCGAAAAGGCTGCCAGAATGGAAGAGACTGGGGAAGGCAAAACCACAACACGAAGCGGCGATGTTGATGAAAACAAAGGACCGGGTTCCGTAAGTGAAGGCAATTCAAACCCCGAACGAAGTGGATTCCTTGCCGGACGAGCGCTTGGCGTGAAGAGCTGCCAGCCTGGACCCGACAAACTGTCAGTTTTTCGAAAGTGGCGGAAGCCCCCGGCCTGCGGGTGGTCCGGACAGTTTGTCCGGAGCACCCGCGACATCGCACCCCACAAATTCGGAACTCTCCGGGCCGCGTAACGTATTTACGTGTAGAGATCGCGAGGAGGAGTGCGCATGACCAAGTTTCTGCTTTGGTGCATCTTGCTGGTTTTGTGCTGGCCGCTCGCTCTGCTGGCACTGATCCTGTATCCCTTCGTCTGGCTGCTTCTGTTGCCGTTCCGAATCCTGGGAATCGCGGTTGAAGGGGTCTTCGAGCTGTTGCGCGCCATCATCTTCCTGCCGGCGCGCGTGCTGGGTCAGCCGCGGCAGGCGTAGCGCGAGATTTTTCGGAACTTTTGGACGCGGATCATCGTTACATCCATCAGAGAAGGTTCGGAAGGAGAAGCAAACAACATGAAGAGAGCATTGCTGGGATTGGTTGGGATTCTGCTGGGCGCGACGATGGCCTTGGCGCAGGCACCGGAGCGCTGGTTTCACATTCGCGTGGTCAGCACGGACGCCAAGGGCGAAATCGTGCGCGTCAACGTGCCGATGTCGGTGGCGGAGCAGGTCCTGCCGGCCATTCACGCCAAGGGCCTGAACGACGGCAAGGTGAGGATTCACGGCAAAGTGAATGATGTTGACGTGCGCGCTTTGCTGGATGCGGTGGCGAAATCGCCCGACAACGAATTCGTCACCGTGGAAAGCAGGGACGAAAACGTGCGCGTGGCAAAGTCCGGCGAGTACCTGTTGGTGAAGGTGCGCGACCATCAGGGCAAGGACAAGGAAAAGCCCGAGCAGGTGGACGTGAAAGTTCCTATCAGCGTGGTGAAGGCGCTGCTTGCCGATACCGAATCCAAGGATGAGCTGAACGTCCTGGCGGCGCTCCAGGCGCTGAAGGCATGCGGCGATCTGGATCTCGTTACCGTAACCGACAAGGACCAGACCGTGCGCATCTGGGTGGACTCGCGCAATACGACGGACTAGAGAGGCTTGTGATGATTACGAAAATGCCGCCGGTGGTCGCCGGCTTGCTCTTTGTGACCGGAACGACTGTGGTCATGGGCGGGGTGATGACTTACAACGCGGGGGCGGTTCGGGTTGCCGTGGATGAGAACCGCCCGGGCGGCGATCACGTCCACCTGTTCGTTCCCGCAGTGATGATTCCTCCCGCCATGAACCTGATTCCGGAAAAGGAACTCCAGAAACACGCGCGTGAGATTCGCCCCTGGCTGCCCGCCATCAAGATCGCCAGCAAGGAACTGGCGAAGTGCCCCGATGGAATCCTGGTTGAAGTCATTGACCCGAACGAGCACGTCACCATCACCAAGCGGGGCCGGGCGCTGGAGATCGACGTCAAGTCCCCGGACGAGAGCGTTCACGTCACCGTGCCACTGGGGATGGTTTACTCCGTAGCCGAAAAGCTCGAAGCCAACAGCCCGCCGGTTTAAGCCTGCCTGCCCGGTCCGAGTGGCGATCGTTTCCGGCAAGAGATGTTTACAAGAGCGCAACGCTTGGGATTGCGAGGTTTCACTCCTTCAATTTGGCATTGCGCGTCGGTTTCATCGCGGCTATGATGTCCGAGCCTTGGGGCGAAGGAATCACAGCATTTGAGCCGGGGTAAAAGCAGGGCTTGGCCGAGGAATCACGCCGCAGCGACCGCGTTTGGACCGCGCTGCCGCTTCAAGTTTCGGGCGAGGACGGTTCGGGGCGCTCGTTTGTGGATGAGGCCCGCACCATGGCGGTGAGCCGGCACGGCGCCATGATTCTGATTGGGCGCAAGCTTTTCCCCAATCAGGAGCTGAGGGTGCGCTGCGTGCCGACGAACCGGGAGTGCGAGGCGCGCGTGGTGGGCGCGATCCGTAAAGAACAGCAAAAGTCCTGTTACGGAATTGAGCTGCTTGACCACACGGTGGACCTTTGGGGAATTGAATTTCTTCCCTCGGAAAAATCCGCCGACACGGTGGGCAGGATTTTGCTCCAGTGCGGGGCGCGCAAGGCTCAGGAGGTGGCTTACCTGAACGATTTTGAGCTGGAAGTCCTGGAGGCGAACGAGAGTCTTTTGCGCCGCTGCAAGCGCTGCAGCGAGACGACGACGTGGCGGAAGCTGGCGGCGGCGCCGGCCGCCGAAGAGGCCGCGCCTGCCGCTCCCCGCAAGGAAATGCGGCGCGAGCCGCGGCGTGAAATTCGCGTCGCGGTGTGTGTCCGCTGCCACCAGTTTGGCAGTGATGACATGGTGGACACCCGCAATGTGTCGCGCGGCGGGCTCTGCTTCGCCAGCACTCGCGTTTACGCTCCCGGCTGGGAGGTGGACGTCGCCGTGCCTTACTCGGCGGGCGGAGGCAACATCTTCCTGAGTGGCAAGATCGCCCGCGTGCAACACCTCGCCACGGAAAAGTTGAAACTTTACGGAGTGGCCTACACTCGTAAGAAAGCCTAGCCGGTCCTTCCCCCGCCGTCCACCTCTAATCCTCACTCTGCCCGGCGGCTTACTGCGCCTTGGAGGTACTGTCGATAAACCCTGCGATATTGCCCTTCAGTTTGGCCAGCGACTCGTTTCGCAGATACATCATATGTCCAGCATCATAATACTCCAGGTGGATATGGCTGCGGAGGTCCGGCGGGAGGCCTAGATGATCCATCGTGTACTCGGTGGCGAAAAACGGCGTGGCAAGGTCGTAGAGCCCGTTTTCCACCTGGACCTGGAGGTGAGGATTTGAAACCAGCGCCTCCGCCAGGTCGTGCTCCACGTTGGGCGCTCCAGGAAAGCCATACTCACGGCCGCGCCGCTTGCGCTTCCAGTCCCACTCACGGCCCACGTTCTCTCCCAGGGTAATGTATTGCGTGTCCCGGGAAAACTTCAGCTCCTGGCGGACGTAGTTGTTGAAGAGCGCCGTAAAGGCGCCGGTGATGGCGTTTTCCTGCGGATCGTATTCGGCGTATTCGCCGAGCATATCGAGCATCGGCCCGCTGAAACGCGAGTCCAGCCGCCCGGTGATTTCACCTTTGCTGCGCTGCAATTCCTCCATAAACTGCCCGAGATTGACGCGCAGCTTGGCCTTGGTCAGGTAATCTTCGCTCAAACCGGTAAACTCCGAGAGTTTTTTCACCACCGCCGCCCGCTCTGCGTCGCTGAGGTTTGAGCCCTTCATCAGGGCGTTGGCGTAATCGGTCGAGGCATACCGGCGCGCTTCGGCGAGGAACGCATTCAAGTCCTCCGGCCGGTTGTTGAGGACTTTGTGATACCAGGCCGTGGCGGCGTAACTGGGAAGATAGAAAATATACGGCAGGTCGTTGCCGGGCGGGAAGGAAATTGTGCTCAGGTCCAGGACGGTCGACATCAGAACGATCCCGTTCAGGTCCATGCCGTCGCGGGATTGCAGATAATTCCCAAGCGCGGCGGAACGAAACGTCCCGTAGCTCTCGCCGATCAGATATTTGGGCGAGTTCCAGCGCTCGTTCCTGTTAACGTATGTGTTAATGAACTGAGCGAAAGCCTCTACATCCTGGTCAATACCCCAGAAGTCTTTGTCTTTGGCTTTCCCGACGGCTCGGCTGTAGCCGGTGCCGACGGCGTCAATGAAAACCAGGTCGGCCTGGTCAAGCAGCGTGTCCGCATTGTCCTCGAGCCGGTAAGGGGCGGGCGGGGTCGGCGCAGCATCGGCAGTGACCACGCGCCTGGGGCCAAAGGCTCCCATGTGCAGCCAGACGCTAGAGGACCCTGGGCCACCGTTGTACAGAAAAGCGATGGGGCGCTGGCTGAGGTCTTTCACGTCGCTGCGCGTATAGGCCACGTAGAACATGGTGGCCGCCGGCTCGCCCTTGTCGTCTTTCAGCAGGATCGTTCCCGCCGTGGCCTGGTACGGAATTGCCTGCCCGGCGACATGAATCGTGTGCGCGGTAACTGCAGATTCTTCCTTGGGCTTGGGAGTTTCCGCCGCGGGCTTTTGCGGCTCCTTGGACTTTTCGGTGTCTTGCGCGAGCAGTCGTGCGGGCTGGATGGCGCAAACGGTCAGGGCTAGGAGAGCGAGACTCAGCCGTTTTTTCATGACGTGATTTCCCTCAGCGATTGGAATGTGCCGGGCGCCTAAAACAACGCCGCGGCATTCTACCGCAAGTTCGATGGGGGATTTGCGGTTTCTTCCGCCAAGCCCCGGCCTTGGGCGGACGAAAGCAGTACGGCGGCATCGGCCGGGCAATTCAGAGAATAGTGCACGGCCCGCCCGCTGCGATTTACGCTGTGCTTCACGTGCACCCCGGCGGGCAATTCCTGGGCCGCGCCTGGCAAGCCTGCCCGTTTGGGCACATCCCGGAGCACGCTCTCCTTCCACTTCTGCGAAAGGACAGTCCCTTCATAGGTCAGCGTCCCACTTCCGAACTGGTCGCGCGTGACCGCCGGATGCTCCGCCAAGAGAGGGTCTTTGCAGAAGCCCGCCCTCGGCAAAGCTGCGGCACCGCGCGTTTCCCCAGGATCTGAACAGGTCGAGCCCATGAGCCGGCTTCCCAATGATCGGTGGACATTTCTTACCGAGTGAAATTCCGACGTAACTGAGTTGAATAGCTCGTCCGCTGGTCAGCATGTGACATTCGGTCGTCCTCGCCCGGAAACCTATTCGAAGCGCTGATCGGGAAGGCGCCATTCCGCTCATCCGCGGCCGGCAAAGGCGCTGAAGTGTTAAGCGACACCCGCTGAAATCTGGACCGCGCGAGCCACCGTCCAACGCGCAACCTGCCGTAATTGTTGAGAACTGCAGCGAAAAAGCTGCCCGCAGGGTGCCACGCCTCCTGGATCTGTTGGAGCGTAAGAAGGGAACTCGATTCGGCAGCCGTCGGCGAACCGATTGCGAGACGGTGTGGCAGTGCGGGTGTGGGCGGGGGATGGAAATCTTGTCTGCCGCCGAGTTGGAGGGCACGTGCCGCCCGTATGCTTCCTGACCGACAGGGCTAAAGATTCCTTGACAAGTGTCCCCGGGCTCAAGACGGGCCCCACAGCGGTGGGACCGCAACGGCAAAGAGTGAAGACGAGTGCGAGGTAGACATGAGCCGAGTCAGTTTTGTTCGTAAAGTCAAATACGAAAAAGAACTGCAAAGGGATGTTGCTGCAGAAGTCATAGCTACTCCGGGGGGCGAGAAGATCCTCTCCTGCTTGCAATGCGGCACCTGTGGCGGCGCTTGTCCACTTTCCGTTTACATGGACCATACGCCGCGGCGTCTGATCGGAATGCTCCGGGAAGGCTTCAAGCAGGAGGTGGTTGAGAGCTTCGCTATCTGGCTCTGTGCGTCCTGCTACGAGTGCACAGTCCTCTGCCCGGCGGGGATCAAAGTGACGGATGTCATGTATGCCCTGAAGCGAATCGCCATTCACGAGGGGATCTACCCGCGGCGTTTCCCGATCCCCGTCTTGGCCAAGGAGTTCATGGAAATGCTGAAAGGGACGGGGCGGAACAACGAGTTCTGGCTCGTACTAAGGGTCCTCCTGAAGACCGCGCCGATGAAGCTGCTGACGTCCTGGCCGCTTGGCCTGAGGCTCTGGCGGCGCGGGCGCATGTGCCTGATAGGAAGTCGAATTCCCAAGCCGGCGGGAGCCGATCTCCGGCGAATGCTGGAGGTTCTGGAACACGGAAACGCGAGCGATGTGAAGCCTTCGAACGTGACGCCGTCTCAGGGTCCCGATCTGTTGCCGGGCGGTGCAGTTTCCAGAGTGAACGCCTGACACCGCTGAGAAGGAGAGCTCGATCATGGCATCCACAAGAGCTTACACCTACTTTCCGGGCTGCTGCATGCATGGATTCGCGCGTCACTGCCAGGACTCGCTTTATGCTGTGTTTGAGGATTTGGGCTTGGAGTTGCGCGTGCTGCCGGAGTGGAATTGTTGCGGAGCGACCACCTACATGTCGGTAGACGAGCACCAAGCCTTCGCCTTGGCGGCACGCAATCTGGCTCTTGCGGAGCAGATCGGCCTGGAAATTCTCGCGCCCTGTACAGCTTGCTTCATGATCCTGAAGAAGGCTCAGGATTATCTTGCTCGCTACCCGGAGATAAGGGCCAAGGTTGACCGGGCGCTTTCGGCGATTGGGTTGCGATACCAGGGTACCGCGCGAATCTATCATCCTCTCGAGATTCTCCTGCGCGACGTAGGACTCAAGGGTCTGAAGGCGCGAGTGAAACAGCCCCTGCGCGGCTTGAACGTGGCGCCCTACTACGGCTGCCTGATTGCCCGGCCTTACGCCCTGAGCAACGGCGTCACGCTGGAGGCCTTTGACCAGTTTATCCCTGCGCTCGGCGCCAATCTGGTGGACTTTGAGTTGAAGGCGCACTGTTGCGGCGGCTCGCTCACGGGAACTATTGAGGACGTAGGTCGTCGTCTGGTTTACATCCTCCTGCGCCAGGCGAAGCGAGCCAAGGCTGACGTCATGGTCACGGTCTGCCCGCTTTGCCAGCTCAACCTGGAGGCGCATCAGGGAAAGATCCAGCGCCAATACGGTGAGGACGTCACCATTCCTATCCCCTATTTCACGCAGTTGATCGGGATGGCGCTGGGACTCTCTGACAAGTCTTTGGCGCTCGAGAAGCTCCTGGTTCCAATTCGGTGGCAGCCGGTGGAGAAGGGCGCGGCGGCTGCGCAACCAGCGACTGCTGCGTAGCAGCCGCAGGCAGGTGCGAATCCGGACGATTGCCACTGTCGAACGCGGAGAGGTTACAGCCATGAACGGCAATGGAAATAAGAGCGTGAAGATCGGAGTTTATGTTTGCCATTGTGGGACGAATATCGCTGGCAAAGTGGACGTGAAGGCGTTGGCGGAGAGCGCCGCGGGCCTTCCAGGCGTGGTCGTCTCCCGAGAGTACAAGTACATGTGTTCGGACCCGGGCCAGGACCTGATCGTGAAGGACACTAAGCAATTCGGGCTCAATCGCATCGTTGTGGCTTCGTGCTCGCCGCACCTGCACGAGTTGACCTTCCGCAAGACCACGGCCAACGCCGGCGAGAATCCTTACCTTTTCCATCTTGTTAATATCCGCGAGCATGTTTCCTGGGTCAGCGACGATCCGGCGGCCGCGACCGAGAAGGCGAAGGCGCTCGTGAAGGCCGCTGTGGCGCGCGTCTTCTGGCATCAGGAACTCCAGCCGCGCCGCGTACCCGTGAACCCCAGCGTCCTGATTGTGGGAGGCGGGATCGCCGGCATTCATGCGGCTCTGACGCTGGCGAGCGCCGGCAAACCGGTTTACCTGGTCGAACGAAAGCCCTCCATCGGCGGGCACATGGCGCAGTTCGACAAGACCTTCCCGACCCTCGATTGCGCGGCCTGCATCCTGACCCCCAAGATGACCTCGGTGAAACAGCAACCCAACATTCATCTGATGACCCTCGCTGAGGTCAGCGAGGTGAGCGGCTTCGTGGGGAACTTCAAGGTCAAGGTGAAAAGGTACCCGCGCTACATTGACGAGGCCAAGTGCGTCGGCTGCGGCGAGTGCATCGAGATGTGCGTGTACAAGGAAGGGAAGTATCCCAACGACTTCGACCTGGGCCTGGGCAAGCGCAAGCCCATTTATATGCCGTTCCCGCAAGCGGTGCCTCCCGTGCCGCTGATCGATCCCGCCACCTGCATTGAGTTCAAGTCGCATAAGTGCCCGAAGGGATGCGTGGAAGTCTGTGGAGACCGTGACGCCATTGACTTTTCCCAGACAGTGAAGGAGGTCGAGCTGGAGGTGGGGACCATCATCATGGCGACTGGCTTCAAAACTTTCGAGCCGCGCCGCCTGCCGCAGTATGGCTACGGCAAATTCCCGAACGTTTACACCAGTCTCGAAGTCGAGCGCCTGGTTAATGCCTCCGGACCCACGCTGGGACAGGTTGTTCTGCGCGACGGGCGGAGGCCGGAGGCTATCGGAATCCTGCACTGCATCGGTTCGCGCGATGAGAACACCAATCGATACTGCTCGCGCGTCTGTTGCATGTACTCGCTCAAGCTCGCGCACCTGTTGAAGGAGAAGACCGGCGCGCATGTTTATAACTTTTATATAGACATGCGCACGCCCGGGAAGGGGTTCGAGGAGTTTTACAAGCGCGTCCTGGAGGACGGGGTTTCCTTCATCCGCGGCAAAGTGGCAGGTGTGACCACGTGGGCGCAATCACCGGCTGAAGAAGGCAAATTGATCCTCCGCGTGGAGGACACGCTGCTGGGCGTGGTGCGGCGCATCCCGGTGGACATGGTCGTGCTCTCGGTTGCCATGGAAGCGCAAGCCGATGCCGAAAACGTCCGGCGGCTCTTCAACCTGGGATGCTCGGCTGAAGGCTGGTTCCTGGAGCGCCATCCGAAACTCGCGCCCGTGGATACCTTCACGGATGGCATCTTCCTCGCTGGTTGCTGCCAGGGCCCCAAAGACATTCCGGATACGGTGGCCCAGGCGGGCGCGGCCGCCGCGCAGTCCATGTCGCTGATTGACAAGGGGTACGTGGAGATGGAGCCGAACACGGCGTGGATCGAAGAGGAACTCTGTTCCGGCTGCCACGTCTGCGTCGCAATGTGTCCTTACACGGCCATTCACTTCGATGCAGACAAGAAAGTTGCGGTCCTCAATGAGGCCCTGTGCAAAGGTTGCGGAACCTGTGTGGCGGCGTGCCCGTCCGGCGCGGCGCAACAAAACCTGTTTCGAGACGAACAGCTTTTCGCGGAAGTGGAAGGGGTGCTGGTATGAGCGATGGCTTCAATCCCCTGATCGTAGGTTTTTTCTGCAACTGGTGCACTTATCTCGCCGCGGATTTGGCCGGAACTTCGCGGATGAAGTATGCCCCCAACGTCCGCGTGGTCCGCACCATGTGCTCCGGGCGCGTGGATCCGCAAATGATTCTCTGGGCCTTCAGCCACGGCGCCGACGGAGTCTTGATCGGCGGCTGTCATCCTGGCGATTGCCATTACCAGGAGGGCAACTACAAAGCGCTGCGGCGAACCGCGCTGCTGCGCAAGATGTTGACGCAATTCGGCATCGAGCCGGAGCGATTGCGCCTGGAATGGATCTCGGCTTCGGAGGCGGAACGCTTGCGCGATGTTGTGAACGAGTTCTCGGAGCAGATCCGCGGGCTGGGTCCGTTGCATCTCCGCCCGGACGTCCGAGAGGAGGTGGTTGCCGCCTGAGAGGCTGTAGCGCCGCTCTGTGAGCGGCGACTCGCGCCGGTCGCAGACCGGCGCTACAGAAGGCGGGCAGCGCTGAAAGGAAGGTAGCCATGGACAAACCCAAAGCGGCTTTCTACTGGTGCGCGAGCTGCGGAGGTTGTGAAGAGTCGGTGGTGGACTTGGCCGAAGAGGTGCTCAAGGTCGTGGACGCTGTGGACATCGTCTTCTGGCCGGTGGCGCTCGACTTCAAACGCTCCGACGTGGAAGCCATGGCGGATGGTGAAATCACCGTCAGCTTCATCAACGGTGCCATTCGTACGAGCGAGCAGGAAGCGATGGCTAAGCTCCTGCGCCGCAAGTCAAAGCTGGTGATCGCCTATGGCGCCTGCGCCCATCAGGGTGGAATCCCCGGCCTCGCCAACCTGACCGATAAGGAAGCCATCCTTGACTACGTTTACCGCCAGTCGCCTTCGACGGTCGATGGGAATGGCACTCGGCCGCAGCAACATTTCGCCGTCCCTGAAGGGGAATTGGAGCTGCCGGAGTTTCACGAAACCGTCAGAACGCTCGACCAAGTTGTGGACGTGGACTACTACGTTCCCGGCTGCCCGCCCACGCCAAAAATCACACAGAAAGCGCTGGAGGCGATTCTGAGCGGTCAATTGCCGGAAAAGGGTGCGGTGCTCGCAGGTGGTCGCGCGCTCTGCTTCGAATGTGAACTGAACTCGACGAAGCCCGAAAAATTCCTGGTGAAGGATTTGAAGCGGCCCCATCAGGTGCTGATTGACCGCGAGAAGTGCCTGCTGGCGCAGGGCATCCTGTGTCTCGGCCCGGTCACGCGCGGCGGCTGCGAGGCCCTGTGCGTCAAGGGCGGCATGCCATGCACGG
>JAHEKS010000377.1 GCA_024638215.1 Acidobacteriota bacterium | reverse complement strand
CTTCTCCCTGATCTGTCTCGGGCTCGCGGCAGGCTCTCTCGCTGCCGCTGGTCCTCCGCAGGCCTCCATCGCCAACAGCCAGATCCAGGTGAAACTCTATTTGCCGGATGCCCAGAGCGGCTACTACCGCGGCACACGGTTCGATTGGTCCGGAGTCATCTCCAGCCTGATCTACAAAGGGCACAATTTCTACGGGCCCTGGTTCTCCCGCATGGACCCGACGGTCCATGACTACATTTTCAACGGGCCGGAAGTCGTGGCGTCTCCGTGCACTGCCATCTCGGGTCCGGTTGACGAATTCCAGACCGACGGAAAGGCGCTCGGGTGGGACGACGCGAAGCCCGGCGGGACGTTCATCAAGATCGGCATCGGAGTGCTGCGCAAGGACGACGCCCCCTACGACCACTTCAAGCTCTACCCGATCGTAGACCCGGGGACGTGGACCGTGACCAAGCATCGCGACTCCATCGAGTTCACGCAGGAACTGTCCGACCCTTCGTCGGGCTATGCCTACGTGTATCGAAAGACGGTGCGGTTGGTAAGGGGCAAGCCGGAGATGATTCTGGATCACAGCCTTAAAAACACCGGACGCCGGACCGTTCAGAGCACGGTGTACAACCACAATTTTCTCGTGCTTGATAAGCAGCCTCCCGGCCCGGATTTCGCCATCACGTTTCCTTTCCGCATCCAGAGCGATCGCCCCCCGGACGAGCACCTCGCCAGGATTCGCGGGAACCAGATCGTGTACGTGAGCACGTTGGAAGACCGGCAAGTCGTGCTGACACCCGTGCATGGGTTCGGCGATAGTCCCAAAGACAATCACATCCGCATCGAAAACAGGAAGCTGGGCGTGGGTATGACGATCACTGGCGACCGTCCTCTGTCCAACCTCTCCTTGTGGTCAATCCGCGCGGTGCTGGCGGTTGAGCCGTTTATCGCCATGAACATCCCGCCGGGCGGCGAGTTCACCTGGCGAGTCCTGTACAAGTTCTATACGCTGCCCGCCAAGCCAAACTGAGACGTTCGCCGGCGCTGTGCGTAGGCAAGCGCCAGTTTCTTTTGACCCCCGACCGGAGTTGAATTTCGCATACACCGCCAGGGACGGGTCGAAGCGCCGCCCCAGTGCGAGCGCAAAGGTCACAAGCCGTGGCGAATACCTTCGCGCGAAAATTATTGTAATTGGAGGGCAGAGTCCTATTGCGCTAAGTCATGATCAGGAACCCGGAACTCCTCGGACAAGCTTCGAATCGAGAGGTCATTTTACATTGTTTGAAAATTCACGGACTCGCCGCAAAGGTCATTTGTTTGGTTTTGTTCCCAACCGAACCGCAGACTGCAGAAAACGGAAAGCGCAATCCCTTGAAAGCAAGAAGGTAGTTGGTCGGGGTGCCCGATTTGAACTGGAGACCTCTGAGTCTCGAATCTAGCGTGAGAATGCTATCTTGGTAGCTCGCTTAGCTTTTTCTTCGGCCATGCAGCACGGTTTTGCAGGGTATTCGGCGCGTTTTATTGCCAAGTCGTTCCCACGTTGGTGGGGTGCACCCCTATAATGAGACAAGATTCTTGGGCACACTTGGCATTTTTTCATTGAGTGTTCCCCGTATCTGTAAGCGGGGGATGGAACCTGGGCAGACTTGTCCCCGTCCATTCACTTCGTAGCTCTACGATCATAAACCTCTAGCCGACGGACACGTCGCTGGTGACCCCGTTGAACAGAAGGGCCCGACGCGGGAAACGGACTGGTCGACGTCGGGAAAAACCGCTGTTGACCCACAGGTATCACACGGATGTCGTCTCGCTATGGACGTTCGCGAATCGTGAATAAGAAGTGAAAAGAATTCACTGTTTTTCTGGTCCCGTTTAACCTAGCGTAGTATCGCCGCACAAGGGCCAGCAAGCGAGTGGCACATCGGCCCTCCTATCGGCCCCTTGTTGAGGAGGACACTATTTCCCGTTGGGATTTATAACGGGGAATCAATCAGCTGGAAACAATGCCGAGGAAGTGAGACGCGTATGTGGAAACCGTTCAGCATCACGATTGTTATGACCGCCCTGGCATGCACCCCTTCCCCGAGAGTTCTCTTGTTTGGCCAGGCCGGTAATGCGAAAAGCAGCTCGACTAAGCACGAGGTTTACGTCGTTCCTTTCTCACATCTGGACAGGTTCTGGGCGGGAACGGGTGAGGAGTGCCTGGCACGCGGGAATAGCATCATTACGAACGCCATCCAAATTGCGAAGCAGCATCCAAACTTCCGCTTTCTTATCGAGTCCGACAACTTCGTGGAAAACTTTATCGCCAGCCGCCGGGGCACACCAGAACTCGACGACTTAAAGCGGCTCGTTAAAGAAGGGAAAATCGAGATCGCCCCTCTCTGGGCGGGAACCTTTCAGGAATTTCCGCCCGCTGAAGTGCTCGCGCGCAACCTGGTTTACGGTAAGCTCTATGCGCGCGAGCAGTTCGGCGTCGACGAGCGCGTCGCCCACCTTGCAGATCTTCCCGGTTTTACACCGCAGTATCCGCAGCTCTTGCGCGAGGCGGAGGTCCCTTTCATGGTCATGACGCGAATGGGGCCGAGGGATAAGTCCCTGTTTAACTGGCAAGCACCGGATGGGTCCCGTGTGTTGGTTTGGAATGACCTTTTCGGCTACTGTTGGGGAGCGCAACTGGATTTTTCAGACATCGAGAACAAGGAAAAGCGCGAGAAATTGGAACAGCAGATCGAGCGTGTCCAAGCTACCACGCAGGGACCGCTCTTAATGACTTCGGGGTGCGACCTCTGGTCCCCCACTGCCGACCTAGTCTCAAACCTCCACGCGCTTAATCGGGACTTGGCGGGCAGCCACTTTCGCTTGGCGACCCTGCAGGACTTCTTTGACCGCGTGGCGAACGCTTCTGGCTTGCCAACGGTCAAGGGGGAAATTCCATCCGCCTGGCCCATGGTGGGCCCCTCGGTCATCAACCTATGGCTGTACGACATTCCAGCCACCAATGCGTTGTTAACGGCCGAGAAGCTCGCTACGATTAACTACGCGCTGGGCTATGCCGATTATCCTCAGCGCGATTTCGACTTCCTGTGGATGCGGCTGATCGAATCCATGGACCACAACCACGACGGGCAGGGAGGCAGGATCGCCGACGCGCGCAAGGAGGAATACTCGGAACTGGCCATCCAACGTGGTGGAGAGATCACGCGCGACATGCTTCGTAATATCGCCGAGCGCGTCCAAATTCCCATCTCCAAAGGCGTCCCCATCGTGGTTTTCAATCCCACCGGCTGGGCGCGGGATGACATCGTGCAAACGCACTTGACAATCTACGGTGACGTCGTCCCCGGCCACATCAGTGAATATAAATCAGCCGTGCGCTTGGTGGATGAGTCAGGCAAGGTCGTTCCCTTTCAGATCCTTGAAACCAGCGAAAACGTCTCGCGGGCGGTGAAGCTGATCTTTGTGGCCCACGATGTTCCCTCGCTCGGCTACAAGTCGTATTACCTGGTGCCGGCCCAGCAGCCTGTGACCTTTCCCTCCGCCTCGGAGGTCACGCTCAATCAGGAAAGAGACTTGAACAATCCCCGCAGACCCCTAGGCGCGGACGTGATCCAAAACGACTTCTATCGCGTCACCGTGGACAAAGCGACGGGTGGCGTTACGGTCTTCGACCGCGCACTGAACCGCGATGTGACGAAGGACATGGTGATCGCCGCCGAGGAAGAGCGCGGCAGCCATTATGT
>JAHEKS010000376.1 GCA_024638215.1 Acidobacteriota bacterium | reverse complement strand
CTCTCGTGGAGTCTGCCACTGGTCGCTTTGCCGAACCAAGAGGTGATCGGCAAAGTCGTCGGCTCGAACGCCGCATCCTTGGACGGCGTGGCGCTTCCTAACGGAGGTACGATCCTCAATAATGACCTGTTGAAAACTCGGACAGGTGGTAAAGCACTGGTCGAGCTTTCGACGGCCAGCCGCTTGAGCCTTTCAGAACACACAACGGCACGGTTTCTGCGGCAGGGAACGGTGGACGTGGCGGCGATTTCGTCAGGGGCGCTGGTTGCAGAAACGCAGAGGGGAAACTCCCTCGTAGTTCAGACTGATAAGTACAAGATCGAGCTCTTGCATGGCGTCAAGACGGTCTGCCTTGTCGCGATAATGCCTGATCGCAGCACGGTGGTAGCTTCTAAGGACGGGAGGGTCTCGATCACGGAAATCAGTTCAGGACTGAAATACATCCTGCCCGAGGGGAAATACGCAGTAATTCCGGCAGCAGCCTCGGGCGTGCCTGGCCAAGCAGTTCAGGAAACTCAACAAACAATCGACTTGGCGTCTCCGCAAAGCGGCAAAGCACTGTCCCTGACCTTTACCAGCGAACAGGTGGGCGCTTTTAGCGGCCTTGATGTCGTGACCGTGACTAACTCCGGCACCAGCTCGATATCGATTAACGCCATCAGGATTGAAGGCGCCAGCGATGTGGACTTTAATATGACAGGGAACTGTGGCACTTCCATTGAGCCGAATTCCAGTTGCTTCGTAAACCTCACTTTCTCGCCCACCGCCACGGGCACGCGGACCGCGACCTTGACCATCGCCGGTGGCAGCTATGGCCCGCGGACGGTGACCTTGATGGGCGTAGGGTCTCCCGGCGCCGCAGGCCCGCCGACCAGATGGCACGTCGGTTCCCTTTCACACGCCGCTTCGGTTGGCCTGGTGGTCGCTATCGCTGCTGGTACAGCAGCCGCCATCGCCATTCCTTTGGCGGTCAGTGGTGGTGCCGTGAGCCCGAGCACCCCTTAACGTGAGGTCGATGGTAAGTGTGCAGTAAACCGAGGCATGACGGCGGTCGCCAGATACGGGCGCGATACTGACGATGTTGGGTAGGGCGAGCGGGGGTGCCGAGCCTCGCCTCGCCAGCCCCTCGTCGACCTTGGGACTGACAATATTATCGATTCGCAAGAGGAAGCTCAGGATTGCACCCTTCGAAGCGCACGGACGACACAGAATCTTGTCCTGCCAATGCACCAAATCCTCATGCACTGTTGTACAAGCTCAACAGGACTGACATGAGAGGAGCCAAGAAATTCATCGTGAGCACGCCATGAGCCAAATGCTGGCCGCCTCTTCGGTGGCACAAGCGACGCGGACAGACCTCGCTGTCGAGTTCGAGGCAACTACTAGAAGCAAGGTTGTCACCTTCACTTCAGGGGCAGCCAAAGGCCTAGTGCTCTTTGCATTGCTGGCTGCGCCGTGGGCCTTTGGTGCCGTTCAAGTATGGGCTTGGGCCACTTTGACCGTTCTGGCTTTCACGGCTTTGCTGCTGTGGGCGGCCAGTAAGGCTGCCGCAGGCCGACTATGTGTCGTGTGGTCGCCACTTTACGTTCCGGGCGCGTTTTTCCTTGCGCTCGGACTCGTGCAGTACTACGGGCATCTTACATTCGACCCCGTTGGCACGCGCGAGGCGCTCATCAAGCTTTCGACCGATCTGGTTTTCTTCTTCTTGGTCTGCCAATTCATGGCCGCCGCGGGGGAGAAGCTTTGGCGCCGCCTTGGCCTTGTCGTAACCCTATACGCCTTTGCCCTCGCGCTGTTTGCCATTCTTCAGTTCTTCTCCAGCCCACGGGCGATTTATTGGTCAGTTGCGATTCCGCGCGGCGGCTTCTTTGGGCCTTATGTGAACCACAACCACTATGCCGGGCTGATGGAGATGCTGATTCCTCTTGCGGTGGTTTTTGTTATTTCAGAGACGAAACGTCTCGCGATGGGAATCGCCTTGGGATTTCTGGTGATAGTTCCCGTAGCATCTCTGGTTCTTTCTGGCTCACGCGGGGGACTTCTCTCATTGTGGGCAGAGATTCTCATCTTTGCCACTGTGTGGACCCTTTTGCCTCGATCGGGCACCCTCGCCCGTAAGACGCGCTTGATAATGGCAACTGGCGTCGTCTCCGGAGTCCTCTTTCTTTTCTGGCTTGTTCCTTCAACAGTAGTGAAGCACCTTGCCACTCTAGCAAATCTCCCTGTGCGGCCTGAAGTGACTTTGGGATTTCGGGCAGTGGTCGCACACGGCTCTCTACAGATGATTCGCGCGCATCCCTACTCAGGGAGTGGGTTGGGGAGTTTCCTGGTGGTTTATCCTCAGTTCAACAAATACGCTACAGACCTCGTAGTGGATCATGCCCACGATGATTACCTTGAATTGCTGGCAGAGACGGGATTTCTCGGCAGTCTCATAGCCCTCTCTGGGATCGGTTTGTTTCTCGCTGTGGCCTTTAAGGACTTGGGTGGGCGACTCGAAGGCTATCGAGGGCGAATACAATTCGCTGCCGCGTTGGGCTGCTGCGGGCTGCTGGTGCACAGCTTCAGCGATTTCAACTTCCACATACCGGCGAACGCTGCCTGGTTTGTAGTGCTGCTCTCCATTGCAACCCGAACTGACAAAGCTCATCCGCTGAACAGGGAAGCATAATTCCTCATGAACCTGAGTAGGGCTGTTGGCCTCAAGGCAAGGGTTAAACACACCCCAGGCTCGGCAGTGTTCTATCGGATTATCAACGAAAGGAAGGAAACATGAACTGGAAAAACAAAAACGTACTGGCGACGGGGGGCGCATCATTTATCGGCTCGGTATTGGTTGATGCGCTGGTCGATCGCGGCGCGAAAGTACGCGTCGTCGACAATCTCAGCAGCGGCAAGCTGGAAAACATAGAAGCAGGAGTTAACTCGGGAGCGGTCGAGTTTATCCGAGGGGACCTTCTGGAGCCGGGAGTGGCTGACCGGGCAGTAAAGGACATGCAGGTTGTTTTCCACCTGGCCGCGGACCATGGAGGCCGTGGCTATGTGGATCTTCACCAAGCTGCCTGCGCGACGAATCTGGCCCTTGACGGCATGTTATTTCACGCCTGCCATAAAGCGGGTGTCGAGAAAGTCGTGTTTGCTTCTTCGGGATGCGTTTACCCGAACTTCCTGCAGACGGACCCCAATGAGATTCTCTATCTAAGCGAGGACAAGGCCGGGCCGCCCTACGACGCCGACAACATGTACGGCTGGGCCAAGCTGATGAGCGAGCTGACGTTGAAAGCCTATTACAAGGACTGGGGCATGAAGTCTGCCTCTCTGCGCTACTTCACCGTTTACGGGGAACGCGGGCACGAGAACCACGCGGTCATTGCGATGATCGCCAGGGCTTTTATCAGGCAGGATCCTTTCGTGGTTTGGGGCAATGGGGAACAAATACGGAACTGGACGCATGTCAGCGACATCGTTTCCGGAACGATTCTGGCAGCGGAGAAGATTGACGACGCAACGCCTATCAACCTTGGCACTATGGAGCGAACTCGCGTCATCGATGCAGTCCACGAAGTGTTCCGCTACACAGGTCACCGGGCAGAAATCGAACTTCGTCATGAAATGCCCGTCGGTCCCATGAATCGAGTGGCTGACAATGCGCTCGCAAGACAGATGCTCGGGTGGGAGCCTCGAGTGAGATTTGTAGATGGCCTGCACTCAACGATCGATTGGTACTTTTCAACGAAAG
>JAHEKS010000375.1 GCA_024638215.1 Acidobacteriota bacterium | reverse complement strand
GCGAAAGCGCTGCGTCACGCCACGCCGGCCGCCGCGGTGGAATCTCTCATTAAGTCAATGCCCATCAGGAGGACCGCATGAGCCGTAGAACAGCCGTTCTGTGCGGGGCGCTTGTTTTCCTGGGCGCAATCGCGCCCGTGGCCCGCAGCCAGCAAGCCGACCTGGACGCGAGAATCGAGCAGGAGCTACCGTCTCTGGTTGCCACCTACAAAACGCTGCACGCCGCGCCGGAGCTTTCCCACTATGAGAAGAAAACCTCGGCGTTGGTGGCGGAAAGGCTCCGCGCGCTCGGCTTCACCGTCACGGACCACATCGGCAAATACGATCATCCCGGCTGGGTGGGGTACGGCGTCGTAGGCGTGATGAAAAATGGCGCGGGGCCCACAGTGCTGGTGCGGACCGAGCTTGACGCGCTTCCCATCGAGGAGAAGACCGGCCTCCCCTACGCCAGCCGCGTGCGCACCACAGACGACTCCGGTCGCGAGGTGGGCGTGATGCACGCCTGCGGGCACGACATCCACATCACATCCCTTCTCGGCACGGCGACGGTGCTCGCGGCCATGAAGGACAAATGGCACGGGACGCTGGTGATGGTTGCCCAGCCGGCGGAAGAAACCATCAACGGCGCCAAAGCCATGCTCGACGACGGTTTTTACTCGCGCTTTCCGCGGCCGGACTACGCCCTCGCCCTCCACGACGCTCCGGCGCTTCCCGCGGGAGAAGTCGGTTACACGCCGGGGTACGCCCTGGCGAGCTCGACTTCGGTGGACATCTTCATGCGCGGCGTAGGGGCGCACGGGTCTCGGCCGGAAGCTTCCAAGGACCCGATTGTCGCCGCCGCCCAGCTCATCCTGGCCATCCAGACCATCGTCAGCCGGGAAACATCGCCCTTTGATCCCGCCGTGGTCACGGTGGGATCGATTCACGGCGGCACGCGATACAACATCATTCCCGACGAGGTGCACCTGCAACTGACGATTCGCACCTACAAAGAGGACGTGCGCGAGCACATTCTCGCCTCGCTCGAGCGCATGGCCAAGGGCATCGCGCTGGCGGATGGTATCCCCGAATCCCGCGCGCCCATCGTGAAGCCGAGCGACACCGAATATACGCCGGCGCTCTACAACGACCCCAAGCTAACCGAGCGCGTGGCGAACGTGTTGGAAACGGCGCTCGGCAAGGACAACGTGGTGAAGATGGCGCCTGTCATGGCCAGCGAGGATTTCGGCCGGTTTGGAGGCGAAAATCACCGAATTCCCATTTGCGATTTTTCTCTCGGTGCCGTGGAGCCGGCGAAGTTCGCCGAAGCCCAGCGCACCGGGGCGACGCTGCCGGGGCTCCATTCCAGCCTTTGGGCGCCTGATCCGGAACCCACGCTCCGGACCGGCGTCAAGGCCATGACCAGCGCCGTGCTGGACCTGATGAAATGACGGGAGCAGACTCTTGCGCAAGGCATTTGTGGCGGGGGCAGGGCGCCAGCCGGTTCTTGCTTTTCAAAGTTCATGGTATGATGACCCAGTTGTACAGCACGGAATTTAACTGACAGGGGGTTGGCGGCAATGGAGATAGGAGCAAAACTGCGCCAGTTGCGCGAGGCGAGAAAACTCTCGCAGGGCGACATTGAGGAACGTACCGGCCTGCTGCGCTGCTACATTTCGCGCGTCGAGTGCGGCCACACGGTTCCTTCGATCGAGACGCTGGAGAGGCTGTCGAAAGCGCTCGATCTGGAGCTTTATCAGTTGTTCTATTCGGGAAGCGCCAAACCCTCGCTGGCCAAGGGCGCGCGGCAAAGCCCGCTCAAAAGCCAGGAGCGGGTCCTGGTGGACGTCTTCCGGCGAGTTTCACCGCCGGACAAGAAGTTGTTGCTGGATCTGGCGCGCTTTTCGGCAGGGAAGTTGCGCCAGAAAGCTTAGACGCTCCGCCGCGAACGCCTTTGTTCGGCGCTGATACGACATTCCTTCCGCCGGTCGGCGGATTCGGCTTGCAGCCCTCGGGCCGCGGGATTGACGGGCCCGCTCAGGATTTCTTTTCCTTGCTGTCCTCGCTGCCGGACAATCCACCCTGCAAAGCTCCCTTGAACTCACGAATGCCCTTGCCGAGGCCTTTGCCGAGTTCGGGCAGCTTTCCCGGGCCGAAAATAATCAGCACGATCAGCAGGATGAAGAACAAGTGCGTTGGTTCCAATAACCCTTCCATGGGGTCTCCTTCCGGCGCCCCCGCAAACCCTTGGGCGCCGTCGTCTTTCATTATAGCGCTTATGGGTTCTTGTGATGAACTAACGTCTGAGGTTTTGCAGACGGTGGAGCGCCCTGAAGGGATTCGGACGCCAGGTCCTTGACGGCGGTGCGCCGGCGGCCGCAGCGGATTCGGCGCGCACAAGTTGGGATTAGTCTACCTTTTCGGGCAGCGGCTTGGCCACGACGACGCGATCTCGCCCTTGTCCTTTGGCCTCGTAGAGCGCGTTATCGGCGCTGCGCAGAAGGACGTCGGGTTGCGCCGTTTCAGATTGGCAAAGGCGGGAGCGATATGTTCGGCCACGGCCGCCGCTCCTGCCCGGAGGGAAGCCCTTGACAAGATGAGGCTATCTGTATAGCCTAATATGGCTGCGGGGCAACTCGCTTGCCGTCTGGTGAGGACAGGGTCGAGACCGCTGCCGCTTGCAGCAACGTTTGCGATCTTGAGTGAGGAGAAGTCGGCAGTGATGGAGGTTCAGGTGTCAGTTCCGCATCGGATGCGCCGGAAAGTTGCGGCAGGGAACGCGGCGCTGCGGCTCAGGGGATCCGCGTTGTGCCTGGACGAGGACGAGGCGAATAAAAGACGAATAGACGCCTGGCCAGCCAGGGTGTGACGCGGGGAGGTTCGTGCCACCAAATCGGGATGGTTCGTGCGAGAAAGTGTGACAAGTTGCGGAGTTAATGAGAGCGAGAAGCGAGCAGAGACACCGCTCAGGCGGGAACCCAACTTCGAGACAAACTGGCCAGGCTTAAGGCGGCTTACATGCCCTCCGCGACGGCGCGGCGAAGCGTGCGGACAACGTGGGCCTGATTGGCGCGCCACCAGCTCGTCATGCTCGGACCGTCTAGCGCGTTGATGTAGAAATTTGCGTTCACAGTCCAAACTCCACCGCGCCGGCCGCCCTGCGGTTCGGCCTCACTGGCCACCGGAATCGAGATTCGCGGCCCGACGATTCCGCCGCTTGCGAAGTTGGGCGCGCGGTTCAGGCGGTCGAGAAGCGCAGTGCCGAGCGCCGCCGTCGCTTCCGGCCGGATGATGTATTCATACGGGTCAATCCATGCCAGCCGGTGGCCATCAGGGCGGCCAAAGGCCAGCGCCGCAAGGCCGCCCTCCGAGAATTCCGGCACTGTCATCGCGCCGATCAGACTGCCGCGCGTGTCGCGCTCATCCTCGATCTTCTCGATTGCGGCCAAGTACATCGCCGTCTGGCTGTCGAGATTCTGCGCGCCTCTCTTTCCCCACTTTCCGATACCCGCGTGCGTGAGAGCGTAATCGCCGGCGGAGCCGATCTGCTCCTCACCCGAGACGGCGGAATCGTAATCAACCTCATGATGCTCGAACTTGTGGTAGAGGTCACGCTCTTGCTGCTGGTACTGCTGAAACAGAGACGTGGCCTTTTCCTTGGCAGCTCCGCGCCCGAAGATGCCGGCGATAAGGCCGATGGTCTCGCCGATGCCGGCTCCAATGATTGCCCCGAATGGACCGCCGAGCTCAAGACCTATCAGTGCACTGGA
>JAHEKS010000374.1 GCA_024638215.1 Acidobacteriota bacterium | reverse complement strand
GATCCGGCACGTGCTCGACCTTGCTGACGCCTATCTGTTCGACTATCCGCGGCCGCTACTGTTTTCAGTCTATGATCCGAACCGTATCGCGCCGCACTTTTGGGTCTATTTGCTGATGGTCATCGAAGCGCTGTTTCCGGCGGCGATTCTCGGGCTCATGGCGCGATTGGCGAACTGGCGTCCGGCGCGCTCGCCCGAGCGCAAGCCAATACCTGTGGCGAGCATCGTGGTACTGGTTGCGCTGGCGGTCTTCTTGGGAATTGTGGTGTGGCTGCGGCTCGAACAGGGATTTCTGACCGGTGAAAGCGCGCGGGCGGCGTTGCGCTTCTTGCTGCGCTTCACGGTGCTGCCGTTCTTCATCTTCGCCGCGCTGTGGCGCGCCACGCGCAAATGGGCCGCGAAGAGCGAGGCATCGCCGCGGTCCATTTCAGTCGGCGTAGTCAGCGGCGATCGGTGATGGGCGCGTACATCTCGGGGCGGCGCGCCGCCATGCGGTCGAACTCGTATTCGCCTGGCACGCGCACCACGCGATTCCTGTCCGCGCCCGCCATGTCGAGCTCGGCGTAGAGGATGGTCTCTTCCGTCTCGCCCGCCTCAGCCAGCACGCGCCCTTCGAAGTTGACAATCTGCGAGTGGCCGGCAAAACGGAAGCCGCGCTCTTCGCCCACACGATCGGCGGCGATAACGTTCATGTGGTTCTCGCTGGCGCGCACCGGCGGCGTGTGCTGATAGGTGTCGGAGGCGAGCGGCCAGTTGGTGGGAATCGCCAGCACCTGCGCGCCCTTCAGCTTCAGCACGCGGCCGGATTCGGGAAAGCTGCAGTCGTAGCAAATGTTGACGCCAACCTTCGCCTGCGGTGTTTCAAAGACAGGAAACGGTTTGTCGCCGGGCGCGTCGAAGCGGTCAACGCCCAGGCACAGCAGGTGCACCTTGCGGTGCGTGCCGAGAATTCCTGACGGCGCAATCACAGCGGCCGAGTTGTAAACCACGTCGCCTTCGCGCTCGAGCAGGCCCACCACGGCGCTCGCGTCGAGCTTCGCGGCGAGCGCCGCCATCTTCTCCGTCGAAGGTCCGGGCACGGTTTCCGTGAAGGGCAGCGCTTCTTCGCGGCTGGTGTAGCAGTAGCCGGAGAGCGCGCACTCGGGAAACACGACGAGCTTCGCGCCCGCGCGCGCCGCGGCTTCGAAGCTCTCGAGGATCTTCGCGAGGTTTCGCTCCTTCTCCAGAATCTTGATGTCCATCTGCACAGCAGCGACTTTCATTCGCAGTCCCCTCCCGAAATAATTTGGCGAAGCCCGTATCAACATTCTACCAGTAATCCCAGTGAGCAAATGTGCTCCGAAGCGTGCCCAAGCGAGCTACGGCGCCATGCCCCGCAGAGGGGACTTGACAAAAGGCGAAGAAAAAGCGAAGGTATCCCTATCCCTACGAGGAGGTGCCTGATGGGTTGGGGACACGCGATCCGTTCGATGCCAGAGCCCTTCGAATCTGCCGGCCCGTGCGCCGATGCCGCGCCGGCTGCGGCCGCAGGACAAGATCACGCCGCGTCCGTTCTGGCAGCACACGCCGTGCCGGTTGCGATCGCACGGCAAGCCCATGCCACGCCCGCGCCGCCCGCGAGGGACCGCCTGGTAGGCATCGCCAAGCTGGCCGCGGAGAGCCCCAAGCTGCGCGAGCGCGCCGGCGCGGAGTACTTCGCGCTGCTGTCGCGTTCGGCGCTCAACCGCGAATCGAGCGGCCGCATGCCCTTTGCCTGGACTTTGAACCCCTATCGCGGTTGCGAATTCGGCTGCAAGTATTGTTACGCGCGCTACACGCACGAATTCATGGAGCACCGTGACGGCCTCGACTTTGAGCGCAAGATCTACGCCAAGTCGAACGCGCCCGAGCTGCTGCGCGCGGAATTGGCCGCGGCGCGCGATAAGGGCCTGGCCATCGCGCTCGGCACGGCGACGGACCCTTACCAGCCCGCCGAAATGCAATTCAAGGTCACGCGCCGGATGCTGGAAGTTTTTGCGCGATTCGAGGGGCTCAACTTTTCCATCACCACCAAGTCGGTGCTGATCCTTCGCGACCTCGACCTGCTCTGCGAGATGGCGGCGCGGCACCGCTTCAGCGTGCACATGACGGTGACGACCACGAACGAAAAGCTGGCGCGCCTGATGGAGCCGCTCGCGCCGCCGCCCGCGAAGCGCCTGGAAGCGGTGCGCGAGCTCTCGCGCGCGGGCATCCGCACCGGAGTGAACCTGATGCCCATCCTGCCCGGCCTCACCGACTCGCCCGCGCAGATGGAATCGGTGGCGCGCGCCGCGGCCGCCTGCGGCGCGCAGTCGCTCTACGGCGGCGTGCTGTTTTTGATGCCCAGCGCCTACGCCCAGTTCCTGCCGTTCCTCGGTCGCGAGTTCCCGTGCCTGGCGAAGCGCTACAAGAAGCTCTACGCGCGCTCGGCGTATTTGAACGGGGAATATAAGGATGAAATCTCGAAGCGTGTCGCCGAGCTTCGCGCCCGCTACTCGCTCGACGGCCGCCGCGACGAGCCTGCGCTCGCCCGGCGCTATCAGCAATTTGCCTTGCCCTTTTGCGAAGCGGCGCAAGCGCGGGAGTCGGGGCTCGGGACTCGCGACTCGGGGTTAGGGACTCGGGGCTCGGGACCAGGGACTCGGGATTGGGGACGCGGGCTCCAGTTTGCGGTTGCCAAATTCGGCCCGCTCTAGCGGCGGTCGGCGCCTACCCTGAGGCACGAGGGGACCGCCGAAGTAGCGCCGGGCTTCAGCCCGGCATGCCGCCCTGAAGGGCGGCGCTACGTGGTAGGGGAGGGCCTTCACGGCCCTCCCAGTTCCGCGGGAGCACCATAAAGGTGCTCCCCTACGTCGGGTGCCCAGTGGCTAGCCACGACGAGCGTTCTATCTCGTCGTGGGCTTTTCGGGTTTCGGAGCACGAACCGATGACGAATCAGGGGGCGAATTCGTCGTGTCTACGAACTGACATATTGTCTCTTGCGCTTGGCTGCAGAAGGCTGTACACACGATTATGTTAATATCCGGTTATTGCTGACGAATGTCTGCTAAATCTGATAAGGGATAAACACAGCGAGATTGGTCCATGCCTGAAGTAAATCCTCCCCCTCCCGAGGACGAAGGAGCGCAGCGCACCGAGAAGCTACGGATAGAAACTGAGTTGCTTCGTCGCCAACTCACCCGCAGCTACAGGGGGCGTGAATGGGCAAAGGCAATAACCGGTCCCGTAGCCTTGGTTAGCTTACTTGCCACGATCTACTTTGCATTTTCGCAAATCAATGAAACACTTCGGGCGCGAAATGGTGAACGCTTTGAGCGTACAATCAGCCGTATTGGCTCTACACAAGCGGCGGAACGGCTCAGCGGCGTAGCAGGCTTGCAGCAATTTCTGAAATCAGGCGATCCCGGACGGCAGAAGGATACCCTCCAATACTTAGTGAATGCGGCCGTGATCGAAACAGACCCGACGGTTAGAAGCGCGATCGTCGATATTTTCGTGCGGCTTGCCAATTCTCCTGCTTCCAAAGAGGCGCTGGACGCGGCACTTACTTCCGCGAGAGACAGAAATCGCGCGCTTCTGAAGAGGTATATTGATCGATTCTTCGCAACGAACATAATGATCGGCGTGGAGATGCCGCGTGGGTCCGAATTCGCCGAAGTCCCGTTCGGAAAGTTGTCAGCCGAAGACCAGGCGCCCCTTGACGCCACTGCGAACATCATCGCTGCGCTGGTTCG
>JAHEKS010000112.1 GCA_024638215.1 Acidobacteriota bacterium | reverse complement strand
GCATTTTGGGCAGGTACGTGACTCCGTATACGTAAGCCTTTTCGCCGGGAGGCTCTCCAACATATACGATGCGAGCGTGAGTAAAGATATTCGCGCCCGTCTTGGAATAAGGCAGGGCGGCCTCAATCACCCAACCCTCGCCGTACCCTTTGGTGCTTCGAAAACGGAATCCCCCGCGGGAAACGTTGACGGTGGTGACCACTTCCTGGCCCAACTGCGGGTGGCGGACGCAGACGTCAACTTTGAGGTCGAGCCGGACGTGCTTGCGGTCGTTCTTGGTCCGGCGCGCGCGATCCATGCGTGGAGGGGGTGGAGGCGGCAGTTCCGCCCCTTCGCGGGGCATCGATTTCTTCCATACACTGGTATCCGTGCAACGCCGGCAAGGGCGCGAAAGGGACTGGTTGGTTTCAAGGACCTCTACCTCAAATTCATCCAGGTAGGCCAGTTCCTGAGAATGGCAGCGGACGCACTCGAGCAGCACACCGCCCACCGCCATCTCGCTCTCGGAGGGTTCCGGAAAATCAATGCCCCAGAGGTTCAATCCCTCGTCCAGAAGTTCGACCCCGTAAGATACCTCGCCCGCATTCGCTTCGCAAACACCTGATTTGTCCCTATCGCACCTGGGGCAAATGCAGATCCAAGACTCGACGCAACCTTCCTTGCTCGAAGCGTCCCATAGTTTGAAAGACGACGTCAGCCATGCTTCCCACGCGCATTTGGACTCCGGGCTTCCCAGCAAGATTCGCATCCGCACCCGTGGGCGCATGTCGGCCAACCTGCCGGCAAAACCCAATCGCTTCCTCGCGGCGGCGGGAAAAGGGCCGTCCCCGCAAAGCGCGGCGCCGCCGCCCTGCTGACTCATCCTGCGACAGGACGGTCCCGACAATCAGGCCGCAAACAGGAAATCCCTTTTCCAAACGGTAAACGTATCACCTCGCCCAAAAAGATATTGCCAAGCACCCGTTCTTAAGCATAAACTCGCGTCGAAACGCCAAATGGCACGCCACGGAATGAAGAACCTGAAGTCTGAAAAGCGCCGCTCGGATCGCCTGATGCTCACGGTGCCGCTGCGAGTGCATGCCCGTGATCCGAAAGGCGAAGAATTCACCGAAGAGGCGCGCACCGTCACCCTGAATCGCCACGGCGCGTGCATTCAGATCTCACGCCCTCTGGTCGCCGGCCAGACGATTCGGATCAACAATCTGGTCAGCCGCCGGGAGGCGCCTTTCCGTGTGGTCGGACCGGTTAGCCCCCGCACGGAAAAAGGCGGCGAATGGGGCGTGGAATGCATAGACCATCAGCTCAACATCTGGGGCATCCAGTTTCCTCCCATGGCGGCTGACGAGGCCGATTCCACCGCCCTGCTGGAATGCCGGAATTGCCACAACATCGCCGTTCTTCACCTTTCGCTGGTCGAGGTTGAAGTCCTGGAAACTTCCGGCCTGCTCCCCAAGCCCTGCGAATCGTGCAACCAGACCACCAGCTGGGGTTACGCGGAACGGCAGGTCGCCATGGGCGCACCCCCGGGCGAAGCCGCCATGCTGGCCGAGGCCGGCAAGGCCGCCTCCGGGGCGGAACAGCGGCGCCACCGCCGCGTCTCGCTGCAACTCCCGGTCCTGGTTCGGGATTATTACGGCGGCGTGGAGGTCACCAAGAGCGAGAACGTCTCGAAGGGCGGTTTCTGTTTCGTCAGCGAGAAAAACCACCTGGTCGGCGAAGGCGTGCTGGTGGCGTGTCCCTACAGCGCTTCCGAACATAGTATCGAGGTGCACGCCAAGATCGTCCGGTGCACGGAAGTGCGCGGCACGCAGCAGAAAGTCTACGGCGTCCGTTACGAGCAGCAGTAGAGCCGAAGGCGGAACGTCGGGCCAGGACCCCTCTTCCAAATTCCCCAGCCTCGGAGCTTCCGCCCCATCTTCACCATTTCTCTAGGCCGCTGCCTTTTCCTGTCTTACCTCGGCCGCGAAACCCAGAGCGGCGCGTTCCATTTCGTGGGCGCTCGTGGCGTTATCAGGGAAAGTGATCGCGTGCAGGGAAAAAGAGAACCGGTCGCTGGCGCCGGACGCATCCATCAAGCCATCCGCCAACCTCTCCCCCACCCGCTGTGCCGCGGAGGCGCGGACTCCCGGCAGCACAATCCCAAACACCCCCGCAGAAAACAGGTACATCGAGTCTCCTTCGCGCAGCCGGCGGAGCATGGCTTTGGCCGCGTCTCCGTGGGCCGTCATGATGTCGCCGGATTGACTCAGCCGGAGGGAAGGCGTCAGACGGATCAAGAGCAGGGAGAGCGACAGTTGGGCATTCGCCGCGCGGCGGAACTCCATCGCCAGCCGGTCGCGAAAATGCTCGACCCCCGGCAGGCTGGCCAGCAAGTCACCGCTCGCCTCATTGAGAAGGCGGCGCGCGCGCTGCTCTTCCTCCCGAATCCGGGCGCGCAGCCGGCTCACGACGATTCGCCGCTCCATCAGATAGCCTACCACCAGCAACGAAAGCACGCAAAAACTGAAGAAGACGCGCTTGAGATAGGCCCCGCTCAGGACCACCGGCATGGTGAAGGCGGTGGGATAGATAATCAAGGCTATTCCGCAGGCCAGGATCACGATCATGGCGATGGCCAGCACCCAAAGCTGGGTGTCCCGCCGGTCCAGTTTGGCCGGGTCGATCCGATCGAAGATGTGCATTGACCCCACCTTTCGCAAGGCCGGGCGCGGCGACCCGGTGCCTTGCCTCCTTGGTTTACTATCGGAAGTTTAAACCCCCTGCGTGAGTCATTTCTCACGGCGGGGCGCATTGCATGCTTCCTGCTGGCGGGCCTACAATGGACTGGAAGGAATGGCAGGAGGGGAAATGGCGGGCGCATTTCACATGCGAAGGGAGAAGTGAGTATGAGGAGGGAGCAATCTGGTCGCGGGCGATTTTTGCCGAGCGTGGCCTTGACCCTAATTGCCGGCTTGGCCCTAGCCCTCGCCGCCTGGATGGCGCCGAAGAACGGAGCCGCCGGACCAGCCGCTGGCTCGGCCTACGCGCAAACAACTCCCCCGCCGCCCTTAATGCAGCCACTCGATCCGGGCGATCCTTTTCCGCAAATCAACTTGCCGGAGTCCGTGCGCGAAAAGCAGAGAAGAGAGTTGAGGAAATATCGTTTCAAGAAAATGCAGGAGCACGGCGAGGAATTGGCCAAGTTGGCCAAGTCGCTTCAGGAAGACTTGGACAACTCCAACGAGAATATTCTGTCGCTCCAAATCGTGGACAAAGCCCAAAAGATCGAAAAACTCGCCAAACAGATTCAGAACGAGGCTCGGATGGGAACTTAGTGGTCTCCCGGGCGTCGGCGCAGAGCCGCCTCCGCGCAGTGGCGCGCTTCCGTTTCCTGGTTCCCCACAGCCCTTCTAGGCGCTGTTGCGAATGCGCATTCCGTAGAACGACCGGTAAACAAAGAAAAACGATACGGCGAAGAATCCCGCCGCCAGGGCGTGCGTCAGGCCGCTGCCGCTGGTCGCCGTCAGCTTGACCGCCAGTTCCACGGCCAGCAGGCCAAACAGCGTGGTGAACTTGATGATCGGGTTCAGGGACACCGAGGAAGTGTCCTTGAACGGATCGCCCACCGTGTCGCCGACGACGGTGGCGTCGTGCAGCGGCGTGCCCTTTTCCTTCAGCTCGACTTCCACAATCTTCTTCGCGTTGTCCCACGCCGCGCCCGCGTTGGCCATGAAGATCGCCTGGTAGAGCCCGAAAGTGGCAATCGACATCAGGTAGCCGATGAAGTAGAAGGGGTCGACGAAAGCAAAGGAAAGCGTGACAAAGAAAACAGCGATGAAGATGTTCAGCATGCCTTTCTGCGCGTACTGCGTGCAGATTTGGACGACCTTCTTGCTGTCGGCGACCGAAGCTTTCTCGGCTCCCTCCAGATGGATGTGAGCCTTGATGAACTCCACGGCGCGGTACGCGCCCGTCGAAACCGCCTGCGTCGAGGCGCCGGTGAACCAATAAATAACCGCGCCGCCCGAAACCAGCCCCAGCACGAAGGGCGCGTGCAAGAGCGAAAGCTTGCTGACGTTCTCCGAGAGGCCGTTGGTAAGCGCCATGATCGTCGCAAAGATCATGGTGGTGGCGCCGACCACCGCCGTCCCGATCAGCACCGGCTTGGCGGTGGCCTTGAAGGTGTTCCCCGCCCCGTCGTTGGCTTCGAGCAGGTCTTTGGCCTGCTCGAAATTCACGTCAATATTAAAGTCGCGCTTCACCTCTTCGTGGATGTTGGGAATGTGCTCGATGAGCGAAAGCTCGAAAACCGATTGCGCGTTGTCGGCCACCGGGCCGTAAGAATCCACCGCGATAGTCACCGGTCCCATCCCCAGGAATCCAAAGGCCACTAGTCCAAAAGCAAATACCGGCGCGGCCAGCATGATGTTTCCCAAACCCCGCAAGCTGACCCACGAACCGATGGCCATTAACACCATCATTACCAAGCCGAGGTAGTAGGCGGAAAAGTTGCCGGAGACAAAGCCGGAGAGGATATCGAGCGAAGCGCCGCCCTCGCGCGCCGAGACCACCACCTCCTTGACGTGGCGCGACTCGGTGGAGGTGAAAACTTTGACCAGCTCGGGGATCAGCGCGCCCGCCAGCGTTCCGCAGGAAACGATGGTCGAAAGCTTCCACCACAGCGTCGGATCGCCGCCCAGGTCGGGAATAATCACGGCGGAGATGGCGTAGGTGAGCGCGATCGAGGCGAAAGACGTAATCCACACCAGCGAGGTGAGGGGCGCCTCGAAATTCATCTTCGCGGCGGCGGCGTAACGAGCCCGGGCGACGATGGCGTTGATGTAGTAAGCGGCCGCGGCCGCCACCAGCATCACCACACGGATGACGAAAATCCACACCAGCAACTGCACCTTGATGACGGCGGCCGTCGCCGCGGCGGCATCGGCCGACAATCCGTGCTTCATAAACACTCCGGGCGTGACCCCCAGCAGGATGAAAGTGATCAGCGCAACGCCGGTCACGCCGTAGGTCTCAAAGCCGTCGGCGGTGGGCCCCACCGAATCGCCGGCGTTGTCGCCCGTGCAGTCGGCGATGACGCCCGGGTTGCGCGCGTCATCTTCCTTGATCTTGAAGACGATCTTCATCAAGTCGGAGCCGATGTCGGCAATCTTGGTGAAGATGCCGCCCGCAATCCGCAGCGCCGCCGCGCCCAGCGACTCGCCGATGGCGAACCCGATGAAGCACGGCCCGGCGTAATCGCCGGGAACGAAGAGCAGGATGATGAGCATCATCAGGAGTTCTACGCTGATGAGCATCATGCCCACGCTCATGCCGGCGCGGACGGGAATGCGATAAACCGGAAAAGGCTTGCCTGCCAGGCTGGCGAAGGCGGTGCGCGAATTGGCAAAGGTGTTGACGCGAATCCCGAACCAGGCCACGCCGTAGCTGCCGCAGATGCCCAGCACGCTGAAGGCCAGGATGATGAACACCTGAATGGCCGCGTAATGGAGCAGGAGGCCGAAGTACAGCACAATGATCGCCGCGATGAAAACCCACAGGAGGAAAAGGAACTTGCCCTGTTGAATCAGATACGTCTTGCAGGTTTCCCAGATGAGCTGGGAAATTTCACCCATGGCGCGATGGACCGGCAGGTTCTTCAGGTGGCTGTAAATGAAAAGGCCGAACGCCCAGCCAAAAAGACAAAACAGAATCCCGAACATCAACAAGTGATGCCCGCCCATGCCAAGGAATTTGACCTGGGAGAAGTCAGGCAGCTTCAGATTCGCTTCACCGCCCGCAGCGGCCTCAGAAGCCTGCTGCGCGGCAGCAAACGGCGCGCTCAAAAGCACCATCGCCAGAGCCCCAGCCAAAGTGCCGGCAAACCGCCGGACCCATAGCCATGCGCCTTCACGACGGCCGGCCAGCAGCCTGCGAAGGAACTTCGCGGCAGCGCGCGCCGGCCCCATTCCCAGGGTGTCGCCTGCCAAACACATGATGCTTATAGCTAAAAATGCAGTAAGGGATATCTCCGCCAGAGCGAACATCGTGGCATCGAACATGAATTCCTCCAACCAATTCCTGATTTGAACCCCCGAGGCGGGTGAGGTCGGGTCCGCCGAGAGATTACCTTCGGGAGGGACTACCGGGTGGTCTTCGAAGCAGACCTACAGAATCTCGCTTTATAGCACAGATAAAAATTTTTAGTCAAGAAAGGTCTGGAGCGAAGACAAGGGCTCATTCTTCGTCCCGCCAGACCAATAATCGGCTGCGTGCCGTCGGAGCCAGACACAGAATGAATACGGAGCCACCTGATTCCTCTCCGTATCTCCATCTTCGGCAGGGGTCAGAATCGAGAGCGGATTGACGCGCCCTCCGGCCTTGTGTTATCAAGTCCCTTGTTTGCCTCTTCATTTCCACTGTGAGAAGGGAGACTGTGGCAGCCAAAATCTTCGTCACGCGGCCGGTGCCACGGGCGGCGCTGGATGCTCTCGCCGCCAAGTACGAGCTCGAAGTACGGTCGGAAGACAAACCCATCAAGCCTGAGCAACTTGCCTTGGCCTGCAAGGATGTGGAAGGACTGCTGGTAGTGGGCGTGCGCGTCACCGAAGAAGTCCTGAAGGCGGCCACCCGCTTGCGCGCCATTTCCAACGCCGGCGTGGGCTACGACAACATTGACGTGGCAGGATGCACTTCGCGCAAGATTCCCGTCACCAACACCGCAGGTGTGCTGGAAGAAACCACGGCCGACCTGGCGTTCGGGCTGCTGCTCGCCGTGGCGCGGCGAATCGTGCTCGGAGACCGATACATCCGCGATGACCGGTGGCATCACTGGCAGTGGAATCTTCTGCAAGGCTTCGACGTCCATCACAAGACGTTGGGCATCTACGGCTTCGGCAAAATCGGGCAGGCCATGGCCCGCCGCGGGCGCGGCTTCGGCATGCCGGTGATTTATCATCAGCGCCGCCCTGCTCCGGCTGAAATTGAGCGCGAGATTGGGGCGCGGTTCGTGGATCGCGAAACCCTTTTCCGCGAATCCGATTTTGTCAGCCTGCACGTTCCGCTCACCACGGCGACCGATCGCACGATCGGAGCCGGCGAGCTGCGGATCATGAAGCCCTCAGCCTTTCTCATCAACACCGCGCGCGGCCGGGTGCTGGATGAAGGCGCGCTGGTGGAAGCGCTCGAACGCGGGCTGATCGCCGGCGCGGCGCTGGACGTCTTCGAGCGCGAGCCCCAACTCCATCCCGGATTGCACGGCAAAAAGAACGTCGTCCTCACCCCGCACATCGGCAGCGCCACCATCGAAACGCGCTTCCGCATGGCGCAGCTTGCGGCGGAAAACCTCGCCGCCCTGCTCGAAGGCCAGCGCCCCGCCAACATCGTGAACCCAGAAGTATTTGGATGAGTACCCTCCGAATGCTCTGGGACACCAAACCGCATCCGCGGAGACATTAAGGCGGACACAAAACCGCCAGGCCTTCACCCTTGAAATCCTGCCGCAGAAAATAAGGGGAAATTCCCTTGACCTCCCCCGTGTTAATTGCTTATCTGTCATCAAGGCCGTAGAAGAGGGCCCGATGACCATCGCGTGTCCTCGATGCAATTCGAACAACTCCTCCGACGCCAGCCGGTGCAGCCAGTGCGGGGCTGAACTGGTCAGGAAAGATGACCAACTCACCCTAGATGAAGCCCCTGCTTCTTTTCACCCGCCTCTTCAAATTCCTGGAAGTGAACTGACGGCGGGGACCATCTTGCGCTCCAAGTACAGGGTTCTCGGAGAGGTAGCTCGGGGCGGGATGGGAGTTGTCTACAAAGCGCAGGACCTGAAGCTTGAGCGAACCGTGGCTCTGAAATTCCTCTCACCGGAATTGACGCGGGAGCCCGAGGCGCGCGAACGCTTTGTTCGCGAGGCTCAGGCCGCCTCCGAACTCGACCATCCCAACGTCTGCACGGTCTTCGAAATTGACGAGACCGAAGACGGGCAGATGTACATTGCGATGGCCTACTACAAGGGCGAGAGCTTAAGGGAGAAAATCAAGCGAGGGGCTCTCAAGGTCGAAGAGGCAGTGGCCATCGCCTTGCAGATAGCGTGCGGATTGGCAAAAGCCCACCAGCAAGGCATCGTCCACCGCGACATCAAACCGGCCAACGTTTTGCTCACCGAAGACGGTCTGGTCAAAATCGTGGATTTCGGACTGGCGCGCCTGACCAGCGGAACGCACGTGACCCGAACCGGCACCACTCTGGGCACCGTCGCTTACATGTCACCCGAGCAGGCGCAGGGACAGGCGGTGGACCAGCGCACGGACCTCTGGTCGCTGGGCGTGGTTTTGTACGAAATGCTGGCCGGTCAGTTGCCTTTCAAGGGAGAGAGCCAGGCCTCGATTCTTTACTCGGTCGTGCACGAGCAGCCCCGGCACCTCGAGAGTCTGAATGCAGACGTGCCACCGGAGTTGGAACGGGTGGCCCGGCGCGCTCTGGAGAAAAAGCGAGAAGCGCGCTACTCCTCGGCTGAGGAGGTGGTAAGGGACCTCGAGAAATATCAAGAAACCCTCCGAATGCTCGAAAGCGGGGCGCTGAGTTTTCGCTTGCTTGCGCGGCGGGCGCGCCGCCCGTTGGTGGCTATTCCGCTTCTGCTCTTTCTGTGCGCGATGGCCCTGCTGGGCGTCTGGCTCTTCAGGCGCCAGGCCAAAATCCGTTGGGCGCGGGAAGTAGCGCTTCCCCAGATCGAGCAAATGGTCGAGGCAAACGACGTTTGGCGAAACCTCACCACTCCCTATGCCCTGGCGGTAGAAGCGGAGAAATACATTCCGCACGATCCCAAACTGGCCGAGCTTTTTTCAAAATGTTCACTGAAGATCAATGTGAAAACCCAGCCACCCGGCGCGCGCATTTCCATGAAGGAATACACAGTCCCGCAAGCAGAATGGAAGTACCTGGGTGTTTCGCCCATCGAAAAGATCCGCGTGCCCATCGGAATCTTCCGATGGAAAATCGAGAAGGAAGGCTACGAGACAGTTCTGGCGGCCACTTCAACCTGGAGGACCGACATCACCAACCCCGATATCATCATTCCGCAGGACCTGGTCAGAGTCCTGGACAAGAAAGGAAGCATTCCACCGGGCATGGTGCGGGTCGCCGGAGGGCAATCGATTGCGGGGAAGCTCGGCGACTTCTTCATAGACCAATACGAAGTCACCAACAAGCAGTACCGGGAATTCATCAATCAGGGCGGATATCGAAATCGGAAATACTGGAAATACCCATTCGTAAAGGCCGGGAAAGCCCTGACTTGGGAGCAAGCGATGGCGGAATTTGTGGATCAAACCGGCAGGCCTGGCCCCGCCACCTGGCAGGCAGGAGGGTTCCCTGAGGGGCAAGGTGAATACCCAGTTTCGGGCATCAGTTGGTACGAAGCGGCGGCCTACGCAGAATTTGCCGGCAAAACTCTTCCCACCGGAGCGCACTGGGGGCTCGCCCGAGGCGAAGATACGACGCTAATTCAAGTCCCCCAGCTTGGGGGCTTCGCCATCTTTGCTCCCTTCAGCAACTTCAACGCCAAGGGCCCCGTTGCGATAGGAAGCCTACCGGGCATTACGCCTTACGGAGCTTACGACATGGCGGGAAACGTCCGGGAATGGTGCTTGAACGACACGCTCCAAGGCAAGCTGATCCGCGGCGGGAGCTGGGACGACAACGCCTACCAGTTTGACAATCCCAGCCAGGCGCCGCCCTTCGATCGTTCGCCTCACAACGGATTCCGATGCGCCCTCTACCCGGACCCCATGAAGGTTCCTGCTTCCGCGTTCCAAGTGGTGAAATGGACGGGGGTTCCGCTACTGGCCGGGACGATAAGCTTTTCCCGCACGGAGCCCGTTCGAGACTCGGTGTTTCGAGCGTACAGAGAGCAGTTTTCCTATGACCCGACGCCTCTCGAAGCGGAGGTGGAATGGAAACGCCAGAGGCCCGATTGGACGGAAGAGCGGATTACCTTCAACGCCGCCTATGGCCACGAGCGCATTATTGCCTACCTGTTTCTCCCGAAAAATGCTCGTCCTCCCTTCCAGACGGTGATCTACTTTCCCGGTAGTAACCCGGTCAATGTGAGATCGAGCGCCGACCTCGAGCATTTCGTCGAATTTCCGCTTTTTGTTTCATTCATCATCAAGAACGGCCGGGCCGTTCTCTTTCCCGTCTATAAGGGAACCTTTGAGCGCGGAAATGACGAACTAGCGAATTTGATAGAGCTTCCAGAGAATAACAGTACTCACCAGTATGCTGAGTATTTTGTTCAGGTTGTTAAGGACTTTAGAAGGTGCATTGACTATCTACAAACTCGGCAGGATATTGACGCCCAAAAGCTTGGCTATTACGGGATGAGCTGGGGTGGAGAATACGGCGCCATCATTCCGGCCGTGGAAAGCCGGTTGAAAGCGAGCGTCCTGGTTGCGGGCGGGCTGGTGGGTTTGGAGCGTCCGGAAGTGAATCCCGTCAACTATGCACCCCGCGTGAAAATCCCCACCCTGATGCTCAATGGCCGATACGACACCCTAGGGCCTCCACAAATTTCGCAAAAACCCATGTTTGAACTGCTGGGCACTCCCGCTGCGGACAAGCAGTGGAAACTGTACGACACCGACCACATCCCTCCACGAAACGAATATATCAAGGAAACCCTGGCTTGGTTCGACCGCTATCTCGGCCCGGTCAGGTAAACAAGTTCATGGAACATCGTCGTTGAAGCGGCGATGAGCGTTTTCAGGCGCGGATCCCAGCTCCATCCGGGATTGGAAGGCCAAAAAAACGTCGTCTTCACGCCGCACATCGGCAGCGCCACCATCGAAACGCGCTTCCGCATGGCGCAGCTTGCCGCCGAAAACCTCGCCGCCCTGCTCGAGGGCCAGCGCCCTCCGAACGTCGTCAATCCCGAAGCCTCCGGCTGATGTGACTCCCTCCCGAACGCGGTTTTAGCACTGTCCGCGCGCAACTCCCCAGCAGGGAATGTCACCCTTTGCCCATGACTCTTGATTTTCGGTGGAGGCCAGTTTCCCGTTCACCGGCCTATCGACGATCGGCTGAGGAGCGCCACACTCTACGTTGGTCTGGGGATTTGGACGCTGAAGGTCTTGAAGGCGCGGGCAGGGGCCGCGCTCATTTTCCGAAATTCCAGTTTTTCATCAGCGCTTTGAAGCGCGGTTCCGCGCGGAGCGGATCGAAAATCCGGTCTTCTTTGAGCCAGCACAGCCATTGTGAATCCGCGGCGTAAGCCTGTTCCAGATAATCCAACGCGCGCGCTCGGTCACCCAGTCCCAGGTACACGAGCGCGAGATTGAACGGCGGAACGTAACCATGCAACGACTTCTGCTTCATGGCTTCAATTTGCGCCATGGCGCGGGCTCGATCGCCGGAGGCCCCGTAAGCGTATCCAAGAAATGCGGCGATGAACGGCGCCGGTCCCATCGTCGAGGCCTTTTGGAATTCAGGGATGGCGGCAGCAGGTTTTCCGGCTTCAAGGTCTGTCCAGCCGGACACCCAGGGACAATAGAACAGCGTGGGATCGAGATCCGCTGCTCGCTTTTCCTCTTCCCTCGCAGCTTGGAAATCGCCCCTCCAGATATAGGCGCAGATGGTGTCAATCGGGATTTGCGGGGAGAGCGGATCCAGGGAAGCCGCCAGCTTCTCCTCGGCCAGCGACTCCTCGAACCGTCCCTGGAAAGCCAGCCCCAAGCCGAACTGATCGTGTGCAAAAGCGTAATTGGGATTCAGCGCGATGGCATGGCGGAATTCGCGCTCGCTACCCGCGAAGTCATATTCGTAGAAAAGTTTGAAGGTCGCGAGGGAGGCATGAGCTTCCGCGGAAGAATCGTCCAGTTGAATTGCTTTTTCTGCCGCCTCTTTCGCCTTGGGCTTGGCTTCCGCTGCGGTAAAGACCCCTTCGTTGAAACCGGCCCACAGGTAGGCGTCCGACAAGCCCGAATACGCCGGCGCAAACTTCGGGTCCAACTTGACCGCCTCTTCGAACTGGGCGATCGCCTTCTTCAGGTTCTCGTCGCTCGGGCGGCTGAAGAAATACCGGCCCTTCAGATAGGCGTCGTACGCCGCGGGAGTCACTGTGGGCGCGTTCGTCAACCGCGACTGTTCCGCGGGTGTCAACTGAACGTGGATCTCGCGTGCAATGGCCGCGGCCAATTCGTCCTGCAGCGCCAGCACATCGCGCGAGCTGCGCTCGAAGCTCTTGGCCCAGAGTTGCCTGTCCGCGCGCGCGTCAATCAGTTCCGCCGTGATCCGCACTCTGTCGCCGACTCGAAGCACCGAACCTTCCACCACCGCGTCCACGTTCAGCGCTTTGGCGATCTCCGGCGTCGGCGGGCGGTTCGCGCCCTTGAACTGCATCGCGGACCCGCGCGAGATGACTCGAAGCTGGCTAATGGTGGCGAGGTCCGCCGTCAATTCATCCGTCATGCCTTCGGCAAAATAATCCTGTTTGGGATCGGCCGAGTAATTGTCGAGCGGCAACACGGCGAGGGATCGGATGGGCGCTTCAACGCCCGCCTCTCCCGCGGACGGGCCGTCTCCCGTCACGGCAGATTGGCGTGTGCCCCCGTGGCGGAAGAAATAAATCCCGAGCGCCGCGAGCGCGACGACGAGCGCTCCCGCAATCACGACCGGGAGCCATGGGCGGTGAGGGGGACCGGCTTCCGGCGTTCGCGGCAGGGCGAGGCCTGCCTTCACCCTCGCCAAATCCTGCCGCAACTCGGACGCCGTCTGATAGCGATGGTCGCAGTCCTTTTCCAGCGTCCTGGTGATGATTCGTTCCAGCTCCGACGGTACCTGCGGGTTCACTTGCGACGGGGGCGACGGCTCATCACGCAAGATCTCCGTGAAGACGGCGGCGACGCTGGAACCTCTGAACGCCTGCCGTCCCGTCGCCATCTCGTAGAGCACCGTCCCGAAACTGAACAGGTCGGTGCGATGGTCCAGTTGCTCGCCGCGCGCCTGCTCGGGCGACATGTAGGCCACGGTTCCCATGGCCGTACCGGGCCGGGTCAAGTGCGCGGGGCCCACTGTGGCCGCGGTGGGAGAGACGTCCTCATCGCCGCTCGCATTTTGTGGGCTGTCGGATGCCGCGACGTCAGTCAATTTCGCCAACCCAAAATCCAGGATCTTCGCCTGCCCCCGCGGTGTGACAAAGATATTCGCCGGCTTGATGTCGCGATGCACGATGCGTTTTGAGTGCGCGGCATCCAGCGCGTCGGCAATCTGAATCGCCAGGTCGAGCAATTCGTCAATGGGTAGGGGAGGGCTTTGCCCTCCCGCGCGAGCGCGAAGCGCTCCCCTACCGAGCCGATCTTTCAGCGTCTGCCCTTCCAGAAGCTCCATGGCGATGAAGGGCCGGCCTGCGTGCTCGTCGGTTTCGTAGATAGTGCAAATGTTGGGGTGATTCAGGGCGGAGGCCGCCTGTGCTTCGCGCTGGAAACGCTCGAGAGCCGTGTGGTTCTTGGACAATTCCTCAGGCAGGAACTTGAGCGCCACAAAGCGGTGGAGTTTGGTGTCCTCGGCCTTGTAGACCACGCCCATGCCACCGCCCCCGAGCTTTTCGACGATGCGGTAGTGCGAGACCGTTTTTCCAATCATGATTTAGGAGGAGCGCTGAGTGCGCAAATACCTTAGGGTATGGCCATCATCGCGTCAACAGGCAACGGCGCGCAGGCACCGCCGCACTGCACAATCCCCGGCGTGGGTGATTCAGCCTGAATAACAGGCTACTCGAAAGCTTGCCCACGGCGGCGCAATCTCCTCACCCCTTGCGTTTCCGACGCGGCCTGCCGGTGTGAGGAACTCCTAGCGGGCTCAATCGGGTGTTTTCGAAATTCTCTGGAACTTTAGGGCGATTGATATCGTATTCCGATAAGAGGACGCCATGGGTGAAAAAAGGACCGATCTTCTGCGTGGGACTCTCGACCTACTGGTCTTGAAAGCGCTGTCCTTGGAACCTTTGCATGGAGTCGGTATCTCCCGACGCATCACGAGAATCACCCAAGGAGCCTTTCAGGTGAGTTTCGGTTCGCTCTTCCCCTCTTTGCACCGCATGGAGGAGAGGGGATGGGTGGAAGCCGAGTGGCGCTCGTCAGAAAACAACCGCCGGGCCAAATACTACCGGCTGACTTCCGCTGGGCGCGCACGACTCAAGGTCGAAGAACGGGATTGGAACCAGGTGG
>JAHEKS010000111.1 GCA_024638215.1 Acidobacteriota bacterium | reverse complement strand
GGACGGGACCGGAGCCGTGCCCGAAGAATCGGGAGGATGGAAGAACGTGGTCGCACCCAGCGCGATTCCCTTCGCCGAAGACTACGCGATGCCAAAGGCCCTGACGCCGGAGGAGATTAAGACCGTAGTCGCGGCCTTTCAGAAAGCAGCCGACCGCGCGCGGCAAGCGGGGTTCCGCGTCATAGAGATTCACGCAGCCCACGGATACTTGATCTCGGAGTTTCTTTCGCCCCTGGCCAATCACCGCACGGACGAGTATGGCGGCTCGTTCGAGAACCGCATAAGATTTCTCCTCGATGTGGTTTCGGCGATTCGCAGAGTGTGGCCGGAGCGCGCGCCGCTCTTGGTACGCATTTCGGCTACCGATTGGGTGGAAGGGGGATGGACCCTCGATGAGTCGGTAGAGCTTGCCAGGCACTTGAAGAATGCCGGTGTGGATTTGGTCGATTGTTCTTCCGGCGGGAATGTTCCGCCCTCCGGAATTCCCATCGGCCCGGGATATCAAACTCCCTTTGCCGAGAGGATTCGTCGCGAAGCGGAAATCCTGACGGGCGCGGTGGGAATGATC
Source organism: Acidobacteriota bacterium (assembly GCA_024638215.1). Taxonomy (GTDB): domain Bacteria; phylum Acidobacteriota; class Terriglobia; order UBA7540; family UBA7540; genus JAHEKS01. Next base: position 13,633 of record JAHEKS010000111.1, on the reverse strand, counting down.
ACGGCTCCATCTCAGGCTGACCACATCATCCGCACCGGTCAGGCCGACCTTGCCATCATCGCGCGAGAATTCTTGCGCGACCCTTACTGGCCTTTGCGCGCGGCACGCGAGCTGGGACAACCGCTCCCGTGGCCCGTACAGTACCTGAGAGCTGCTCCTCCTGACACTAGGGGACGCCGCCCGACAACCACGTAAGGGTCCCCGCCTTGCGGAAAGCCGTCCATTGCGATCGCCAAGGGGTTCACCTCGGATACAGACGGAACCGTATCCCTCCCTATTAACAGGGAAAAAATCAGGGAAATCCGTAGTCAGACCAAACGTGGACCTCAGAAAACCCTCGCGCCATGAAGTGATTAGAAGCGAGACGCCCCTTGGGTCAAAAGAGGCAAAAGTGGGAAATAACAGGGAATATTCCCTGCACGAACTGCGAATTCCCCTCAACAAAATGCAGCTTCCAAAGACTACCGGCAGTGTGTGGTTTGCCCGCTCATCGGCTTAATCCAGCCTGAATGAAGATTATCATTCCTTTGCAATGATTTCTCTCCCACGTCTTGATCCCAACTCCTTGCAGGTGGATACTGCCCGGGGCAGGCTTGGGCATGAAATAACAGGCGGAGCCTCCCTAGCTTCCCGATTGAGATGAACTGATGAAAACCGCTTGGTGCCGTCGGCGCCTGCAAGAGCTTTTCGCACGCTATAACCGTAAGTTCTGGACTGGACGCCTCAAGACGATCCCGGTGTGCGTGGGCGCGTGTCTTGGTAAGGCAATGGGCTATTGGGAAAATCGGAACAGAATCATAGTTGATATTGTCTTCACTCGAGTGATCGAGAAATCCGAAGCACGCTTCTACATGAGATGTGCCACCATGGCGCCGGTATCGGAGGTCATGGCTACAAGTTCGCTGGCCAGATTGAGCACCAGCTGAGGTAACATTGGCGTCCATCCACGCCACAAGCCTCACTCTGAACTAAATGTCCTTCGCGACTGAGTGCAACTGTGTTCTCCACTAGGACAAACGTTTTCACTCCCAAGATGCGCAGGGGGCAAGAAAGCTGAGCAGAGATCGAAATCTTTAGAGTATCTTGCTGATAACACACGACTTATATTCATTGCCCCGGCCAACATCCTTGGAATAGTTTTGGCGGGCGGCGTGCAGAGAAATGCACAGAAACTTGGTGGTTTGACCTTGGAGTTTCCCGAGCGCAAGCGAACGATGACCTCAAGAACGTTCTTGGGCAGTCAAAGCGGCTGCTTGCTCCGACCATGGGCCGGAACAATAAGGAATTAGGATCCGTGGGCGCCCTGCTATAATACCGGGCAGACTCACTGAGTTTGCATTGGAGGAGCGATGTTCAAAACAAAACGCGGCGTATTCTGCCTTGCCATCCTGCTGGTCATGCCCACGATGGCACTGACCCAGAAATACAGCCAAGGCTCCCAGAGGAATAAAACCTCATCCAACGTTCCCACCCTCTCTTCGATTTCACCCACCAGCGTGACGGCGGGCGGGCCGGCGTTCACGTTGACCGCAGTTGGGACGAATTTTGGTAATAATTCTGTGGTGCTGTGGAATGGTGCGAGCGTGTCCACCACCATCGTCAGTTCGACGCAGGCGACGGCGGCGATTCCGGACACGGCCATCGCTGCGGCAGGGACGGTTCAGGTTGCCGTCTATACTCCCGGCCGAAATGGCGGCACCTCAAACGTCTTATACCTGACGATCGGGGCTGCCACGACGACGACCACCACCACGACAACTTCCCCGCTTGCGGTTACGACCCTATCCATTCCGGCGGGCACGATTGGGACGGCCTACAGCGCGACGTTATCGGCCAGCGGCGGCACGACGCCTTATAGCTGGACCGCAGGTTCGGGCATACCTCCAGGCATCACCCTGTCCTCCGCCGGCGCGCTGAGCGGCACGCCCACCACCAGTGGGTCCTATTCTTTCCCCGTGCAAGTGAAAGACTCGGCCTCAAACACAGCCTCCTACACTTATTCAGTTTCCATCGGCGCTTCGACCACGACCACCTCGACGGCGCTTTCCATTACGACTGGTTCGACCCTTCCGAGCGGAACGCAGGGAACGGCCTACAGCACCACTCTGGGCGCGTCGGGCGGAACGGCGCCCTACAAGTGGTCCATTACCAGTGGCTCGCTGCCGGCGGGCATCACGCTGACGGCTTCCACCGGTGCGCTCAGCGGCACGCCCACCGCGAGCGGCGGTTCAACGTTCGCCGGCGAGGTCAGGGATGCGACGGGGAGCGCGTACACGAAGTCATTCACCATCAGCGTAGCCGCCTCGACCACGACCACCCCGCTGGCCATCTCAACGGCTTCCCTCCCGGCGGGCATGACAGGAACAGCTTACAGCGCCAGCCTGGCGGCCAGCGGCGGCAGGTCGCCTTACGCGTGGTCCGTGAGCAGTGGCGCACTGCCGGCGGGGGTCAGCCTGGCATCCGGTGGTGCGCTTAGCGGAACCCCCACCACCGCCGGGTCGTCTTCATTCACCGCGCAGGTGAAGGACTCAGCCGGTGGCGTCTCCACCCAAACTTATTCCGTAAGCATTGCCACCGGGGTATCCGTCACAACCGCTTCTCTCCCCTCCGCAACGGCGGGGACGGCTTACAGCGCGACGCTGGCAGCAGCTGGGGGCACTTCCCCATACACGTGGAGCGTCGCTTCGGGCAATACTCTTCCCGCCGGCCTCGCTTTATCAACTGCCGGCGCGCTCTCGGGGACACCTACGACGGCGAACACTTACACCTTCTCCGTCCAAGCCAAAGACTCCGCAGGTGGTACGGCCACCAAGAGCTACAGCATGAGCGTCGCGGCGTCGACAACAACTACCGCGGCCAGTTTATCCGCGATCGCTGTCGCGGCGCTGCCCCAGTATATCGTTGATACTACTTTTCCAAATACCACCGGCTATGTAGTGAAGACCGTCTGCGCATCCGACTGTGACTACTCGACGGTGCAAGCCGCAGCTAACAACATCCATAACGTCGGCGGCGATGCTGCAGGTGAAGTCATCGAACTGGCCTCAGGTGCGACCTTCACGGAACACGTCAATTTCCCGGCCTACACTATGGGACCCGGCAAATGGGTCATCGTGACAACAAATACTTCGCCGAGTAATCTGCCTCCTCCGGGGGTTCGCATAAATCCGAACTATTCTCCGGTGCTGGCGAAGATTGTCACCAACACAACTCCGTACGGTGCAGTCAACATTGCGTCGCAAGGGAATCACTACTGGTTTATGGGCCTTGAACTTTCTGTCGATCCCTCCTTGACTTCGTTTACGAATGCGGTCTTCCAAATCGGACCCTTCTCGCAGGCGAGCGTTGCCGATCTTCCCTCCAGTATCGTGATTGACCGCTGTTACATTCACGGCACTCCTGCTGGAAACATCCGCCGCGGCATTAAGGGCGACGGGGTCGCCGTGGCGGTGATAAACTCATGGATTTCGGACTTCCATGATACGGCGTCTGATACGCAAACGTTCTGGGCATTCAACAGTCCGGGGCCTTTTTTGATTCAAAACAATGAGCTTGAGGCCGCGGGAGAGAACGTCTTGTTTGGCGCATATGACCCCACTATCCCTTATCTCGTCCCTTCCGACATCACGATCGTCGGCAATCACTTCTTCAAACCTCTCAGTTGGTGGTCCAGCAGCCCCACCTACGCGGGCATCCTGTGGCAGGTCAAGAATCTCCTAGAGTTCAAGAATGCGCAAAGGGTTCTGGTGCAAGGAAACGTCCTCGAAAACAACTGGGTGCAAGCCCAAACGGGGTGGGCGATCCTGATAACCCCGCGCAACGCGGGCGGCACCTGTACTTGGTGCACTGCCGCCGATATTACGTTCGCGTACAACATCGTTCGCCACTCGGGAAGCGTGTTTCAAATTATGGGTGCGGACTTTGCAAACCCAACCGGAGGCATGGGCCCTAGCCAGCCCTCGCAGCGTTTGAATATCCACGACAATTTGTTCTACGATATCAACGGGCCAAAGTGGGGAGGAGCCGACGGAATATTTGTGGAGGTGGTCAACGCGGCTACTCCGACCGCCCACGATATCATCGTGAATCACAATACTGTCGCCCAAACGGGAATCCCCCTTTTCCCCACATACTCCGGTTACACGACGACAAACTTTGCCTTCGTCAACAACGTCTTGGCGAACGGGCCCTACGGAGTGAAAGGAGCAGGTGCGGCTTCGGGAACTTCGACGCTGAATGCCTACTTCCCGGGCGCTGTATTTACGAATAATGCTTTAGAGAACCTCGCCCAGAGTGGGATGTCGGCATTGAGTTACCCGACAGGGAACTTCTTTCCTGCCGCTTGGATTAACGTTCCATTTGCTGACAGTACAGACTGTCCGGCGGGGAATTTGGCCACGAGTCAAATTGGCCTGTGCGCTTTGGCCTCGACGAGCCCGTACCTGGCCTCCGGAACTGATAGGGGGCCACTCGGTGCAGACATAAAGACAATCTATTCGCTGACGGCAAACGTTGCTCCTTAAATGGGTGTGTGCCCTGGAACGTCAGCCGCCGACTCCCAGCGGCAAGGGCTGGGAGTTTCGCGAAGGTATATAAGATGGATTGGGGCCGGTCCTCGACCCAGTCCTAGTGGCATTACAGCCGGCCCTCAGAGGGGGCCTCTCCCACTTGGCGTCCATACAGACGGCAAATCCGAAATGTGTCAAGGTACCGTGAGCTCAGCACTGGGCGGGGGTAGCAGCCTGGTTTCCCGCATGACAGGAGAGTTAATTGGAATCGGATGAAGCACGCAGGAAGGTGCGCTGGAAAGAGGAGGGGGCCTTCTTTGATCGCTGGGCGGACGCCACTGCGAAAGACATTTCCGGCATTGATCCGCTTGTCGTTGCGCGTTATGAGAGATCTCGCTTGAGGTTAAGGTTTAGCAAGGAGTTTCGGCTCCGGTTGCTGGGCGACCTAACATCAAAGAGTGTGCTCGACGTGGGCTGCGGGGAGGGCGAAAACGCAATCATCCTGGCAAAGGCAGGCGCAACCGTCACTGGGGTCGACGTGTCTCCCAAGGCAATTCAGGTGGCCACAACCCGGGCACGGCTCAGTGGCGTCGCTCGCACCGTGAAATTGGTGAACAGCCCCTTAGAAATCGCGGATTTTCCACCCAGCTCATTTGACGTCATCTGGGGCGATGCGATCCTTCACCACTTAATTCCAGAGCTTGGCAACGTCCTGAAGAAACTGAACGAGTGGGCAAGGCCAGGGGCCTTAATGGTTTTTGGAGAGCCGGTCAACTTTAATCAAACCCTGCGCAGATTGCGGTTCATGGTGCCTGTTCACACCGACACCACCCCGGGAGAGAGACCCCTGGAGGCGGCGGAGGTGCGCCTGATAAGGAACTACATTCCGGACCTGACTGTCAGAGTTTTTTCTTTATTCGGTCGCCTCAATCGCTTTATTTTGCCAAACATGAGCCTTGAGAGGGCATCTGTGGCCCGAAGGTCCGCTGCGGAACTCCTGGCACTGTCAGACTACGCTCTCCTCTCAATCCCCGGAATAAAGAGACTCGGTGGAAGTGCCGCATTGTTTGGGCATCCGAGCAAATGAAGTGTTCCCCGACAACTGGACCAGTCGTTTAGTGGCCGCAGGAGTTGGCGTCCAGAGAGTAAAGCAGTGCCCTGACTCTGGCAAGTTACTCGCGCTCCCCTTGTCGATTGCCTCTCCACCTTGAACCAAACAATTTATGGACCGCAAATCCCTGTCACGATATGATGCTTAAGGTGAATACTGGAAGCTCCCACTGATACCCATCGAGCGTAATGAATCTCAAAGTACAAGCTGCCAGGAACATCCTGTCTAATTGGTCCGGTCTGTTGGTCAACATGGTGGTCGGCTTCTTCCTGGCCCCCTTCATACTGCACCGACTGGGAGATGTCGCCTTCGGATTGTATGTTTTGGTGTTCTCACTGACAGGTTACTATGGCCTTTTTGATTTCGGAATCCGCTCCTCAGTTCTTCGCTACGTGGCCAAGTTTGCTGCGGGAGGGGAAAAAGAGCGACTGGCGCAGCTCATAAGCACGAGTCTGTTCAGCTACTGTGCCATCGCGGTCTTGGCGCTGTTGGCCACGGGGGTGATCAGTTTCTTCGTTGACTATATTTTCAAGATTCCACCGGGCTTCCTGAGCACCGCGCGCATAGTGTTCTTGATCGTCGGGACAGGTATCGCGCTCGGATTTCCCCTGAGTGTGTTTGCCGGGATTCTGCAAGGGCTGCAAAACTTTCATTGGATCAATGTGAGCCAAATCGTCTCATCGTTGCTACGAGCGCTATTAATCGTCGTGGCGCTGGAACATCGTGGCGGTTTAATCTCCGTGGCGCTCATTGTGGTTTCCCTCAACCTGCTTTGTTCCGTCTCCTATGGATTCATTGCCTTCAGGTTGCTGCCCCTACCGGTCAGCCTTCGACTTGTGGACCGATCAACCTTCCGCATGATCATAAGTTACGGGGCGGTGACATTCGTTATCGGCGTGGCCGAGGGCCTTCGATTCCAGTCGGACGCGGCGGTCATTGGCATTTTTCTCTCCTCTGCCGCGATAACTTATTTCTCAGTGGGGTCTAAGCTGGTCGATTACATTACGCAGGTGGTGCAGAGCATGGCGCAGATATTTGTCCCCATGTCCAGCCACTTCGATGCGGTCGGTGAGCCGGAGCGGCTCGGGAAGATCTTGATCTTGGGGAACCGGGCGTGCGCGCTGTTGGCCTTCCCGATGTGCGCGGGCCTCATTCTGCTCGGTAAGCCGATAATCGAAGCTTGGGTGGGGGCCCAGTATCTGTCCAGCTACTCCATCTTGCTCTTATTGATCGTGCCCAAGACACTATACCTTGCGCAAGCCACCTCGACGAAGATCCTATTTGGCATGGGCCGGCATCGACCTCTCGCCGTCGTCCTTCTCCTTGAAGGCTCGGCGAATTTGATTCTGAGCATAGCTCTGATCCGACCATACGGAATCAACGGGGTTGCGGTGGGCACCGCCATCCCTTTGGCCTGTACCAGTTTGATCTTCCTGCCGCTTCACCTGTGTCGGTTGCTGAATCTGCCCCTGACCAGCTTCTTGAAGCAGGCCTACCTGACACCCCTCGCGCTGTGTACGCCGATGGTGGCTGTCCTCATCTTCTTAAGATATGTCTTCGTACCGCACAGTTTAGTGCAACTCCTGATTCAAGTTGCCTTGGCTGGGCTAGTTTATGGTATCGGTTTGCTTTGGTTTTTCGTAACCAAGGAACCCGCTGGCGTAGCTTGGCGGATGCGGTTTCAGGACTATTTGCACCACGTCATTACTCGTTGAGGTCGCTAGATGGTTTGACGGCACTCCTGAGGAAGGGGCACTATGCAGCTCAAATGTCAAAAGTGCGCGGCGGAATTGGAACCGGTTCCAGAGTTCTACGAGTGCCGCCGGTGCCGGGCCCGGTGGCCGGTCGTTGGGAACATTCCGCGCTTTTTTCAGGACGATAACTATTACTGGGGAGAAGTTGAACGCCAGGAGGCAAAGCAACTGCTGGAAGATGCGCGAAGAGATTCGTGGATCGGGGCAGTTCGAAAGCATTTCCCCGACCGGGTTATGAATATCTCGATTTTAGACTTGCAGCGGGCGGCTTGGCTTCCGCTGCTAGGTTTGCCTAAGGACGCGATTGCTCTTGATATAGGTAGCGGCTATGGGGCCATTACCCACTCCTTGGCCTGCTCGCTCAGCGAGGTCTATTCGGTCGAAGCTATCCCGGAGCGAATCGAATTTACGCAGACGCGCCTGCAGCAGGAAGGCCTCAAGAACGTACACCTCATTCAGGCCTCGGCAATAAAGCTGCCTTTCTTCGAAGAAAGCTTCGACCTTGTAGTCGCCAACGGTGTCCTGGAATGGGTGGGCGAGTGGGATTTGGAGGGGGATCCAAGAGCGGCACAGTTGCGATTTCTTACTGCGGCCCACGGGGTGCTCAAGGAAGATGGGGTAATGGTGGTCGGTATTGAGAACAGATTTGGGTACGGCTGTTTTCTTGGCCAACTGGACCACTCCGGGATTCCGTACACCAGTTTGGTTCCTCGAAGATTGGCCACGTACGTATTGAGAAGGGACCGCAGCGCTCATCGCCGGACTGTCCTCAACGCCCGAAGGGAATACAGAACTTATACTTACTCCGCACGCGGCTATCGCAAGCTACTCAAGCAGGCGGGATTTAAGCAAGTGACACTATTCTGGGCCGATGCAGGTTACAACCAGCCTTACACTTTGATTCCGCTTTCCGCTCCACGGGAGATTCGGAAGCACTTTCGTGAGCAACTCGTCCATCCGGGGAACCCGAGTAAGATGACGTGGCTGCGCCGGGTTAAAGAAGCGGTGGCAGCGTTTGGCATCCCGCGTTGGGTATTGCCTGATTTCGTGATTGTCGCGAGCAAAAGTGCAAATCGCAACGATGAGGTGCAAGAGTGGCTGCGAGGTGAGTTGCGCAGAGCGTTCGGTCACAAGAGCGAGGGAGGTACGATGCCGGGGGAGATCGTTTTTTCGTCCAAAACCCATGCATTCAGCTCTAAGCACGCACTGCGTTTCGTACAACCTCGGTGGCTCGGGGACCGCGCTGTCGCCAAAGCCCACGTTCGGATGCCGTCCTGGTTCGAAGGTCAGCCCGCAGAACTGGCAAACATTACCTTGGTAAGAGACCATCTGGCGGCTGCGCAGAAGCCTCCCATTAGGGTGCCGAAACCGTTGGGGTCGCATCGAAGTGGTAGCACGCTTTTTTATCTAGAGTCCTCGGCATCTGGGACTCAATTCTCCACCATGGTTCGCAAGCCCGGATATTTCGAGGACCTGGCGACAGTTCAAAGGGACCTCAGCCGGATAATTAACGCGAGCCTTGAGCTGACGGAGCTCATGCAGACTTGCAACGGAGTAAGTCCAATTGACCCAAGCTGGTATGAGATTCCCGAAGATCTCAACAAACTTCCCGGCCTGTGCAGGAGGCTCGAGGGATTGCGATACTTTTCGAATCTGCCGCCCGAATCCAGCAAAACGTGTGTTCAGCACGTCGATTTCGCGGTTGAGAACATTTTCCTAGAGCCGCAGTCAAGCGTTATCGAGGTGATTGACTGGGAACATCTAGCGGCGGGCCTGCCCCCTTTATACGATGTCTTCCAATTCATATCTTCTTTGGCCTACATTGACCCGCGGAAGCGCCGTCCGACGGTAGAGAGCAAGGAGGATTTCTATAAAGCCTCCTTTGCCGATTCGTTCCTCTCCGGTAACCGGCTCGGGCAAGTGATTGGCGATCACGTCGTCCAAGCTTGCCGTCGTTTGAGGATTTCTCCCGACTGCGTCCCTAGCCTCCTCGCCGAGTACCTGCTCATTCGACTTCGCTACTGTCGGGTGCGAAGTATCACGGCAGACCCAACGCCGCTAGCCCTCCTGAGGTTTTACCTTGAAGCTGACCAACCTCTGTTTGGTATGCTCCCCGTTAGGGCGCGTGAGCCTCGTCACCAGAGCTAAGCGAGAGGTTTTTGCTATTTCGCCTGGATGACTCCGTCGCTCATTGACGGAGTGAGAGAAGGCATATCCCGGTCGAGGAAAACCCTCTGCCAGATCTCAAGGTTCAAGAGCCGCCAAATCCGGTCGTAATGGTCGGCCGACCTCTGCCGGTGCTCAGCGAAGAGGTTCTTGAGGGGCTGGGGTTTGAAAAGCCGCCGCGCCACGGTGCGCGGCTCCAGCAGCAGGCTTTCGACTGATTGCAGCTGCGGGCCGGCAAGCCAGCCTCGCCAAGGTGTGGGGAATCCCATCTTGCGGCGGTAGATGATAGACTTGGGCAACAAGTCCTCGGCTGCCGACTTTAAAACGCATTTGCCCGTTAACCCTCGCGTCTGGAACTTGGCGGGGATTCTCGCGGCGAACTCGACTAGAGGGTGATCGAGAAAAGGGACGCGACTTTCGACGGATGCCGCCATGCTCGTGTTGTCTTGCTTCATCAACAATTCAACCAGATAGGTCTTGATATCTGTGTAAAGCAACCGTTGAAGAAGTTCGCCGGAAGATTGCTCCCAGTGTTGAAGCACGCCGCTATAAATAGCGTCCGGGAGGACACGACAATCTGCTAGGAGTCCCTCATCCAGCAAGGGCTCTTGCTCGGCCCGGGAAAAGGCTGAAAAGAAGTTGTCGAGATAAAGAGAAGTCCATGAATCCCCGTCCCGGGCAAGAAAAGAATGGCTGAGTTTTCGCTTTAATGCCGCGCCCAACAAACCCGAATGGCTGAAAAAGTCGCGCGCTCTGCGTCGAAACTCACGCGGCGTGAGGGTGCGGTAAAATCGGTCAAGTCGGGTATTCCAAAGAGTGAACACATAACGAGGATAGCCTGCCAGAGTCTCGTCGCTTCCCTCACCGGTCAAAACAACTTTGACGTGCTCGCGTGCCAACCGGGCGCAATAGTAGAGTGGAATGCTCGAGGGCCAGACAATTGGCTCGTCTTCATGCCAGATGATCTTGGGCAAGCTGCTCCAGAACTGCTGCCAACTCACTTTGACTTCGTGATGCACTGAGTCCAAGTGTTTCGCCACCGCGCTAGCATAAGTAAGCTCGCTGTAGGGAGCTTCTTCGTAGCCGACCGAGAAGGTCTCGATGGGCGCGCGTCGAATCTTGGTCATGAGCGCCGCGACCACACTGGAATCCAGGCCCCCGCTCAGGAACACCCCTAGTGGCACATCACTCATCAGATGGCTTGAAACTGATTGCTCCAACAGATCGCGATAATTCTGAATGTAATAGCTCTGCGGCTTGTTAGCTTTGCCCTCGCCTCGAGGCAAGTCCCAGTAACGTTCGATTTGAACCTTTCCGGACTGGTCAATCTCCAGTGTATGGCCGGGTGGCAACTTCCGAATGCGGTCGAACAGTGTCTCAGGCCCAGCGATGAAGCCAAAGGCAAGGTATTCAGGAATCGCCCTCCGGTTGAGCTGGGGACGCACTCCCGGGTAAGCCAAAATCGCCTTGATCTCAGATCCAAATACAAATGACTCTCTACTAAGACGGTAATAGAAGGGTTTGATACCGAGACGGTCCCGGGCGGCGAATAAGACCCGGCGCCGCGAGTCCCAAAGTGCGAAGGCGAACATCCCGCGCAGGTGACGAACGCAATCTTTTCCGTACTGCTCGTAAAGGTGAACAATCGTTTCGGTGTCACTGTGGCTACGATATCGGTGACCCTGCGCTTCCAATCCCGGACGAAGGTCTCCATGGTTGTAAATCTCACCGTTATATACCAGCCAAATTGTTCCCTCTTCGTTGGTCATCGGTTGTTGTCCGGTCTTGAGGTCAATGATGCTCAACCGGCGCATCGCCAAGCCGACACGATCACCGACATAGAATCCATCCTCGTCAGGCCCCCGGTGCACGATCTGCGTGTTCATGGCCTCAAGGGCCCGCCGCAGGCCGTCGGCTGGAAGCGATTCAGGCCTCAGGATGACTGCGCCGCAAATCCCGCACATGGTTGGTATCCTCGACTTGACCCCTTGGATTCAATCGGATGAACCTGCAAGTGCTGCGATAACCGTCTGGTCGGATAGATAATCGAGCACTGACTCATCAGAACAATAGAGGAATTTGTTCCCCTTGTCGAAGCCGATTTCCAGCCGATCTATTGCTCGATGACAACTAATGAACCTCTGGCCGCCGAACTCGGCGTAGCTGCCGCCGCTGAGCACCCAATGCCTGCGTTGCCCCGGCCCAATGCAACAGAACATAAACTCGGCGTCACTTCGCCACGGACCCACCTGCCAGTCTTTGCCGGACTCCGCAAAAAAGATAAAGTGGCAATCCTCATGTCTATTGAGACGATAGGCATGAGCTCCCTGGTTCTTCGCATCGGCCTCTATCCGAACCAACTTGCCCGGGCTTGTGACTTCTTCTCGCATGGGTTGGATGAGCACTGCAAACTCTGCTGGAAGAGTTGCCGATGATCTGAAGTGAAGCACAGGGGCGGTCACCTCTTTGCCATAGACGGGCGACACCCTCCCTTCGGAAAAGTCCTGCGACCATCCGTGGTCGGAAACGGGGAGAATGGACAACGCCGCATTCTCCGTCCGCCAAATCAAGGCCGAGTCTTGCGCCGAACTTGGAGGGACGACTCCGGGGGCAAAATGCCAATATAAGTCGAGGCGGTGATTCCCCGTCCCCAATGCCTGATCGGTTACAAGAAAGTACTGGGATTTGAGGTTGAATATGCACCGCTTATGAACGACAGGTTCTCGCAACCGGCAATAACCCGTGTGGCTCGCTTTGAGAATGTCAAACGTTTCTCCCGCAACCCACTTTTCCACGCGCGTGGAAGGCAATCGGTGCCATGCGAAAAGCCCGGCCGGCTCAGCTTGATCTAATCCGTCAACCTGCAATGTATTGTGGAATGCCGTTCCACGATACAGATTGCGATCTTCCCGAGGTGAGGCATAACAAAACGTGCCAGGATCAATCAACCATTCCCGAGAGCCGATTGCCAGGTGCACGCTCAAGGCGTCGGCATGCCCGTGACCGGCCGACCCGGCACCTAGCGGTCCTGCGTCAACGATCAATCGTTGGCGAACCGGCCCGGGAGAAGCCATCAAGCAGATTCCGCTGGGCTCATATCGCGTGGAACCTTCGTCAGGATGCACCACCGCCAAACCATCAAATTCAGCCAAGCCGTCAAGTCCCAGAGTCCAGAGTGTCTCCTCCCGCACGTGGCCAGCTGCCGCCTTGAAATCTGCACGCTTATAGATCACGGCACCCGTAGCCAACGGGTCCATCAAATGCTCCCCGCGGTTTCGCCTGGGATCGAAAACTCGACCTCCGTCATCATCCCCAAACCTGGGAGGCGGCCCCCCCGTCCCGAGCGCCAGGAGCATTTCCATCATTTTCTCAATCGTTTTGTCAAAGGCACCCGGAATGGAGATTTCGTTGCGAGCCGCCAGCATTCTGGCGTGAAGAAAAAAATCGAGCGCGTAAACGTGATAGTAAGTCGACTGCTCGAAGTGCATCCCGTCCGCCTGAACTTGGCGGTCAGCCTCCCGCAAGATAATTTCCCACCCTTGTCGCTGCCAGCGTTCTGCGTCGGCAAGTTGAGGGCACAAAGTTCCAACAAAGAAGAGCGCCACTCCCTCGCCCAGCAAGTGAGTGTTCGGAGCGTAGTAGGTTGAAAGGTAGTGCTGAATGTGCCGGCTATTCAGCGCAAGCGCCCTGAGCAGATCGCCTGCAAACCTTTCGGGCACTGCAGGACATGCCCCAAGGAGATGGCGCACCCAGAGCCAGGACAAACTTCGCAATGCTACCTCCAGGCTGCTCGCCCAGTTGATCCCAAGGGGATAAGGATTTGCTTCTTGCCAGTCGTTCCACTGGCGAAGCAATTCGACTACAAAATGTTGGTCCTTGGAAAAAAGATAGGCCTTGGCAAGGGTCACCAGATGTTGATGGCGATTCAGTTCCCAAATGACTTTCGGGTCGCCAACCTCCTCGAACCGGTACGACAGCTTGTACCATGGTATGAGAGGGGCTCGCTTTGTGTTGACAGCATCCAAGTGCCAATCTATCTCCGGTCCGTACTGGACCCCCTCACATCCCAACAGGTCCATCCGGTGTTGGCAAAT
>JAHEKS010000373.1 GCA_024638215.1 Acidobacteriota bacterium | reverse complement strand
AGCCAGCCGCCGCGCTTCCATCGCTATGGCATCTCGTCGGGAACGTACGGTGTGGTCGGCCATAGGCCGACTCTAGCACAAAACATGGCATTGTCAATCTATTTATGCAGAGATCTCTAAGTGCGCAGGTGTCACCCGGGCTTGAAGTTATCATCGTGAAGTCCCTCGAGAAAAGGGCTGAAGACCGATATCAGTCGGCGAAAGAAGTGCTGGAAGACCTTGGGCGGGTGAGCGCCCCCTCCTCCGTTGTCGGAACGCTGCGGCGGCTGGCGGCCCGGCACAGGGCGCTGGCGGTGAATGCGGCCGTGGGTTTGGTTCTGACCTCTGCTCTCCTCCTCGGACTGAGCGTGGGCGGGCTGCGCGACCGGCTGCGCTCTCCCTCAGTCGTGACTCCTAAGATCGAATCCATCGCCGTCCTGCCGCTTGCAAATCTCTCGGGCGACCCCCAACAGGAATACTTCGCCGATGGGATGACGGAAGAATTGACCGCTAATCTCTCCAAGATCGGGGCGTTGAAAGTGATTTCCAGGACATCCGCCATGCAGTACAAGGGAGCAAAGAAGCCCTTGCCGCAGATCGCTCGGGAGCTGGGCGTGGATGCGGTGATCGAAGGCTCCGTGCTACGGGCGGGCAACCGGGTGCGAATCACCGCACAGTTAATTCAGGCGACAAGTGATAAGCACCTGTGGGCCGAGAGTTACGAGCGCGACCTCAGCGACGTCCTGGCCTTGCAGAGCGAGGTGGCGCGCGCGATTACGAATGAGATCAAGATCAGGCTGACGCCCCAGGAGCAATCGCGACTGGCAAGTGCCCGCCCGGTCAACCCGGAAGCCTACCAAGCCCTTCTCGAGGCCAGGCACTACGCCGAGCAGGGAGAATCCAAGAAAGCCTTCGCGTATGTCCAGCAGTCAATCGCCCTCGACCCCACCTACGCACCCGCGTACGTGGAGTTGTCCCAAGATTACATAGACGAGACGTGGAATGGCGTCCGACCCGTGAAGGAGGCTGTCCCATTGGCGAAGGCGGCCGTCGGGAAGGCGCTGGAACTGGACCCGACGCTGGCCGAAGCGCACGCTCAACTGGGGTGTATCAAGTTCTGGTTTGACTGGGATTGGTCCGGGGCCGAGCAGGAGTTTAAGCGCACCCTGATGCTCAACCCGAACAATGCAACCGCGCATGGCGCCTATGCCTCGTCCTTGGTTCAGTTGGGCCGACCAGACGAAGCGGTCAGAGAACACCTAAAGAGGCAGGAGCTTGACCCGCTTAGTTCAAGCGCCTTTGGTCTGGGAGTGGCTTGGTACTACGCCCGGCGGTACGACGAGTCGATTACACAACTCAATAAGGCGTTCGAGGCGAATCCGCACCTCGTGTTTCCGAAGGCGATGCTAGCGTGCGTTTATGCGCAAAAGCGGATGTATCCAGAAGCCATTGCGACGTGCCGGGGAGCCCTCAGTATGGCGCCGGAGGACCAAATGGTACTGGGCGCTTGCGGGAATGTTTATGCCCTCGCTGGCCAGAGCCAAGACGCCGTCGCGCTCTTAGACCGGCTGAAGAAGCTTCCCCCACGACTGCACTTGGACCCTTACCTTGTGGCAATGGTTTACGATGGGCTGGGGAACAATGACCGCACGATGGAATGGCTCGAGCGGGCTTATCGGGAACGCTCGCCCCAAATGTCCTTTGCAAAAGTCGAGTTTTGGTCGGACAGCCTACGCGGCGACCCGCGCTACCAGGCCCTGCTGCGCCGCATGAATTTCCCGCCGTAGGGCGACCAGTTTGGTCGGCAGCAGTAGAATAGCGAACCGAATTGTCCCGCAGTCAGTCTTCCTTGTTTATCGTGCTCGCCGACAAGTCCCGCGAAAACACGACGAAATGTCGCTGCCGTGGCGCATATTAAACGCGGCATGAAACAATCCCCTGTCGCCGGCTCGTATTATGATTAGGCGAAAGTAGCCATCGTCCCGCGCCTCGCTGACCTGCCCCCCGAAAACTGGTCCAGTGGAAATGTGAGTTCTCGCAAGGAGGAATATCATGCGTCATGTGGCGAAAGCTGTCTGGTTGCTTGGAATTATGCTGCTTGCAGTTCCCTATGCCGCCTCAACGCCGGCGGCGAAGGACAAGGCGAGCTCGATTGTGATTTATTTCAAGGATGGGCATCAGCAGAGTTTCCCGCTGGCCGACATCGCCCGCATCGAATTTAACGCGCCCGCCGAGAGCAGTTTCCGGATGGAGCGCGGCCACTTCATCGGCAAATGGAAGGTCGGCGACGGCGCCGGCGGAACTTTTCTGATTACTTTGCGTCGCGACGGTACAGCCACCAAAACCCTCGGCTCGGCCCACGGCACCTGGACGGTCGTGAACGGCGAAGCGCGCATCAGCTGGAACGATGGCTGGCATGACGTAATCCGCCGCAACGGTAATAAATTTGAAAAGGCGGCCTACGCACCTGGCAGGTCCTATTCCGAGTCTCCCTCCAACGTCGCCGAGGCCGAACCCACCGAACCCATCTGAGCACCCGGGGAGTTACCGAACGAGTTCGCGCTACCGGCTTGCAGACGGATCAATCCGCCTACAGAGAGATTCTCGCAGCACGCCGGTAATGCGTAGTAAATCGCCATTACCGGCGTGTTGTCATTCGGCCTCTGTCCATCACGAGAACTTGCCCTGTTTGGGTCCAGGTTCAGGGCGCCGGCGCCGGCAGAACGTCCGTGACCGGTGTATCCACGGTAATGCGATGGCCTTCCATTTGGCCGGTGACGGTTCCTGGTCCATATGGTGGTTCTAATAAGTTACCAAATTGGTCGTAAATACCAAGCGTAAATGTCCCCGCAAATCTGTTGTGATCACTGCGCACGGTGATCGTCCCGCGGATATTGACAATCCCAATAAAAGGCGGCGGCGTGCCGTAGTCATAAGCGATCGCGAAATGATTGACCTCGTATCTGGATGGTCCCGTCTTCTTCCACACTCCCGTGCAGAACTTGCGTGCCCCCGTCCCAGAATTGAGGATTTCTGTTCCGTCGCTGTGGTACTGGGAATATCCCCAATCGAAAAACATACCTGGTACGTCGGATGTGAATCTGACATACCAGAAACCCACGATCGGATCCTGGTTGGCGCCCTGCGAGTCTTCCACAGCGCTGTAGGCAACCGGCGAGAACGCCGCTCGACTAAACTGGCCGCTCGCGAACGGCTGTCGCAGCATCAAGGCGCTCGGCTTGTACCTGCCCGTACTCACGCACTGGGCGTTCGCCAAAGGGGCGAAGAGTGTTGCAAGGATGGCTACTCCGAGGGCCGCCTTCAACATTCCAAACATTGTTTTCATAACATTCTCCTTTTTGTTGGCATCGGCGTTCCCCCGTCGGCCTTCCGGGATTAGTTGGGGCTGGCCTCGTGGGGACGACTCGTATCTCATTGCCCTATATGCAATTCGCGGCGACCATTCATTCGGGCGCGTCCGGTTCCCGTCGCTTGGCTCGCTCGCGTGACGCGGACTATGGTCCGGCTGAGAAGGCACTTCAATGGACAGAAAGTCTTCTCCAGGGGAACTAAAAGTCCCCACCGAATTTGCTCGGAACAGGTGAGTTATGACAAAATGTCCCCCGACAAGGTCTGGTGTGATTGCGGGCGAAAGGGTGTTAGACTTGGCCGGGTGGCTTTCCGTGAACCAAGTCAGCAGTTCGCCGGAAGTCATTCGCTTCGGTGCTTTTGAAGCGGACACCCGCACAGGTGAGTTGCGCAAGCACGGCCTGCGAG
>JAHEKS010000372.1 GCA_024638215.1 Acidobacteriota bacterium | reverse complement strand
TTCGGGATTGCGGCTGAGCGGCTTTTTCCCCGCCACCGTGATCGAGATGGTGGAGATCGGCGAAACCACCGGCGCGCTGCCGACCATGCTCGACAGTGTGGCGAATTTCTATGAAGAGGATGTCAATATTGATTTGGCAGCTTTGGTCGCGACGATTGATCCCATCATGATTGGCGTCATCGCCGTGGTGGTTTTGTTCGTGCTGCTGGCGTTTTACATGCCGCTGTTTTCATTGGCCGGCCAGGTGCATTAGGATGGAAGAGAAGAGAAGCCGCACGCCGCCCCATCGTCGCCCCCGCGGAGGCGGGGGTCCATAACGGGATTCCCGCTTGCGCGGGAATGACATGTTGCGAGGTCGTGTTGCAAGGAAGAGGATGCTATGGCGAATTCGGCAATGAACAGCGGAGGGGAACTGGAGCAGGCCCGCGCGCTGGCGGAGCGCTACCATTTTGACTTCGTTGACCTGCGCGATGCCAAGCCCGACCGCGAGTTGCTGCGATCCATTCCTCTCGATCTGATGGTGCGCTACGAATTCCTGCCGCTCGAAGCCCACGACCACCAACTGGTGGTGGCGATGGGCGATCCCACCGACCTCTCGCGCCTGGAGGAGCTGGAAATCAAGCTGGACCGGCGGGTCATCGTCAAGGTCGCCGCCCCCAGCCAGTTGCGCGCCATCCTGAAGGCCTCCGAGCCCTCGCAGCGCGTCCTCGAGGAAGCCACGGAAGAGTTTCGCCTGGACGTGATCCGCGAAGAGGGCGCCGCCGGCGAGGGCCTGACGCTCGAGCACCTGGTGACCGAGCGGGATTCGAGCCCCATGATCCGCCTGGTAGATTCCATCATCTTCGCGGGCCTCGAGCGGCGCGCCAGTGACATTCACATCGAGAGCCAGGACAATTCCGTGACCGTCAAGTACCGCATTGACGGCGTGCTCCAGCACGCCATGCAGCCGCTGGCGCCGGAGTTCCAGTCCAACCTCATCACCCGCATCAAGGTGATGGCCGAGCTCGATATCGCGGAGCGGCGCATCCCTCAGGACGGGCGCTTCCGCGTGCGCTATCGCGGGCGGCCGATTGATTTCCGCGTCTCCATCATGCCTTCCATCCACGGTGAAGACGCCGTGCTGAGAATTCTCGACAAGGAATCACTCAGCGAAAAGTTTCATGAGTTGCGCCTGGATGTTCTGGGCCTGTCGCCCCGCGAGCTCAAGCGCCTGCGCCGCTTCATCCGCGAGCCTTACGGTATGGTGCTGGTCACCGGCCCGACCGGAAGCGGCAAAACCACCACCCTCTACGCCGCGCTCTCGGAAATCAAGACCGACGAGGACAAGATCATCACCATCGAGGACCCTGTCGAGTACCAACTGCGCGGCATCACCCAGATTCCGGTCAATGAGAAAAAGGGCCTGACCTTCGCGCGCGGGCTGAGGTCCATCCTGCGCCATGACCCCGACAAAATCATGGTGGGCGAAATCCGCGACAATGAAACCGCGCAGATCGCCATCCAGTCCGCCTTGACCGGCCACTTGGTGTTCACCACCGTCCACGCCAATAACGTGGTGGACGTTCTCAGCCGCTTTCTGAATATGGGCGTCGAGCCCTACAATTTTGTTTCGGCGCTCAACTGCATCATGGCCCAGCGGCTGGTGCGCGTGATCTGTGAAGCCTGCAAGCAGCCCGTGGAAGTCTCGCGCGAAATGTTTGAGGAATCGGGGCAGGATCCCGCCGCCTGGAGCGACGTGACCTTTTATGAGGGCGCAGGATGCGATCAGTGCAATCACACGGGCTACCGCGGCCGCACCGCGATCGGCGAACTGATGGCGCTTTCGGACTCGATCCGGCAGGAAATTCTCGCCAAGCGGCCTTCCACCGAAATCCGGCGCGTGGCGCGCGATGAGGGAATGGTCACGCTGCGCGAGGCGGCGCTGGAAAAAGTCCGAGAAGGCGTCACGAATTTCCGCGAGATTAACAAGGTGACGTTCGTCGAGTAGCGCGGCGGGAGTTTTTTTGATTGGTTCGGAAAGCATGAAATCGCACAAGAGTTCCGCGCACGGCAGCACGGCGAAATTCGTGCTGCCGCGCGTGGTTTACGAAATCGAGCCGGGCTTCGTGGTGGGCGCGCGGCTGGATGCCCGGTCGCGCCAGCTTTGCCGCCTGGCGGTGCGGGAATTGCCTGCGCATACCGTCGAGCCCTTCGCGCACCGAGCTAACGTTGAAAACGCCGACGCCTTGCGCGTCGCCCTGCGGAGCGTGGCCCAGGTGGTCGGCGACGGCAACACTTCGCGCGGGCTGCTGATCCCTGACGGCGCCGTGCGGGTCGCGGTGCTCGATTTCGAGACTGTGCCTGAGAATCGAAAGGATGCCGAGGCGCTCATCCGCTGGCGGATGCGCGAAAACCTTCCCTCCGCGCCGGATGAAGCCAGAATCTCGTACCAAGTTCTCAGGAAAGAGCCGCAGCACGTGGAGGTCCTTGTCGTGGCCATCCGGACCTCCGTGCTGGCGGATTATGAGCAAATCCTGGAGCCGATGAACGGCGGCCTGTCCCTGGTTCTGCCCGCGACCATGGGCTTGCTTCCGCTGATTCCGGCGGGCAGCGGGGTGGGTGAGCTCCTTCTGCACATTTGCGGCGGGTGGATGACCACGGTTGTATTACACGAAAACCGGGTGAGAATGTGGAGGTGTTCGGACGGACGTGTCGAATCGGCCAGCGAGCTCGCACGCAGCGCCGCTGTTGAAGCGGCGCGAGTCTCCGAAAGCGCCCGCGACCGCCTGCAAATCGAGACGGACAAGGTCTGGATTGTCGAACGTCCGCTGGCCACCGCGGGCCTGGAAGAGGAAATGAGCCGGACGTTGTCCAAGGACGTCGTTCGCCTCACGCCGCTGAGTTCGGCCGCCGGCGCGCTGGCGGAGTCGGAACGTCCCATCTTTGAGAATTTTGGCGGCACGCTCGCCGGCCTGATTTCGAACCT
Source organism: Acidobacteriota bacterium (assembly GCA_024638215.1). GTDB lineage: Bacteria > Acidobacteriota > Terriglobia > UBA7540 > UBA7540 > JAHEKS01. Next base: position 827 of record JAHEKS010000372.1, on the reverse strand, counting down.
GAGTTGAGTTGCGATGAAAATTACCCTGAACCTGGCTGCTTTACCCAGCCGGCGCGAACGTTATGCGCTGGCCTGGGCCGTGCCGCTCGCGCTGTTGGGTGCGGTGATGCTGGTTTATCTGGCCATGCTGGCGGTGGGGAACATTCGAGAATATCGAAATGTTAAGGCTGAAATTTCCCGCCAGCAAGAGACGGCGCGCCAGCTTGCGGCCCAGGAAGAGAACATCAAAAGGGAAATCGAGCGGCCCGAGTATCGGACCGTTTCCCGCCAGGCTCAATTCATCAATTCGCTGATTGAAGAGAAGAAAATATCGGCGGCGGACTTGACCCTCAGAGTGAGCGAATTGATGCCGGAAACGGTCCGCCTGACAAGTTTCGGCTCGTCCCAGTCGCAGGAAACCGCGGTTCGCTTTGCCGTCGTGGGGCGCGACGAGGGCGCCCTGGAGGATTTCCTAACGGCTCTCGAAGACTCTCCGGATTTTCGGGACGTTGCCGTCGTGGACCAGGGATTCCAGTCGCAGAGCGATCCGAACTCTCCGGTGACGATCACCTGTACGGCGACTTACGTGGGCAGCCTGCTGCCCCCAACGGGAAACTAATCGGATGTCGAAACACAAGCGAAAGGCGCTGATCCGAATAGCCGAACGAATCGCGCTGACGATTCTGGCCGTGGACATCGTGGCTTATTCCGTCCTGGTGCTGGGATTGTCGGATCGCATCCGCGCCGCATCCCAGACGCGCGAGAGTCTGCGCCGCCAGGTGTACGAGGAGCAACTGCGCATCGTGCGGCTGAAGAAATTGCAGGCCAGCCTTCCCGAGGCCCAGGAA
>JAHEKS010000110.1 GCA_024638215.1 Acidobacteriota bacterium | reverse complement strand
CCCCGCCGTCCTTGCAGTCACCGAGCCGTTGATGACGCCGGTGACGATTTCGCCGCCGCTGGTTCCAAGAACGGCGTCGCCCTGGACGTCCTTCAGGTGAATGGCGCCTCCTGCCGTGTGGGCTTCCACGCGCTGCCCCATATTGCCCAGTGTGATGTCGCCCCCGGCGGTCTCCACTTGCACCGGCCCCGAGATGTCGCCACTCGAGATGTCTCCGCCCGCCGTCTTGCCGCGGAACTCGCCGTCCAGGTTGCCGACGTTAAGGTCGCCACCCTGGGTTTCAAGATCCAGATTGAATTTCAGTGGAACGGAAACGTGATAATCCACCGACAAGCCTTGGTGCTCGCCGCGCTGGGTGGATCTTCCGACCAGCACCACGTCGCCGTTTTCGAGCGTGCGCAGGCTGAGTTCGTAGGCCCGGAAATATCGCCGCGCTTCTTCCTCGGACGGCCTGTAGACGCGGAGATGAACCTGGCAATTCATCTGGTCCTTCGAGCCTGGCTTGACGACGATCGAGCCGAAATCCGCTCGAACCACAAGCCGGCCGCCTTCGCGCACCGGCGCCTCGCACGTGGCGAGTTCAACCCAGCCTCTGCCTTCCCGCTGCGGCGTTCCCCGGTGAACCGATGCCTGGGCGTAGAGATTCCACTGGCTTGCGGCTCCCGCCCACAAGAATGCCGCCGCTGCCATCGCGATTAGTTTTCTTGATGACTTTCTCACCTTGGTTCTCCTGAGTATCCTTCTGCTTCCAGCCTGTGAACCGCGTTCAAAGACTTCATGCGCACGTAAGGATTGCTGTCGTCTGAAGCCAGGCGCTCAAGCGTGGGCAGGGTTGATTCGTCCGCGTGCTGCACCAGCACGTCCAACGCCGCCACGCGCACGCCGGGATTGTTGTCCGGGGCGAGCGCGTTCATCAGAGCCTTCTGGACCTCCGGAGTCCATTCCATTTTGCGGACGGTCCTCAACGCTTCCAAGCGAACGCCGGCATTGGGATCATTTTGCAGGGCGTAGAGCAGCGCGTCGCGCACCGAGGGAAGATCGCCGCCCGCTGCCTGGAGAGCGTCCAGGCTGTCGCGCCGAATGCCGGCGTTCGAGTAACTCTTGAGCGCGTCCACCAGCACTTGTCGAATGTGGGGATCGTCCAGCGAACCCTGCAGCGTCATGCGCCGCTCGGCATCCACCGTGATGCGCACCTGGCCTGCTTCCGGAGCGGGTGCCACTTGGGTGATGGCGTTGATGCGCATGTTCGAGATGTCGGGCGTAAGCGTCGAAGCTTGGCTCGCAGGATTGCTCGCGCCGCCCGCGGCAGGTGCGATGTTGAAGTGCGGGCGCAGCGTCCAGCCGAGTCCGATTCCGAACAGGAGAATGGCCAGCGCCCACGAAGCGCGCGTGAGCGGAATCGCCGTGAGTCCCGCCCAGAGTTCTCCGAAGAGCTTCCTCCAGCTTACCGAGGAGAGCTCGCGGTCAATCGCCTCATCCAGAGCCATGCGGCACTGCGCCAGGAGTTCGGGCGATGGTTCGGAGGGCGACCGCTGCGAGAGCAGAGCGTGGAGGCGCCTTGCTTGTTCAAGACGCGCGCGGCATTCCGAGCAATTTGCGAGGTGGGCGTGCAAATCCGCCCGCTGCTTTTCGGACAATTCGTCGTACTGACTCAATGTCACTTTTTCCTCGAAATCCTTGCAACTCATGGCTCGCTCCTCTTGGCGGCGGCGGTCGGCCGCGAACCAAGCCTCGATCTCACACTAAATCACTCAGTTCCAAGCGCAACTTCTGAGTGGCTCGAAACAGAGAGTTCTTTGCCGTCTCCTCGCTGGTGCCGCATAGCTCGCCGATAGCCCGCAGCTTCAATCCCTGGAAGTGTCTCAATTCAAAGACCATACGCTCGCGCGGTCCCAATCGCTCAAGGGCCTTCTGGATGCGCCTTCGAATCTCGCCCGAGTGCAAGGCGCGTTCCGGGTCGCCCGCCGGCTGCTTGTCCTCAACCGTATGAAAATACTGAGGTTCGTCATCATCCGTGGCCGGCGGCTGGACCTCTTCCCGGGCTTTTTGTCGCCTCAGGTGATCGTAGCAAACGTTCATGACCACCCGATAGAGCCAAGTGGAGAACCGCGCCTCAAACCGGAACCGCCCGAGCGACCGATAGACTTTCAAGAAGACCTCCTGATAAAGGTCGCGCGCCTCATCGGGCGACTGCACGACCTTCATCACCAGGCGAAGGACCTGCTGGTCGTAGAGGCGGACCAGCCCGTCGAAGGCGGCGCGGTCTCCCCGTTGCGCCCGATGGATCAGCCCTTCTTCCTCTCCCGCTGTGAGTTCAGGGGAGGGCCCCGCAGGGATTTGACCGGCTAGTGACAAGCAGCCATCCATCGCAAGGGGTGAGTTCGCTCTCTCCCCTTAGCTGTATGACGCAATTCTCAGGAAAAGGTAAGCCCGCCCGGCGGAAATCGCAAGGCGCTTTCCGGCTCTTCTGTAGCGGCGGCTCATGGCCGACGTTTCGGCCGCGCTCGCTGTGGCAGCGGGTTTATCCCGCCACAGAATTGTAGGGGCGCATGCCATGCGCCCCGCGCGGGCGAACGCCGCTCGCCCCTATGAATCTGCATCGGCGGTGTCTCACCGCCCGCCCCCCCGGTCTTGTCGCCCGGAGCGCAGCGAAGGGTCTGCTCCTTCTCTTCGCGGAGGGAACCGGCGGCAGCAAATGCAGATTCTTCGCTTCGCTCAGAATGACAACACGTGGGCTGTTCGCCGGTACGGCGACAAGTAGGGGCGGGTTTCGAAACCCGCCCCTACAATCCTGTGGGCGGCGCCCGCCCCGCCGCGCCGCTCGCGTATAATGGGCTTCCGGCGCGGAGTCTCTCAAATCCCGCGCCGGCGCGAATCTCACGCCCGGGAGCGGCCGATGAAGAAACTGGTGGGCGGAACCTTCGAGAAGGAAACGTTCGTTCTGGAGGAAACGTTTTTTGTCAATTGCACCTTGCGCGAGTGCTCGCTCTTCTATTCCGGCGGCGATTTCGACTGGGTCGAAACGCGCTTCGAGAACTGCCAGATTCACTTCCGCGACCAGGCCAAGCGGACCGCGGCGCTGATGCAGCTTTTCGGCATGCTCAAGGCCGGCCCCACTCCTCCGCCCGTCCGCGGGACATCTTCGACCAAGATTCAGTAGCGGGCAGTGGCAGCAACGGTCAATCCGTCAGGTGACGGACTGACCGTGGGTTTTTCCGGAAAAGAACCCGCGGTCGAAAGAGCCCCGGCCGTGGCTACGCCCGCAACCTTCTTGGCCGCCGGCTCGTCTAGGGCGTAGGAGGTAGCGCGCAGTTTCGCTTTCTAAAGCTCTGCGGTCTTCGGCCTGAAACCTTCGGGTGTTTGAGCGGGTCATCACAAGGCGTTGGGTGGTAGGATGCGCGTGAGCGAGAGCGGCGCGCGAGCGAATCCGCCCGGAAAGAGCCGCAGCCTTTCTCAAAAGCGAAATTCTGCGCCACCTGCTGGACTCGCACCGGAGAGCGCGTGAGCATTGCGCTATAATCTTGAGTTGGATCCGGCCAAGGCCAGGCAGAACTTGCGCAAGCACCGAGTCAGCTTCGATCGTGCCGCCGAAGTTCTTCTTGACCCGCTGGCCGTCTCCATCGTTGACGAAGTGCACAGCGGCAGCGAGGAGCGATGGGTGAGCCCGGGAAAGGACCGGCGCGGAAGTCTTCTGGTGGTCGTCCACACCTTCGCCGAAATATCGGCGGAAGAGTGCGGCGCCCGGATCATCTCGGCGCGCAGAGCCGCCAGAAGGGAAAGGGCGCGCTACGAGAAAACGGACCTATGAAGAAAGAATATGATTTCTCAAAAGGCGAGCGCGGCAAGTTTTTCCGCCCGGATCCCGAACTGCGCATCCCGGTTTATCTGGAGCCCCAGGTGGCGGAGGCGGTTCGCGAGCATGCCCGGAAAAGACACACCACCGTGGGGTCAGTCGTCAACGAGCTGCTGCGCAAGAATCTGCGCGCAGCAGGCCAGGACAGGTAGCGCCTCTCGGCCCTTCACCATTCTCCTGAATCGCATTTGCTTAACGCCGCCAAGCAAACGGTGTGCCTCATCACGACCGGGAAATGACCCTGCGGGCCAGCGGGTGCTCTCCGCAAATAGTCGTTTGCGGGAGAAGTGAATATGCGGGTTCTCGTGGTGGAAGACGATCGAGAGCTGGCGGAATACGTCCGCAAGGGACTGGAAGAGGAAAGCTACGTTGTTCAGGTTCGTTTTGACGGGGCCGCTGGCCTGAAGGCGGCGGAGATGACGGCCTTCGACATCATCGTGCTCGACGTGATGCTCCCAACTCTGGATGGTTTGGAAGTCGCAAAGCGCCTGCGATTCCAGAACATTCGAACACCGATCCTGCTGCTGACCGCCCGCGATTCTCCCCAGGACGTCGTGCGGGGCCTGGACGCGGGCGCCGACGATTACCTGACGAAACCATTTTCTTTCGACGTGTTGCTGGCGCGGATCCGGGCTCGCACCCGGTCGGGGGAGGACCGCCGCGCGCCCGTGATCCGGTACGCAGACCTAGCCATGGACACCGCGAAACACGAGGTGTGGAGAGGCAACGCGCTGCTGAAGCTGACCCGGACGGAATTTTCCATTCTGGAATGCCTGATGCGCGCTGCCGGCCGGGTGGTCACGCGCGACCGCCTGATTACCTCCGTGTGGGGAGAGCGCGAGATTACCGACAACAACCTGGAAGTCTTCATGCGATTTCTTCGCGAGAAGGTGGACTTGGCCGGCAAGAAGAAGTTGATCCACACCGAGCGGGGGCTGGGCTACTGCTTGAGGGACTATTGATGCTGGGACGTTTTTCCATCCGGTTTCGCCTCACCGCCTGGTATTCGCTGAGCTTGGCGGTGGTTCTTGGTCTGCTGGCGGTGGCAAGCTACTTTGCCATGCGCGCCAGCATGTACCGCGCGGTGGACGTGGATTTGCGCTTCAGCCTCGCGGGCGTGGCACAGTTTCTTAAATCGCAGCAAGGTTCCACCCTGAGCGAGTTGCCGGACGAGATAGGGCGCAAGAGCACACTGGGAGTTCTCTTCCAGATATTCGATGACCAGGGGAAGTTGGTTTACCAGTCGGACGGCCTCGCCAGCCACCACATCAAACCCGTCGCACCCACCGCTTCAGGCACGGCGATTGTCTATCGCGAGACCGGACCCGAGGGCTGGCCGGTGCGCCTGGCTGCCCAGAGGGTTACGTTCCGCGGGCAGCCGATCGTCGTCGAAGTCGCCCAGCCGATGCGGTTTCACTATGCCTCCCTTCGAGAGTTCGCGACGTCGCTTCTGATCTCTCTTCCTCTTCTCGTTGTGATTGCCGCGTTTGTGGGTTACTGGCTGAGCGGCCGGGCCCTGGCTCCCGTGAACCGCATCGTCGAGGACGCGCGCGCGATTGATTCCCACCGGCTGTCCCAGCGCTTGTCCGTGCCGGCTGCCCACGACGAGCTGCGGCGGTTGTCGGAGACCCTGAATTCCATGCTCGACAGGATTGAGGTTTCCGTAACCCGCATCAAGCAGTTCACGGCAGATGCCTCCCATGAATTGCGGGCGCCGGTGACCTTGATTCAGGCGGCCGCGGAATACACTCTGCGCCGTGAGCGGACGCGCGAGGAACTGGTCGAAGCGATGGAGAAAATCCTGCGGGAATCCAGGCGCACTTCCCAATTGATTGACAGTTTATTGCTGCTGGCGCGGGCGGATGCGGACGAGGAGGTGCTCCAGCCCGCCCCGGTGTGCGTTGACTCTGTCCTGCGAGACGCCGTTGATCGCGCCAGGGAGTTTGCGGCCGGCAAAAACATCCGCCTGGCCGCGGCTATCAGTGAAGATGCGCTCCATGTGAACGGCGAGGCCGCACTGCTCGAACGCCTGTTCTTTGTTCTGATCGAAAACGGAATCAAGTACACGCCCGAAAACGGATCGGTGAGCGTTGCGTTACGCTCCAGCCCGGATGAGGTGGTGGTCGAGGTCTCCGATACCGGAATCGGAATCGCGCCGGAAGACTTGCCGCATGTTTTCGACAGGTTTTGGCGGGCCGACAAAGCTCGCTCAAGAGAGATGGGCGGCACAGGGCTGGGCTTGTCCATCGCCAAGTGGATTGTCGAAAAGAGCGGTGGAACTATCCGTGTCGAGAGTGCAGTGGGCCACGGGTCGAAGTTTGAAATCCGCTTCCCCAAACTGCAGAACGATCGCACGCTAACCACCTCACAATCTTAGGGTTAGCCTCCCCTCAAATTCTTTCTGTTTCTTAAGCCAACTTTCAGGTGCGCGTGCGATTGTCACTTCGGATGGAGGAGGTCCGCGAGAATGACAATCGCAGTACAGCATTCTTCATTTTGGTTTCAGCAGAGCACTCGGCCGAAGCGGCGACGCAAAATGGGATTGCCAGGCTTTCTTCTGTTGCTCATCACCTGCGTGACTTGGTGGCCCGCCGAGATACGGGCTCAAGAAGCGGAAACAGCTTCTGATGCGCAAGCCGGAATGGCGCCCGTTCCGGGTGAAAGCGGCGCTCAGGCGAAAGGCCCGCATTTCTTTTCTGAGAACACCGTGTCCTACATCTACGGCCCGAATTACAGGACGCCGTTTATCACCACTCCATCGGGCACCGAGGGCGCAGACATCTTCCGCAGCACCCTCCAGTTCAAGCACCTCGACTCCTGGAAATACGGCAGCAACCTTTTCACTTTCGATATCCGCAAGTCGAGTTCTATCGAGCCCGCGGCCGGCGGTGGGACCGGCGCGCTGGAGCTCTACGCGGTGCTTCGCTCCGCTTTCAGCCTCAACCGGATCACCAATACCAGGACGTTCTCTGCCGGACCACTCCGCGACGTGTCATTCGAAGTGGGTGCCAACCTCGAGACCAAGAATTCGGACTATGCCCCCGAGGAACGCACCCTCTATATCGGACCCAAGCTGCAATTCAAGCTGCCACGGGGCTTCTTCAATGTTGGGCTGCACCTTCGCAAAGAGTGGAACCACCAAGGGATCCTCGGAATGGACGAGCGCTACGCCACCAACTTCAATATCGAGCCGACGTGGTCCATCCCGTTTCGCGTCAGGCGCGTTGCCATGGCCTTCGAGGGCTTCGCCGACTTCAATACTCCCAAAGGCAGGGACTCGTTCGGAAGGCAGAGCGCCAGCGAGTTTCTCATCCGCCCTCAGCTCAAGTTCGACCTGAGCTCGATCCTGCGTACGGAATCGCAATTTCTTGAAGCGGGAATTGGTCTGGAGTATTGGCACAACGTATACGGCAAGCCCGCGGCTCATGTACCTGGGGCGGAGCAGTTGACGCCACTATTCACGCTGACGGTCCATTTGCCTCGCTGACCTCTCGGGCCGCAGGCGGGTGATGGCAGACATGCAGCAGCTTTTTTCGGGCGGATTCGCTCGCATCCCGTCCTCGCTCACGGGCATCATGCCGCCGAAGACCTTGTTATGAAGCGCTGAAACGCCCAACCACGTCAGACCACAGGCCGCGGCGCTTCAAAAAACGAGACTCTACGCCACCTGCTCCCGCCGGGATTAGAATAGCGAGCGTGCCGTTCCTGCTGCCCCTCCCGCCGCACGGCTGCCGCTGGCGCGGAGGAGAAGGGAAAAATCTGCCTCGAGGTTACAGAGTCATGAGCCCTGAATCCTTCCGCCGTATTGCGCCGCTTGTACTCTTGTTTCTCACGAACTTTTCCGTCGCCCTCGGGCAAGACATTCCCCACCAGCTTGGCCCGATTTTCAAAGCCCGCCTCGAACCGCCGGAGGTGGTGGCGTACCAACTTCAAGAATACCTGTTGCAGCGGGCACCCAGGCTCTCGGTGCCCTCAACGGCCGAAGCGTGGAACTCCGAGTCGCAACAGGTTCGCGAGCGCCTGCTGGCGGTGATTTTTCACGGCTGGCCGCGCGAGTGGGTGGACTCAGCGCCGAATTTCCGCGACCTGGGCGGAATTCCCTCCGGCCCGGGATACACGCTGCGCAAATTTCAATACGAAATCGTTCCCGGCTTCTATTCCACCGCGCTCCTTTACGAACCTGAGCATCTGGCGGGCAAGGCCCCAGCGGTGCTGAACGTGATGGGCCACTTCGCCGACGGCAAGTCCGAGGCTTTCGAGCAGAAACTCTGCATCAACCAAGCCCGGCGCGGGATCATCGCGCTGAATCTCGAATGGCTAAACATGGGCGAGCTCAGGCGTACCGAGAACGACCACTGGTTCGGCGCGCACCTGGACCTGGCGGGAGTGAGTGGCGTGGGGCTGTTCTATCTCGCCATGCGCCGGGGCCTGGACTATCTCGCGCAAAACCCCGCGGTGGACGCGAGCCGCATCGGCATGACGGGGCTTTCGGGCGGAGGCTGGCAGACCATCGTGCTCAGCGCCCTCGACCCTCGCGTCAAAGTGGCGATTCCGGTGGCGGGGTTTACGTCGCTGGCCGGCCGCGTGGAACGGCCGCCCGGCGAGCCCGGCGACTACGAGCAGAACGCTCCGGACTTGCTGGCGGGCCAGGACTACTCGACGCTGGCGGCGATGCGCGCGCCCCGCCCGACGCTGATCATCGCCAACGCCGAGGATGACTGCTGCTTTCGCGGCCCGCTGGTCGAGCCCGAAATCTACGAGCCGGTCAAACCCTTTTTCCGGCTGTTCGGCAAGGAATCGCTCTTCCGGTTTCACGACGACACGGAGATTTCCGCCCACAATTACGGCGTGGACGATCGCCAGCAGGCCTACGGATTCTTCGACGAAAATTTCGGGCTCAACACTTCCGCGCGCGAAATTCCCGTGGGCGCAGATGTCAAAACTTACGACGAGCTCGCCGTGGGTTTGCCCCAAGACAATCTGACAATTCTGGGGCTGGCGCGGAAAATGGCGCGGCAGATTACCCGCGAGCCCGTCCCATCGGGCGCCGAGAGTGCTGCCTGGGCGGACAGCGAGCGCGCGCGGCTGGGCAAAGTGGTTCGCTACCATGCGGTGACGGTCGATCGCGCGTGGCCCGTGGCCGACACCGCGCACAATCGGCTCGCATCCGTTTCTTACGTTTTTCAGATGGACAACGGCCTGAGCGCCACCGGCGTCTGGCTGAAGTCCATGGATGCGCCGCCGCAGCCGGCCCTGACCATCGTGCTGAACGACGCGGGAAAAACTGGCGAAATCCAGAAAAGCTGGGACCAAATTCCGGTCGCCGCAAGCCTGCTGGAGCGAGACCGGCAGGTGCTGGCTGCGGACCTCCTCTTTGCGGGCGACGCATCGCCCGGAGGCCGCGACGACATCCCGCGCTACGCCGAAATGCTTGACGCGATCGGTGACCGGCCGCTGGGTTTGGAGGCAGCCCAGTTGATCGCCCTGGCGCGCTGGGCGCGCGAAAAATGGACCCCCCCCGGCATTTCGGTGGTGACTTCCGGCCCGCGCACCCAGCTCGTGGCCCTGGTGGCGGCGGCGCTCGAGCCCCGCCTCTTTACTGAAATCGCCACGCGCGGCGGCATGCCGAGCCTGGAGTATCTCTACGACAAGCCGCTCACTTTTGCCGAGGCTCCCGAAGCGTTCTGCCTGGACCTTTACAGATTTTTTGACCTTGACCGCCTGGCGGCTCTCGCTTCTCCCGCCGAGGTCGTCCAGAAGGATTTCCTGAAATCGAGCGGCGCGCCCCAGGGGGCGAAATAGCGGCAGAATCGGGGTGAGGGAGAACGCCGCCACTCATAAGGCGGGCGCTAAGAAAAGCGGGCTGTCTCCGCGGCATTTGTGGTTTCGAATCCCGACCGACCGGTCGGGAGCTAACGCGCAAGTGCTTCTGTTTTGAGCGTTTCTTGACATGCGGGACGTGGCTGGTATAATAAGCAATTGTGCTCGGGGGCCCGGTGCTCATCACTCTGGCAGAGCTGGAGCGTCACCGGATCGTAGTTTCGAGGACCTACGCTTCCGGAACGCTGGATTACCGCACGACGGGTTTCCAGCCGTCCGGCCCCTTGCAAGTCCAGGCGGTGGCCGAACTGGTGGGTTCGGAGATCCGCATCCGGGGACACATCGGGACGCGGCTCAACGCGCATTGTGACCGCTGTCTTGCGCCGATTGAAATCCCGATTGAGCGCGATTTTGATCTGGCTTACCGCCCGCTTGCAACCATCGCGCGCGAGGAAGAAATCGAAGTTCCAAAAGACGAACTGGGGGTCGGCTTTTTTTCCGGAGATGGGGTGGCGCTGGCGGACGTGATCGCCGAGCAGGTGATTCTTGCGGTGCCGATGAAAACCCTCTGCCGGGAAGATTGCCGCGGCTTGTGCCCCGTTTGCGGCGCCGACCGGAACCGGGTAGACTGCCGTTGCCCGTCCCCGAAGGAAGAATCTCCTTTCGCCCGTCTGAAGTAAGTCGAAGACCCTGAGCGAAGCCGAAGGGACGACGAGGAAGGCGGATTATTGCCGCGGCGGCGCGGCGCCGGATGCGCACAGGACGGCGCGCGGGCAAGACCAAGGCAGATTATTGAAGATTCGAGCCCGCCGTTCGTGGACGGGTGGGCAAGAGGAAGGAAGTTATGCCGAATCCCAAGCGAAGACATTCCAAGGCGCGGCGCAATCGCCGGCGAGCGCACGATCACTTGATCCCTCGGGAGCTGGTCGAGTGCCCGCATTGCCACGAAGCCAAGCTTCCTCACCGGGCTTGCCCCCATTGCGGCTATTACAAGGGGCGCGAAGTTATTCTGGTCGAGGAATCAGCGTAGTCCGGCATGACCGGCGGGTGGAGAGGCCAGTGCAAAGCCGGCATATCCAAACCTGCGGTTGAGTCCGCGGACTGGCGGACTCGCTAGATCTGTTCCGAGTATGCGACGCATTGCCGTTGACGCGATGGGCACGGACGCGGCTCCCTTGCCGGAAGTGGAGGGGGCGGTCCATGCCGCCAAGCAAGGTTTCGCGCACGTCCTGCTGGTGGGCCCGCAGGATATCCTGCACCGTGAGCTCGCCCGGCACGGCGGCGGGCGCGGCTTGCCTCTTGAAATCGTTCATGCCTCGGAAGCTGTGACCATGGAGGACAAGGCGGCGAAATCGTTTCGCCGCAAACGTGACTCCTCCATCCGGGTCGCGGCCCGGCTGGTGCGCGAGGGCCAGGCGGACGGCCTGATCAGCGCGGGCAACACCGGCGCGGTGATGACCACGGTGAAGATCGTGCTGGGCACCCTGGCGGGCGTGGACCGGCCGGCACTGGCCGCCGTTTTCCCCAACTCGCGCGGCAAAGCCACGGTGCTGGTGGATGTGGGCGCGAACGTGGACTGCAAGCCCCTTCACCTGGAACAGTTCGCGGTGATGGGAGAGATTTACTATCGCGTGATCTTCGGCATCGAGCGGCCGCGGGTGGGGCTGCTTTCCATCGGCGAAGAGGATCACAAAGGCAACGAGGTGACCCGCGAAGCCCTGGCGCGGATGAAGCAATTGCCGCTCAATTTTCTCGGCAACGTCGAAGGCCGCGATTTGTACAACGGCCGCGCCGAAGTGATCGTTTGCGACGGATTCATCGGCAACGTGGCGCTGAAAATCAGCGAAGGGCTGATCGAGACTGTCTCGGCCTTGCTGAAAGAGGCGCTTTCGAGCACCATCTCTTCCAAGGTGGGCTACGTGCTCTCGCGCAACGCTTTCAAGGATTTCAAGAAGCGGATGGATTATTCCGAGTACGGCGGCGCGCCGCTGCTCGGCGTGCGCGGCGTCTGCATCATCTGCCACGGCGGCTCCAACGCCAACGCCATCAAGAACGCCGTTCGCGTGGCCGCCGGCTTTGCCGAGGGCCGCGTCAACGAAAAGATCGAGCGCGAAATCCGGGAGTCCCGGATCGAAGCGCGCAATTCGGAAACCGCCAACGTCTGATTTCCAGCTCGCCAGTACGAGAAGCGGACGGTCAATCACAGGAGTCTTCATGGATGCAGCGGGCATTTTGGGCACCGGCACGGCGCTGCCCGACAGAATAGTCACCAATCACGACCTGGAGAAGATGGTCGAGACCTCCGACCGGTGGATCACCGAGCGCACCGGCATCAAGGAGCGCCGCCAGGCCGCCCCGGAGGAGACCACCTCGGCACTTTCCGTCAAGGCGTCGCGCAAAGCGCTGGAGATGGCGGGCCTCACGCCCCAGGACCTTGACCTGATCATCTGTTCCACCATCTCTCCCGACATGCCGCTCCCCTCCACCGCGTCTTTCATCCAGTGCGAGTTGGGTGCGCCCGATTGCTGCGCTTTCGACCTGGCCGCCGCGTGCTCCGGTTTTCTCTTCGGCATGACCGTTGCCGAGCAGTTCATCAAGACAGGAAAGGCCCGGCACGTTCTCGTCATCGGGGCGGAGTTGCTCTCGCGTTATGTGGACTACCAGGACCGCGCCACCTGCGTCATCTTCGGCGACGGCGTGGCCGCCGGCGTCCTGGGCCCCGTCGAATCGCCCTCCGGCATCCTGGCCTCCGAAATGCACACCAACGGCATGTTCGCCGACCACCTTTTTATCCCGGCGGGCGGCACGGCCAGGCCGGCAAGCTGTGAAACCGTTCAGGCGCGCGACCACTACATCAAAATGCGCGGCAACGAGCTCTTCAAGGTGGCGGTGCGCAGCTTGGAAGAGGTTTCACGAAGAGTAATGCAGCAGGCAAATGTCTGCGCGGATCAACTCAGCCTGTTCATCCCGCACCAGGCCAATCAGCGGATCACCGATGCGGTGCAGCAGCGTCTGGGGCTGCCGCCGGAAAAGGTCTATACCAACATCAGCCGCGTGGGAAACACTTCGTCGGCGTCTATTCCCATCTGCCTGGACGAGTGCGTGCGCAGCGGACGCATCAAGAAAGGCGATTTGATTCTCCTGTCGGCCTTCGGCGCGGGCGTCACCTGGGGCGCCGTCCTGATGCGCTGGTAACGAATTCGTGGTTCACCGTCCGTGGTCCGTTGTAAGATTCAGGGGACTGAGGGTGCCGGCGGGAAAGTTCCAATTGCAAAGGATCCGGAAGAGCGGACGATGGAGACGAACACCTTGTCGAAGAGAGCCTTCCTTTTCCCAGGTCAAGGTTCCCAATATCCTGGGATGGGACAGGAGCTTGCGAAGGCTTATCCGGCGGCGCGCCGGGTCTTCGAGGCGGCCGACCGCGCACTGGGATTTCCGCTTTCGGAGATGTGCTTTCGAGGCCCGGCGGAGGAGTTGCAACTCACCGCGAACACGCAGCCGGCGATCCTGACCGTTTCCGTGGCGGTGGCGGAGGTCTTGAAGGAAAACGGCCTGCGCCCGGATTACGTCGCCGGGCACAGCCTGGGCGAATATTCGGCGCTGGTGGTGGCGGGCGCTCTAAAGCTTGAAGACGCCGTCCGCCTGGTCCGCAAGCGCGGCGAGTACATGCAAGAAGCCGTGCCAGTAGGCGAGGGCGCCATGGCTGCGCTCGTCGGGCTGGCTCCGGGATTGGCTGATGAAATCTGGCGCGAGGCGGCTGCCGGGCAGGTGCTTTCGCCTGCCAATCTGAATTCGTCCGCGCAGGTGGTGATCGCGGGAGAGAAGGCCGCCGTCGAGCGGGCAGTGGCCCTGGCCAAGCAGCGCGGCGCAAAGATGGCGGTTCTGCTGAACGTGAGCGCGCCCTTCCATTGCGCGCTCATGCAGCCTGCCGCTGACCGTCTGGCGCGGGATCTCGACGCTGTGGAGTTCAAGGACCCTGAGGTGCCGCTGGTCTCGAACGTGGACGCGCGGCTTGTGAAAGACGGCGCGGCGGCGCGGGAGGGACTGAAGCGGCAGGTGACGGCTCCCGTGCGTTGGGAGGAGTCCATGCGCGCGCTGCGGTCGGAAGGCGTGGAAGTTTTTGTCGAGGTGGGACCAGGCAAGGTGCTTTCGGGCTTGCTGCGGCAGATTGATCGCCAGGCGGAGTGCCTGCGCGTTGATGATGGCGCGACGTTGAGCGAAGCGGTGGCGCGGCTGGGCGCGGCCCGCGCGGCAAAGTAAGGGCGCCGGACACGCGCTGGGGGCGGGCACGTTTTCCCCCTCCAGAGAGGAGTAGGTGCAGAGATGATTAATCTGGCAGGACGAGTGGCAGTGGTGACGGGCGGCGCTCAGGGCATCGGCAAAGCCACGGCGCTGACGCTTGCGGAGGCGGGCGCAGACGTCGCGGTGACCAACCTGAACTGTGAAAAGCTCAACCAGGTGGTGAAGGAAATCGAGCAAAGGGGGCGAAAGGGGCTCAGATTCTGCGTGGACGTCTCCAACGCCGAGGCCGTTCAGGAAATGATGGACAACGTGGTCGAAACCTGGGGAAAGATTGATATCCTGGTGAACAATGCGGGAATTGCCCGGGACAACCTGGTCATGCGCATGAAGACGCAAGAGTGGGACGCTGTCCTGCGGACCAATCTGGATGGCGCTTTTAACTGCATCCGCGCCGTCCTGCCCAACAT
>JAHEKS010000109.1 GCA_024638215.1 Acidobacteriota bacterium | reverse complement strand
CAGGCCCCACCGTGAGAGCAGCCGAGACAAAAGCGGCAGCACAGGCGTGGCCAGCACTCCGGCCGCGAGCGCTTCGATGGACCGCGGGATGTTTTCGGTGGCAAAATAGCGCGCCAGCGCCAGGATCTGTTCATCGCTCAGGATGGCGAGATTGATTTTGCCGAAAGAGGCAACCTCCTCCCGGCAGTCACGGAGCTGCTTCCAGGCGTAAGCCGGCCGGGTTTTGCGGAGCGCTTGGTCGGCCAGATGCCAGAGGAATCGGGCGGTCCGCAGCAGGCTGCATGGCCGGCGCACCGGAGTGAGCTCGCCCTTCGCAAAGGATTCCTCAACGTAGCCGGCCACTTCAACGTCGAGGACGCGCGTGATCCTGACCATCAGCCAGGGCGAGAAGAAGCCTGCCGAAACGTTCCCGTTCCAGTAAATCCGGCCCTCCACCAGGTCTATTCCGCTCGGCGCCTCATCCTGGTTTTCCCCGGCGCCGATCACGCCCATGACGCGGGCCAAATGGGGAAACACCAGGTAGTTCCAGAGTGACCAGGAAAACGGCGTGTGGGGGTAGGGCATGGCTTCGCGCACGTTATGATTGGCCCACAAGATGAGCCGACCGCGGCAGTGCTCGGCGTTCCAGCGGCTGCCAAAATGAACGTCCGGAAAGTGCGGCCCCGCCGCGGTGACCGCGCGGGCCTGGAGCAGAAAGAGGCGGCCTTCCGCGAGCGCCCATTCTATGTCGGCTGCGTGGCCGAGCAGTCGCTCGGCGGATAATCCCAGGCGGGCGAGTTCCGCCAATCGGTCGGGCGTGAGTTTCGATCGAGTGTCGCGAGCATCCGATTCGATCAGTTCGTGCGGCGAGCGGCGCCGCAGGCGGTAGCGGTCCGGAGTGACACGCGCCGAGACCACCTGGTCGCCTAAGCCGCAGGCAGCTTCGACGACTAATTCGTCCACCGCCCCGGTAACAGGATTCAGTGTGAACAGGACGCCGGCAATTTCCGCCGGAACCATGCGCTGGACCACCACCGCCATCGCTACGGCTTCCTCCGGGATGCCGCGGTCCTTGCGGTAAGCGACGGCGCGCTCGGTGTGAAGCGACTGCCAGCAGGCGCACACGGCTTCAATAACTGCTTCCGCGCCGCTTACATTTAGAAGGCTCTCCTGCTGGCCGGCAAACGACGCTTCGGGCAGGTCCTCAGCAGTCGCCGAGGAGCGAACCGCCACGGGGCCTCCGCCCAAGACTTCGTAGGCAGAGACGATTTCCGTGGCGAGCGGAGGGTCCATGCCGCGGCGGTAAGCTGAAGTGGTGACGCAAAAACCCGCCGGGACCGGCAGACCTCCCGCGAGCATTGTCCCGAGTTGAGCACCCTTGCCCCCCACCAATGGCAAAGCGTGCGCATCCACGTCGCTTAGGGAGATAAGGGACTTCTCAATCGGGCGAGCGTCGGCCACAGGCTTGCACCTCGCTTGACATGAAGCCTCAGCCAAATCACGATGGCTACCGAATGCAACGGCTCAGGATTCTACCACAGCGTTTTGCCGGGCGGGCTTTCCGGGGGTTGTTAACGGTTGGAGGAACCTCTAGGCGAGTCCGAATCCGCCCAGTGGCCGTTCCTGAAGCTCGCGCGATATCCGCCAGTTACCGGCCCTCCGAGGGCAGCACACAGTCGTCAGTGAGCAACTGACAGATCACAGGCACTTGTCCCGGCAAAGCAATTCACGGGAATCGTACAGTGGCTCCCGGACCGGCGATTACCAGGTCCAGAACGCCACGGCGGGGTGAACTTCCATGTGGTGCTGCTGCGAGCAGACGCCGTCTTTGCAGAAATAGACGTCTTCGCACCAGCGGCAGCGGGTGAGGCGGTCCTTCTCGCGGATCGTCCCGCAGATCGCGCACGCTTCGAGCAGGTCAGCGACCACGTGGCGCGAAACGGTGCGCCAGTTTTCCATCACTTCGTGCTCTTCCCGGTATCTCGCCATTTCGTCCTTGCTCAACATAAGCGCCTCCCGGTCGTGCTACCTCCTTTGATGCAATCCCAGGGCCAATCGCTTCCTGCCGGAACTCTCGTACTATTCCCCCATAACCCTTTTGCTCTCTATTGATTAGTCCTGGCCCCCAGGATTGGGAACAGACCGGGGCGCAAGAAAAAACCTTAAATGCGTCAGTTTTTGCCTATCTGTGTTACTAATTGGCATAGGTCATTCTCTTTTTGAGAAACAGTGGCCACATTCCGCAATCGGGAAATCAGGTAAAATGCTTCGTGAAGAGTGTTTTCTCGACGGACTCAAGAAGACATGGTCGTTACCGAGATTTTCAAATCCATCCAGGGCGAATCCACCTACGCGGGCCTGCCTTGCATCTTCGTCCGGCTAACGGGCTGCAATCTCCGCTGCCATTGGTGCGACACGGCCTATGCTTTCTACGGCGGAACGAAAATGACTGCGGACCAGGTCCTGGCACGCGTGCGCGAGTTGGGCGGGAAACTGGTGGAATTCACCGGCGGAGAGCCGCTGCTCCAGGAAAGCGAAGTGATTCCACTGGTGCGGCGGCTGATTGACGAGGGGTACCGCGTTCTGATTGAGACCAGCGGCGAGCGCTTCGTCGGCAGCCTGCCGCGCGAGGTTGTGAAAGTCGTTGATGTGAAATGTCCGGCGAGCGGTGAGAGCGGGAAGTTCTGTTTTGAGAACCTCACGGTGCTCGACCGGAAGGACCAATTGAAGTTCGTGATTCAGGACGAGAATGACTATCGGTTTGCCCGTACTTTTCTGGCTGACCACGGCGTCTTAAGCCGCGTTGACGAGGTCCTTTTTTCGCCGGTCTTCAACCAACTGGCTCCGCAAAAACTTGCCGAATGGATTCTCCGCGACGGCTCGGAAGTGCGCTTGGGCCTGCAGCTCCATAAGTTCATCTGGGATCCGGAAATGAGGGGAGTGTAGAAGGAAGAAGTCAGAAGTCTGAAGGCTGAAGGATGAAAGATGAAGGCAACGCCCTTCGGCAGTGCTCTTCGGTCCGCGGAAGGCGACGTATGGTGAAGGATCAAAGGACTACGGACAACGGACCAAGGACAACAGACAAAGCTTTGGCCGTCGTTCTGGCCAGCGGCGGGATGGACAGTTGCGTGACCACGGCCATCGCGGCGCAAGAGTGCCGCCTGGCGATGCTGCATGTGGCTTACGGCCAGCGCACTCAGAAACGGGAGGAAGAGGCTTTCCATGCCCTGGCAGATTTTTACCAGGCTGAGCATCGTTTGGTTTGCCGTCTTGAGCATCTGAAACAGATCGGCGGCTCGAGCCTGACCGACGCGCGGATCGCCGTCGAGGCTGCCAATCTCGAGCGCAAAGATATTCCGTCCAGCTATGTTCCCTTTCGCAACGCGCACTTTCTTTCCATCGCCGTTTCCTGGGGCGAAGTTCTGGGAGCGCGGGAAATCTTTATCGGCGCGGTCGAGGAAGACAGTTCTGGCTATCCGGACTGCCGCCCGGAGTATTATGAAGCGTTCAATCGCGTGATCGCGGCGGGAACCAAGCCCGACACGAAACTTGAGATCGTAACCCCGGTGATTCACATGCGCAAAAGCGAGATTATTCGACGCGGCCGCGAACTGGGAGCTCCGTTTGAACTGACGTGGTCCTGTTACCAGTCCGAGGACGCGGCCTGCGGAGTTTGCGACAGTTGCGCGCTCCGCTTGCGGGCCTTTGAGGAAGCGGGCTTGGAAGACCCCATTCGGTATGCGACCCGGCCTGTTTATGGGCGGCGGACATTTTAGCGCTTCCTCCCGAGGTGGCCCAAAAACACCACCGAAGAGGTTGAGTTGTGCCGCCCGGTCAGGTTAGTATGAGGACAGCGTAGTCAAACTTGGAGGGAATTATGGATCTATCAAAGATGTTTCAACGAGTGGGACTTGTGGCTGTGCTGGCGACGATCGCCGCCGGGGTTCCGGCCTCCGCTCAGACGGGCGGGGTTACGGGCAAAGTCACTTTGCAGGATGGAAGCGTTTGCGTCGGATGCCACGTCATCATCGAGCGCACGGAGATTAAAGGGATCTACAAGACCAAGACCAACAAGAAGGGCGAATACATTTATATCGGCCTGCCTCTCGGCAATTACAAGATCACCTTGGAAAGCCCTACGGGCCAGACTCTATTCTATTTCAACAACAAGCATCTCGAGATGGGAGACCCGACGGAGGTGGATTTTGACCTTGCCAAGGAAGTGGCCGCTGCCAAGAAGGACCAGGAAACGAACCCCGAATATCAGAAGAGGCTAGCGGAGCAGCAAAAAGAGGAGAAGCAGATTGCTGGCCTGAAGACCACTTACGACCAGGGCAATGCTTTGTTTGACCAGAAGCAGTACGCTGAAGCGGCGGCCAAGTTCCAAGAGGCGTTGCCTCTCGCGAAGGGCAAGAACCGCGAGGCGGTCTTGACGCGGCTTGCCGATTCTTATGCCAAGGCCAAAGATAAAGACAAGGCTGTCGCCACCTACCAAGAGGCAATCCAGGCCGACCCGACCTCCGCCGGGCTGCACAACAATCTGGGGAACGTTTATGCCGACAGCGGTGACATTGACAAGGCGAAGGCGGAATTTCAGAAAGCTGCCGAGATGGATCCCACCGGCGCAGCCCAGTACTACTTCAACCTGGGAGCCGTCCTTTACAACACCGGCAAGATGGATGATTCCGTGGCGGCCTTCCAAAAGGCTACCTCGATCGACCCGAAGTATGCCAATGCCTATTTCTGGCTGGGACAGGCTCTGATGGGGAAGGCGACGACAGGCGAGAATGGCGAGGTGGTCGCTGTGCCGGGGACCAAGGAGGCTTTTGAGACCTATCTCAAACTTGAGCCCAACGGCCCCAGTGCGGCCGCCGCCCAGGCGCTGCTCAAGACGATCGAGGGCGGCGTGGGCACCGAGTTCAAGAAGGAGAAGAAGAAGAAGGGTCACTGAAAACTTGGTGACGATTGCCACGAGGCCCCGCGCGCCGAGATTCCGAGCGGGGCCTTTGCGTCCAGACGGGAAAGCGGGCGAACATGAGGCGATGGTGGGTGCTGGCGAGTCTTATCTTGAGCGCTGCCGTTGCCCTTCGCGCCGATGATATCTTCCAAATCAACGCGCGGGGAAAGCGAGAGGCCGTCCAGCGCGACGCGATTGTCATCGAGAACGATTCGTCCTACCTTGTCTACAAACACTTCGACCTGAAAGAGCGCCGCGTGGAAAAAGTCAGCCTGGCGAAGGGCAGCCTGCCCTACGTTGTCGAGACCAGTTCCGCCGACGCCCGCCGCGACATCATCAGCATGTGGAAGC
Source organism: Acidobacteriota bacterium (assembly GCA_024638215.1). Classification (GTDB taxonomy): domain Bacteria; phylum Acidobacteriota; class Terriglobia; order UBA7540; family UBA7540; genus JAHEKS01. The sequence goes on along the minus strand of JAHEKS010000109.1, from coordinate 9,135 downwards.
GCTTTGGTTTCACGGCCACCGTCACCGACCTCAACGGAAAAACCACGCGCGTTGCGGACGCCTACCTCGATTTCTATCCGCCCGGAGGGCGCGGCTCGCTGCTGGAGTCGGTTCCTGCCGTGACCAGCTTTACGCTGCTGTTGACGGGCGGCGCCGCCGACGAGGTCAAATTCGAGGACATTGACCACGTAGGCCTTGCCGCGGGGCTCCTCAAGATCACCCGCTGCGACGGGCGCGTGGAAGAGGGCAAGTTTCTTCCGCCTACCAGCCAGCCGGTCGAAACCCGCCTGCTCGGCATTACCGACAAGTACGATCCGGCCAGTCAGGACGTTTTCGATTTTTCCGTGCCGCTGTCCCGCCTGAAAGAAATTCGATTCGGACCGCAGGGCGCGCCGGTCAACCCCGGCTTTTGACCCCCGTCCTCAATTCCTGCAGCTGGGGCCATTCCGGCCGTGCCCTGTAGAACGGGTCGAGCGGAAAACAACCCGAGACCATTCCGTTGCGCGGGCCGTTGGTGCACTCGCTGAAGGTGCGGCAGATCTTTTTGTGGTCGAGCGCGCCCCCTTCGAGCACGTCGGCGGGGAGTGCGGGGTAAGGCAGCATCATGCGGCCCAAGCCCACCAGGTCAGTCCAGCCTTCGCGCACGGCCGCTTGCGCGAAGTGCGGGAAATAGTCCTGGAAATACGACCATCCTGAGGAGACAAAAACAAGGTCCGGCGCGGCGGCTTTCAACTCCCTCGCTGCCGCAATCAGCCGCGCGGCGCCGGCGAGCGGGTCTTCGGGCGGCAGGTAGCCGTCGCAGGGCGGAAACAGCGCCGGCCTCTGGAGGTGCGGGGAATAATACGGGCTGCCGGCGCTAACGTTGACCAGCCGCACTTCGAGCGAACGCAGCAAATCGAGCAGGCGCTTGGCTTCCGAGAGGTCCGGCCGGCGTGGGTCGTCGGGATTCACTCCAAATCCACACAGGTAGGGCAAAGTGGGTGGCTGCACGGGCACGCCCACAGAGGTCTGCGCGTCGCAGGCAAACGGAATCGAATCGAAAGCGCTGAGCCGCAGCCCGATTTCGATTTGCCGAGCGGTGTCGCGCACCGCCGCGACCAGCTCGCGCAGGAAGCGCGTGCGATTTTCGAACGAGCCACCGTAAGCGCCGCTTCTCGTCCGCGCGCTTAGAAACTCGTGGCCCAGATAGCCGTGGCAGTGTTTCAAGTCCACAAAGTCGAAGCCCGCTTCGGCGGCCAGCCGCGCGGCGGCGGCGAAGGCGCGGATGATGACCGTGATTTCTGCATCGGATATCGGCTCGCGCGCGACGCCGCATTTGGCGTCCAGAATCGGATGGTGATAGGCGATCACCGGCTCGAGCTTCGTCCTTTCGTGCGGGTGGCAAAAGCGCCCGGAGTGCGTGAGTTGAAGTCCGATGACTAAATCATCGCTCGTGCCAAATCGCGCCCGGTGCGCGCGCACCATCTCTTCGCGCAACGCGGCGAAGCTTGGCGCGTTCGCTTCATTCATCAGCAACTGATTGGGATTGGCGCGCGCTTCGGGCAGCACGGCCACGGCCTCGCAGCCCCACACCAGTTTGGCGCCGCTCGTCGAAAAGTTCAGCCAGCGGCGCCGCGTGAGCTGCGAAGGCCGCCCGTCCGGCTCGCCGTCCCAGCCCTCCATCGGCTGCACGGCGAAGCGGTTGCCGATCTTTCGCCGCGCGCCGTGCCAGGGAACTTCGAGCGGCTGCGCCAGCGGCGAACCGGGCGCGGTCAGAATCTCATCGTCGGCGGCCAGCGGCCAGCCAAGCTTCGCCAGGTATTCCGCGACGGCTCGAGAGGTTTTGAAGCTCGCCACGCGCGGATAGGAAATTTGCGGCATTTCTTCGCGGAGGATAGCACGAAGGGTTGGGATTGTGTACACTCCCGTAGCGCGGGCCGCTTGTCAGTTTCGCCTTGTAGCGGCGATGTCCTCATCGCCGCATCGAAAAGCAACGGCGGCGAGTGCCCGCCCTGAGCGCAGCAAAGGGACGCCGCCGCTACAGTATCCCGCGCGGGAAAATCCGATGCCAGGGTCCGAGACCCAATCCGGGCACGCCACCACACTCCAGCGCGCGCACGTGCACGCCGTCATCGCCTGCTTCCTGGGCTGGACGCTCGACGCCTTCGATTTTTTCGTCGTCGTCTTCATGATGGACCACCTGGTCACGCAATTCTCCGTGACCAAGGCTGAGGTGGTGCTGACCCTCACCTGGACGCTGGCCATGCGGCCGGTGGGAGCGTTTCTCTTCGGCCTGTTCGCCGACCGCTACGGCCGGCGCGTGGCGCTGATTTCCAACGTCAGCTTCTACTCGCTGATCGAAGTCCTTTGCGGCTTCTCGCCCAACTTCACGGTGTTCATTATCCTGCGCGGGCTTTACGGCATCGGCATGGGCGGAGAGTGGGGCGTGGGCGCGTCGCTGGCGATGGAAGTGGCGCCCAAGCGCTGGCGCGGCATTCTCTCGGGCATCCTTCAGAGCGGCTACTCGATCGGCTACCTGCTCGCTGCGATTGCGGCGCGCTTTGTTTTGCCCACGCTCGGCTGGCGCTGGATGTTCTGGATGGGCGCTATCCCCGCTCTGCTGGCGCTTTACATTCGCGCCAAGGTGCCGGAATCGAAAGCGTGGATCGAACATCGCGAGGTGAGCGTGGGAGCGATCCTGCGCACCGTCGCCAGCCACTGGAAGAATTTCCTGTATCTGGTCGCGATGATGACCTTGATGATGTTCCTCTCCCACGGCACGCAGGACCTCTACCCCGATTTCCTGATGACCGCGCATCACGTGGCGACCAAGACCGTCTCCGATCTCGCGGTGCTCTACAACCTCGGCGCAGTGCTGGGGGCCATCGTCTTCGGCCATTTCTCGGAACGCCTGGGCCGCCGCCGCAGCATGATCGCCGCGCTGGCGCTTTCGCTCGTGGTGATTCCGATGTGGTCTTTCGGCGGCTCGGTGGCCGTGCTCGCGACCGGCGCTTTTCTGATGCAAGTGGGCGTGCAGGGCGCCTGGGGAATCATTCCCGCGCACCTGAACGAGCTTTCGCCCGATACCGTTCGCGGCCTGCTGCCGGGCCTTGCTTATCAGCTTGGAATTCTGTTCGCCGCGCCGACCAACACGATTGAATACGCGCTGCGCGACCTGGTGGGCTATCGCTGGGCGATTGCGGGCTTCGAGCTTGCGGTGATTTTGATCGGCGGAACGATCATCGCCCTCGGCCCCGAGCGCCACGGCAAGGATTTTGTTCGCACGCCCGCAACGGAGGAACCCTCAGCCTGACTTCCTCCCAATTGAGAAAATTGAATGCCGTCGTGGAGGGCTACACGTCGCGGACGGGCGCCCACGCGGCGGCGCAGGAGATTGGCACAGATTAAAAGGCTAGAGTGAAAATGCGATTTGGACCATCGTACACGAGAAGGCAGTTGCTCAGGACGTCTCTTCCGATGAGGCCCTGAATTCCTTGGATTTTTAACTGCGATTCCACGACGGGAACTGCCCCGAGAGTGAGCGTCAGAGCGGGATGTATCAGCACGAGGCTAACATCGTACTGGTTGGCGGCATGGGTTTGTGTCCCTGTGGATGGGGTGTGAATCGGCGTAATCCCTGTCGGGGCCAACCCAAGAGCTGCTAGGATCGACGGGTCAACACACGTACAACTGGCCCCAGTATCAACAAGCGCCCGCACCCTTGCCGGGTTCGGAACTGTCTGCCCTGCCTTTTGCAGAGCTTGGGCTCTGGGGTGGCTGACGCCGATGAGCACATCGACCAGCGGGCCACCGACGGACATCTGGAGGGTCAAGTGCGGCATGGAGAGTCAAGAAATCTGGTTATGAACTGAACCTGCTCGACAGTCTGAATCTGCTTTACCAGGAACGGGTCCAGGTGGAATTGCCTGTAACCTTCTGCTATCGCATCCTCGTACGTCCCGTAAACGCCAACAACGTCATCCCCGTGGATCAGGGCGAATTTGCCCTCGTCAGTTTTCAGCTCTGCTAATTTGCGCCTATATGTTTCCTGTTCTCGCTCCAGGGCCATATTCTCCCCCTTTCCGGAGATACTTCCCCCCTAGTCAGATGCACCCATGGCATTCCTCGATGAACCTCATCATATCAAGCCGGCCGTGTCAAGTCCATCCCGGCGCAGCCAGGCCAGACTCTCGGCACCGTTTGGGCCTCCCGAGCGGCCTTATCAGTCTCGATGCATTGGACAATTGGCTGCGTCGGGTCATTTCGACTCAGCATATAGCCTAGCATGGTAGTCTTCCCATGTCAAGCGAATTTTCATCGATAATTCAGGAGCGTTGCTCCCCGCGCACCAGCTCGAACACGGTGATTTCGGGCGGGGCGTCGAAGCGGATGGGGACTCCGATGGTGCCGATGCCGCGGTTGACGTAGAGCTGGCAACTCTCTTTCTGGAACCAGCCGCGAACGTAGGCAGTGATCAAGCGGCTGGGCGAAAGGTTCTTGTTGATGAATTCGAGCGTCACCTGCCCGCCGTGCGTGTGCCCGGCGAGCGAGAGGTCAATGCCCAGCGCCGCCGCGCGGTCGAAGGTGTTGGGGTTGTGGCTGAGCAGGATATTGGCCGTCTCCGGCAGGATGAGCGGCTCGACGCCCTTCAGGTATTGGTTGACCACGCCCTCGGGGCGCGGGCCGAAGTGGCGGACGGACTCGTAATCCACGCCAATCAGGTTCAAGACTTCGCCGCCCGATTGTATGGGCCAGCGCTCATGCCGCAGGATGCGGATGTTGCGCTCGGCGAACATCCGCGTGATGGAAGCTTCGCAGCCGGCCCAGAGTTCGTGATTTCCCAGGCAGCCAACGATGCCGAAGGGCGCGCGGAGCCCGGAGAGCGCGTCCACCACGTCGCCCTGAGTGCGCGGATCCCAGATGATGTAATCGCCGGTCAGCAGCACCAGGTCGGCTTTGTAGTCGTTGGTCATCTGGACCACGCGGCGGATCTGGGAGGCGCTCATAAACGGGCCGATGTGCAGGTCGGAAAGCTGCGCCACGCGAAATCCGTCAAAAGCTCTGGGCAGGCGTGCCAGCCGGATGCGCTTGTGCGTGGTTTGGATATCGGTGCGGCCGATGGTGAGGCCGTAGGCGCAGGCGGCAAAGGGCAGGGAACTCGCCGCGAAGGCGGTCCGCTCGAGGAACCGCCGGCGAGCGGGCGAAGACAAAACGGGCAGGTGCGCCTTTCCCAGTGAGACGGCAATTTTCGAATAGCCCGCGCGAATCAGCCGCAGGGCGAGACCCGCCAGCCAGAACAGCGCCACCATCCCGAAACCCGCCAGTGAGCTCATCGCCCACCACGCGAACGGAGCCTGCAGCAGGGCCGCGCTCAGCGTCAAATGCGTGGGGCTGGGGCGGTGGCGAAGCGCGACGAAATTGAAGAAGAAGAGGAGAGCGTAGATGACCAGCAAGAATCCGCCCAGGCCGAGGCGCAGTTTTCGGTTCGCGATCACCTTCTTGCCCCAACGGCGCACCGCGAGGATCCAGAAGAACTGGCTCGCGATGAAGGCGAGCAAGATGCTGATCAGGATCAGCGCTATGACTGTTTCACTAACAAAAGAGCTGCCCGACATGAACGGTGATTATACATCGAAAAACCAATTGCGCGCGGGCAACTCGCCGCCCGCGGCGCGGCGGGAGAGCGGTTGCCGCCGCGAAAAATATGCACTTTCGACTTGTCTTCGCTTGACTTGTCGCATAGGCGTGGCTATTCTGGGTAGTAATTATTGACCTAGCAGAACGAGGAGGGGTATGAGCTTCCAGGTAGGGGAAAAGGTTGTTTATCCGAACCAGGGAGTAGGCATTATCGAGCAAATATCCACCCGCAACCTCACCGGCCAGCCGGAAATGTTTTATCTTCTCAAGCTCAGTTCCAACAGCATGCGCGTCATGGTGCCGACGAGCAACGTCGAAAGCGTCGGCCTGCGCCGCGTGTCCAAGTCGAATGAGATTGGCAACGTGCTCGACTTCCTGGTCAAAGGCCGCTGCAAATCGCCGCAGGATTGGAAATGGCGATTCAAGGAAAACTGCGAGAAGATGCGCGGCGGCTCGCTGCAACAGGTGGCCGAAGTTTTCAAGAGCCTGCTGACGCTCAACCGCGCCAAGCCGCTTTCCTTCCGCGAGAAGAAAATGCTCGACCGCTCGTGGCAGCTTCTGGTGGATGAGATCGCCGTGGCGCGCGGCTTTTCCCGCGAGCAGGCCGAGGAAATGCTGGCCAAGGCGCTTTCGAAGACCAATTTGAAAGTGCCGCTCGAGAATTAGTCCTTCCCACGGAATTTGCCCAGCAATTTGATTTCGAGGCGCGCGGGCGGCGGTGTATTTCGCGCGCGGCCGCACCGGGCTGTGCAGCTCTTTGGAAGGCAATCTCCGCACCGACTGGTCGCAGGTCGCGAGCCGCCTACACGGCCCGGCCCCCGCCGCACTTTCGCCGACTCCGAAATCCTAAATCGCCAATCCCGAACCCCGAGTCCCGAATCCCAAGTCCCGAACCCCGAACCAGGAACCAGGAACCAGGAACCAGGAACGAAGGACCCTCCACTCTTCGCTGGCAGTTCTTCCCTTGTGCCTCACTCGCCGCTCTGAGTGTCAGCGGGTATTGGATGCTGCAATGTGGCTTGGGTGCGGCTTCAAAAGGAGCTCGGTTGCGGCGTCTAACGGGTTTGTTCTTCCTCCCTCCCTTGTGTTTTCAATGAGATAGCGGCTTTGATCGGTCGGAAAAATGGATTGTTCATTTCGCCTTTTCTCCGTGTTTTCCACCTTTTACTCGCCCACATTGGCATCGGCCTCCCTGAGCGGGAGCCTGCATCGTCCAATCTGCGGTCCGAATCCCCAACCCCCGATTTCGGTGGTTCGCGTCCACATTTACTCTCCGATTCATTGGCTTTTGGCTTCCGACCTCTGACCCCTGAATCCGGAATCCTATCCTGAATCCTATTCCCCTTCCCAGCCTATCAGAACCAAATGACACCATGGACACTGCTGACACAGCCGACACACTTTATTCTCGGCGGCGGATTGAGTCGTCGCGGCTCAATTCAGAGGCCTTGGGCTTCGTTTGCGCTCGCGCGGCCGCGCGAGAACCTGGCGACCTGGACGATGTCACTTACTTCGTCAGCAACCCGCGCAGCTTCAGCCAGTTTTCGAGCAGCGTGGGCCAGATGGAAAGCTGCGGGTTGCCGGTTGCGAGTCCGAAGCCGTGCGGGCCGTGCTGGAAGATATGGATTTCGGCGGGCACGTGCGCCTTGTGCAGCGCCTCATAGAACATGACGCTGTTTTCAGAGGGAACGATGTTGTCGTCGTCGGTGAGGAACAGAAACGTGGGCGGAGTCTGCGGCGTCACCTGCAATTCGTTCGAGAGCTTCTTGACCAATTCGGGCGAGGGATTATCGCCCAGCAAATAGTGCCGCGAGCCTTCATGAACGTAAGGCGGCAGCATGGTAATCACGGGATAGCCGAGGATCACGAAATCCGGGCGCGAGCTCAGGCGGTCGAGCGGATCGGCAGCGTTCGGGTCGCCGGCCTCGAAATGGGTTCCGACGGTCGAGGCCAGATGCCCGCCGGCGGAGAATCCCATGATCCCGATGCGGTCGGCCGCGATGCCGAATTCCTTGGCGCGCGAGCGCACGATGCGCATGGCGCGCTGCGCGTCTTCGAATTGCGCGGGATAGTGATAGCGAGGCCCCAGGCGATATTTCAGCACGAAGGCTGCAACGCCCAGCGTGTTGAACCACTCGGCGACTTTCACGCCCTCGTGATCCGTGGCCAGGTGGACGTACCCTCCGCCGGGGCAAACGACAACACCCGTGCCGACCGCTTTGGAGGCTTCGGGCAGGAAGATGGTCAACGTGGGCTGGTCTTCGGGTTGGCTTCCGACCGCGCCCGGCGCTCCGTTCGGCCAGACAAGCTCCACCGGCGGCGCCTGCTGGGCGGATGCCGGAACGACTGCCAAGATTGCCAAAAGCAGTAACAGTTTCTTCATGGTCTGATTCTCCGCGAACAAAGGTATGCCAATCGAGCCAGAGGCGAGGGCTTTCACGGCCCAACCCGGCGTTGCTCCAGCCACGAGGTCGGCTCCTCGCGCATCCAACAGATTGTAGGAGCCTTTCGCCGGCACCTATTGTGGGTGGCGATGGTGAGAATTGCAAGCCAGGGGGATGGCGAGAGACGCCCTGAAGGGATGGTGACGAAGAGGGGAATTGGTGGAGGACGACCGGGTTGTCAGGAAGCGGATAAACTCCCGGAATTGTTGCCGGAGATGGCCAAAAGAGGGGGCAAGCGCTTCCACTGATTTCCGCAGGATTTCCACTATATCTTGGGGTGATATCCCAAAAAAACACCAAGCCTTGTATTTTTCTCTTGACAAGCCGTGGAACGGGAGCTAGATTCCGAATCCAGTTGTGGCGGTACCGGTCGCCGCGTGAGGGGAGGGCGATTGGGAGGCTCATTTCCCCCGGTATAAGCCGGGAGGTTTGATACCACCGCAAAATTTATAAGCGGGCCACGGCGCCAAGCGACGGTCGGGGAGGAAATAATGGCGGAGCGGGATGCTGTGTCTATGGCGATGAAGGACGCGACGGCGGCGCCGGAAACGGTAAAGCACGGTCTTACCTTCAAACGGCATTTTACCAAACCAGGGGTTCATCCTTTTCAAGAAGTCGAGTGGGAAGTGCGCACAGCGTCCATCCAGAATGACCAGGGCCACACGATCTTCGAGCAGCGCAACGTCGAGGTTCCCAAGGACTGGTCGCAGACGGCCACCAACATCGTGGCGTCCAAGTATTTCCACGGGAAGCTCGGCACGCCCGAGCGCGAGTCGAGCGTCAAGCAACTGATCGGCCGCGTCGCCGACACCATTGCTCAGTGGGGCGTCGAAGGCGGCTATTTCAAGACGGAAGAAGATGCCAGGACTTTTCACGATGAGTTGACGCACCTGCTGGTGCGCCAGAAGGCGGCGTTCAACTCGCCGGTTTGGTTTAATTGCGGCCTGTGGCACAAGTACCGCCGGACCTCGCAAGGCGGCGGCTGGTACTGGGATCCTGCCACGGGCGGCGTCAAGAAGGAGACCGAGGCCTATCGTCACCCGCAGTGCTCTGCCTGCTTTATCAACTCCGTCCA
>JAHEKS010000108.1 GCA_024638215.1 Acidobacteriota bacterium | reverse complement strand
CGACCCCGAGCGCATGGCGCGCTTCCAGCGCGAAGCGCAAGTGCTCGCCGCGCTCAATCACCCCAACATCGCGGCCATTTACGGCCTGGAAGAATCGGGCGCGACGCGCGCGCTGGTGATGGAACTGGTCGAAGGCCAGACGCTGGCGGAGCGGATTGCTGTAGCGCCGGGCTTCAGCCCGGCACGTGCCGACCTGAAGGTCGGCGCTACATCCGGCGCTGCAGCCGCGCGCGCCGTCATTCCCGCGCAGGCGGGAATCCAATCTGGGCCCGGCGTAGACTCCCGCCTTCGCGGGGGTGACCGTCAACGGCAGGCCGGGTTGCCGCGTGACGAAGTGCTGCCGATTGCCAAGCAAATCGCCGACGCGCTCGAATACGCCCACGAACGCGGCATCATCCATCGCGACCTGAAGCCCGCCAACGTCAAGGTCACGCCCGAGGGCACGGTCAAGGTTCTCGATTTCGGATTGGCAAAGGCGCTCGAGACACCCCTCACCCCCAGCCCCTCTCCCCAAGGGCGAGGGGAGAGAGCATTCGGAAATATTCCACCCTCTCCCCAGGGGAGAGGGTGGCCCGCAGGGCCAGGTGAGGGGTCAGTTGGCATTGACAACTCCCCCACGCTCACCGCCGCCGCCACCCAGGCCGGCGTCATCATCGGCACCGCGGCGTACATGAGCCCCGAGCAGGCGCGCGGCAAGCAGGTTGACCGCCGCGCCGACATCTGGGCCTTCGGCTGCGTGCTCTACGAAATGCTGGGCGGGCGCAAACCGTTCGAGGGTGAGACGGTCACGGACGTTCTGGCCTCGGTCATTAAAACCGAACCCGATTGGGACGTGCTGCCAGCTGACACTCCGCCCCGCCTGCGCGAACTGATTCACCGCTGCCTGACCAAAGACCCCAAGCAGCGCTTGCGCGACATCGGCGAGGCGCGGATTGCGATCGAAGAAACGATTTCCGGTGTAGGGGCGATTCATGAATCGCCCATACCGGTCGGCGGCGAGACGCCGCCGCTACCGCCGCCCCTACGTCGCGCGTTGCCGTGGGTGCTGGCGGCGATCCTGATTGGTTTGGCAGGCACGGCGGGCTGGTGGTTGGGAACCCGGAGCGTGGCGACTCAGCCCGACTGGTCCGGCGAGCTTTTGCCCGGCCCCACCATTGCTTTCTGGCCGCGGGTTTCACCGGACGGCCGGCTGATCGCCTTTCAGGCCATGGTGGACGGCCTCACCCAGGTCGCGGTCATGGACCCCGCATCCGGCAACTGGACGGTGCTCACGGATGATCGAACCCGTGGCCTCGTTGCCAGCCTTTGTTGGTCGAGAGACGGCTCGAAGATTTATTTCGACCGGATCTTGTCTCAGCCTCTGGGGGTCTTCTCGGTCCCGAGCCTAGGTGGGGAGGTGAGGCTGGTGCTAGCCAATGCGATCAACCCCGAAGCCCTTCCCGATGGCAGTCTGCTGCTCGTCCGCGTTGACCTGGACCGCACGAGCCAGATCTACCATTACTGGCCCGACACCGGACGACTTCAGGCCCTGGGGGCCTGGGTCGCACTCGCTCCTTCCGCACCCTTGCGAGTGTTTCCCGACGGCAAGGAGGCGGTCTTCTTCGGAACCGCCAAAGGAAGAAGCACGGATAATTCTCCCCACCTGTACCTGCTGGACATCGACACCGGCAGTGCGCGGCGGTTGGCGCCGCAGTTGCCGATCGTCCAGACTTCCCAGTTGTTCCCGTTGGCGGTGACGCCGGACGGCCAGTCGGTGCTGATTGACCTGCCTTCCGGCAACCTGCATCGAATCGTTTCGATACCGCGATCCGGGACAGCCGCCGCCCATACTTTGTTGACCTTGACGGCCGCACCGTGGTCTCTGGATGCCGCTCCCGACGGAAACCTTTACGTGGACCAAATTAACCGCCCCCTGGATTTTCTGCGGTTTCCCAAGACCGGAGGGACACCCGAGGTGTTGGCAAGTCTCGAATTCTACTCGCAGCAGTCTGCGCCGCCGGTTGAATTTTCGGATGGGCGGTTGGTCCTCCCCGCGCTTATATCAGGGCGACCTCGCCTCCTCCTGGGCAAGGCGGGAGGAAGTTTCGTTCCCCTTCTGGAAACAAACGAGGAGACGGCGCCGCCGATGGAGCGAGTCGGGAATGATGGCGTGGCCCTGATCATCGGGAGTCCTCCGACCCGAACGCTCGCCATCGCCTCGGTGAAGGAGGGGCGCATCCGCCAGCGGTTCGCGGCGACAGAGGGAAAAGAGATCGACGCTTTGGCGGCCTCCCCGGATGGCAAGTCTCTTTATTACGTCTCCTCAGGAAGTGTTTGGTCCGTCCCCAGCCAGGGCGGGGACCCGCGCAAGTTATGCGCTGGAGACGGTGTGGCCGTGGATTCCAACGGGCGCGACTTAATCGTCAGCTTGAATGAACAAGAGCATGTGCGCCTCGAGCGAGTCCCCCTTCCCGGCGGCCCGGCACAGCCCATCCAGGTGAGGGGCGATCTTCCCGTCAGCCCCGTCCCGCTGGGGCCGAGCGCCCTCAGTGAGGACGGCAAGCTTCTGGTCAGCGTGACCTCGGGTGATTCGTGGTTTTTTGGTTTGGGGATCCTCGACCTCGCGACCGGGACGGTCACGCGCGTCCCGCTGAATTACACCGGCGACATCATGACTCCAGGTTGGGCAAGCGACGGCAGCGTACTCGCTACCGCTGATCCCATGCGGTCCCACATCTGGCGCTTTCGGCCCGCGCACTGAGGACGGCAATCCTGGTCATTCCTGGCCCAGCGAGCTGGCTGCTTCCAGCGCCCCGCCCGGGTCGGCGGCGGCGGCGCCGCGGTCAAAGTGGCGGATAATTCCCTGCTTGTCCAATACAAACGTCACGCGTTTCGCCACGCGAAAGAAGCTCAACACGCCATAGAGTTTTGAAACGCTTTTCTTCGTGTCGCAAAGCAGAGGGAACCTCAGCCCGAGCTTCTGCGCGAAGCCCTTGTTGGCAGCTTCACTGTTGATGCTGATGCCGAGGACTTGCGTTTGCGCCTTTTCGAAGAGGGCGAGACCAGCCTGGTACGCCTGGAGTTCTTGCGTTCAGGTAGGAGTGTTGGCAAGAACATAGAACGCGAGGACGACGTTCCGCTTGCCCCGAAAGTCGCTCAGCCTGACGCGATTGCCTTGGTGATCCGGGAGCTCAAAGTCCGGAGCGGCGTCGCCAACTTGGAGTGGAGGCATGGATCATTCCACAAGGGACAGCTAATTGTTATTGAGCCGCAGGCACCAGCGGAACGTATTGCCCTCTTCAGAAACAACAACTATGGTCGAGGGGAGACGCCTCCAGCCTTCAGACTTCAGACTAATGCTTCGCGGCTTCCGCTTTCTTGTGCTCAAGCAAGCTGCACGCCTCACCAGCTCCGGAGGGATCGAGAGCTTCCTTGTCTTTGTCGACGTGCCGGATGATGCCGTTCTTGTCCACCACAAAGGTGGTGCGATTGGCAAATCCGTGCTGCGTGTTCAAAATGCCGTACTCAGCGGAAACCTTTCGCTGGAAGTCGCTCAACAGCGGGAACGTAACCCCGATCTGCTTGGCGAATGCTCGGTTGGCGGGTGAGCTGTCTACGCTGATGCCGAGAACCTGCGTCCCCATCTTTTCGAATTTGGCAGTATCAGCCTGATACGCCTGGAGCTCTTGCGTTCAACCTCCGGTGAAAGCCAGAACGTAGAAGGCCAGAATGACGTTCTTCTTGCCGCGAAAATCGGCCAGATGAACCATATGCCCGTTCTGGTCCGGAAGCGTGAAGTCCGGCGCTTTGTCGCCCACCTTGAGGACTGTCGCAGAAGCCAGCGTCGGGAAAGTCAAAGCCAAGATTATCGCCGCGAGCCAGAATTTTCGCATGGTTCGTCAAACCTCCGCCCGTCTCTAATTACTTTGTCCCTGAACGCCCAGCAGAGATTATACCGCTTATCTATCTCGTTTCAAGGCCGTTGTTTGGCTAGGGCCTGCGGGCCTACCGCGCGCCGCTGGTTTGAAGAGCACGAGTATGGCCTGCAAGTATTATAGTCTCATCGTTGTAAGTTGTTGAAAACAAGATTGAAATAATACTTGACATGTGCGCACTCATATTTTATTATTCAGTTGCGCTAAGTAATATCGAGGCGCAAGGTTTCAGCAAGTGACGACGGAACAAGGAGGACACGAACCATGGCGATCGTAAGATGGGAACCATTTCGGGACATGATGACCACCCAGCGGGAATTCGACCGGCTTTTCAAGGAGGCTTTCAGCCCGATGTTCGGCGAGGGCGAGCTTTCCACCCGCACCTGGGCGCCGCCGGTGGACATCTATGAGAACGAGAACGACATCGTGCTCAAGGCCGAGCTGCCGGGCATTGACCCCAAGGACGTGGAAGTGCGGGTTGAGGACAGCACGCTCTACCTGAAAGGCGAGCGGAAGTTCGAGAAGGAGACCAAAGAGGAGAACTATCACCGCGTCGAGCGCTCTTACGGCTCGTTTGCGCGCAGCTTCTCTCTCCCCAACTCGATCAATGCCGACAAAGTGAAGGCCGAGTACAAGGACGGTCTGTTGACGCTGACTCTGCCCAAGCGGGAAGAGGCGAAGCCCAAGACCATCAAGATCGACGTCAGCAAGAACTGACCTTCCCCTTTGCCGGATGAATCCGCAGGGAGATGATTTTGGCCGCGCCGGGGTCGCTCGGGCACTCTGAGTCGATCCGGCGCGGTTTGCTTTCTCAGGGCATCTGAAAGAAAGAGGGCGCTATCTATGGCCACACGATTCGACAAGTTCACAATCAAAGCGCAGGAAGCGTTGCAAGGGACGCAGGACGTTGCCGCGCGCTTCGGCAACCAGCAAATGGAACCGGTGCACCTGCTGCTCGCCCTGGTCGAGCAGCCGGAAGGGCTGGTGCCTTCCCTGCTGGGCCGCGTGGGCGCTGCGCCCGCGGCCGTGGCGCGCCAGGCCGAGCAGGCGATTGAAAGCCTGCCCAAGGTGGGCGGCTCGGCGGACCATTTTCTCTCCCCTGCCCTCAAGGAGGTTTTTGACCAGGCGTTCAAGGAAGCCGAGCCGTTCAAGGACGAGTTTGTCTCGACCGAACACCTGCTGCTGGCTCTGACGAAAAAGAAAAACGATGCGGCGGCAAAGATTCTGGCGCGCCTGGGCGTGACCCACGACGCGATCCTGAAGGCGCTGGTCGCGGTGCGCGGCACGCAGCGGGTTACGGACCAGAATCCGGAGGACAAATACCAGGCGCTGGAGCGCTACGCGCGCGACCTGACCGAGCTCGCCCGCCGCGGCAAGCTCGACCCGGTGATCGGGCGCGACGACGAAATCCGCCGCGTCATTCAAGTGCTCTCGCGCCGCACCAAAAACAATCCCGTGCTGATCGGCGAGCCGGGCGTGGGCAAGACGGCGATTGTGGAAGGCATCGCGCAGCGAATCGTGGGCGGCGACGTTCCCGAATCGCTCAAGTCGAAGCGCATTGTGGCGCTCGACCTGGGCGCGATGGTGGCGGGCTCGAAATACCGCGGCGAGTTCGAAGACCGCTTGAAAGCGGTGCTGAAGGAAATCGAGGAATCGAGCGGGCAAGTCATCCTCTTCATTGACGAGCTGCACACCCTGGTAGGCGCGGGCGCAGCGGAAGGCGCCATTGACGCTTCCAACATGCTGAAGCCGGCGCTGGCGCGCGGGGAACTGCGCTGCATCGGCGCCACCACGCTCAACGAATACAAAAAGTACGTCGAGAAAGACGCGGCGCTCGAGCGCCGTTTCCAGCCCGTGCTGGTCGGCCAGCCCTCGGTCGAAGACACCATCGCCATCCTGCGCGGCCTGAAGGAGCGCTACGAAGTTCATCACGGCGTGCGCATCAAGGACTCGGCGATTGTGGCCGCCGCGGTACTTTCCAACCGCTACATCTCCGACCGCTTCCTGCCCGACAAGGCGATTGACCTGATTGACGAAGCGGCCTCCAGCCTGCGTATCGAGATTGACTCCATGCCGGCGGAGATTGACCAGATCGAGCGGCGCATCACCCAGCTCGAAATCGAACGCCAGGCGCTGAAGAAAGAAGACGACGCGGCCTCGAAGGACCGTCTGAAGAAGCTCGAAAAGGAACTGGGCGGATGGCGCGAGCAGTCCGACCACCTCAAGCTGCGCTGGAAGGCGGAAAAGGAAGGCATCACGCGCATTCGCAGCCTGAAGGAGCAAATCGAGCAGGCGAAAATTGACGAACAGCGCGCCACGCGCGAAGGCGACCTAAACAAGGCCGCCGAAATCCGCTATGGAACGCTGGTGACCCTGGAAAAACAGCTCGTGGCTGCGAACGATGAGCTTGAGGGCAAATCGAAGCAGGGCCGCATGCTGAAGGAAGAGGTGGACGAGGAAGACGTGGCCCGAGTCGTTTCCAAGTGGACGGGCATTCCCGTCTCGAAAATGCTGGAAGGCGAAGTGGCCAAGCTGGTGAAGATGGAAGACCGGCTGCGCCTGCGCGTGGTGGGCCAGGACGAAGCGCTGCGGCTGGTTGCGAACGCGGTGCGGCGCAGCCGCGCCGGCCTGGCGGATCCCAAGCGGCCCATTGGCAGCTTCATTTTTCTCGGTCCGACGGGCGTGGGCAAAACCGAGCTGGCGCGGGCGCTCGCCGAATTCCTCTTCGACGACGAGCGCGCCATGCTGCGCATTGACATGTCCGAATACATGGAGAAGCACGCCGTGGCGCGGCTGATCGGCGCGCCGCCCGGCTACGTGGGCTACGAAGAGGGCGGGCAGTTGACCGAACAGGTCCGCCGCCGGCCGTATTCCGTGCTGCTGTTCGACGAGATCGAGAAGGCGCACGCGGACGTCTTCAACATCTTCCTGCAGATTCTCGACGAGGGCCGCCTGACGGACGGCAAGGGCCGCACAGTGGATTTCAAGAATACCGTCATCATCATGACCTCCAACATCGCGAGCACCTTGATTCACGAGGCTATGAACGGAAAATCTGTAGCGGTGGTGTTCTCACCGCCGAGATCCGGAAAAGGCGGCGGCGATGGGGACATCGCCGCTACAGCGGGGAGCCACGCCCTCAGCGAGGGCTTGAAGCGCCAGATTCAGGACGCGCTGCGCCAGCACTTCCGGCCCGAGTTTCTGAACCGCGTGGATGAAATCGTCATCTTCAACCCGCTGGGCAGGGATGAAATCAAAAAGATCATTGACCTGCAACTCGAAAACCTGAGGAAGCTCCTGGCGGAACGAAAGGTGACCATTGATCTGACCGACCGGGCGCGCGAGCTCCTTTTCGAGCGCGGCTACGACGCGCAGTTCGGCGCGCGGCCGCTGAAGCGCGCTATCCAGCGCATGATCCAGGACCCGCTGGCGATGAAAATCCTGGAAGGCGAATTTGCGGCGGGCGACAAGATCGAAGTGGACGCCGATTCGAAAAAAGGCGAGATGAGCTTCGCGCGCGCAGCGGCCCGTGCCGCGCGAAAATGAGGGTGCGTGCCGCCGCAAGGGTGCTAGAATGGCAGTAATTATGGCCGCCAAGGAGGCTGCTTGAAAATCAAGGTTGTCGTTCACGAGGCCGAAGAGGGCGGCTATTGGGCCGAAGTGCCTGCCCTTCCCGGCTGCGCCACGCAAGGCGAAACGATGGAAGAGCTAATGGCCAATGTCCACGAGGCCATCGAGGCATGCCTGTCTGTTGATGTGGGCCAAGCTGAGAATACCGGCAAGGACAAGGTGCTCGAGATCGCCGTATGAAGTCTGTGTTCGGCAAGGACCTTGCGCGCCTCGTCGAGAAGCACGGCTGGCAACTCCTGCGTGTCCATGGCAGCCATCACATCTACGGGAAACCCGGCAGCATCGTCCGGCTGTCGATTCCAATCCATGCAAACAAGCCTCTCAAGACCGGATTGCTCAGGCACTTGCTGAAAATGGCTGGGCTGCAAGAAACCGACGTCGAATGAAGACTTGAGAGATTTCGCCGGACGGCCAGCGGCCGATCCAGGACCCGCTGGCGCTCAAACTCCTGGAAGGCGATTTCGCCGCCGGCGACAAGATCGAAGTGGACGCCGACCTGAAGAAAGGCGAGATGACCTTCGCGCGCGCCGCGGTAGCTATCGCCGGGGCCATCCTGCCTCGGTCCAAAATGGCGCGATAACGCAAGATTGATTCATCTTTGTTGCAATGCTACACTGCGCGCAGTAGTTGACTCCTAACGGGACGTGTTCCGCCGCCGAGGCCGACCGTGTTCTGCCCAGGATGTGCCCGGGAAGTGGCAAAGACTGACAAGTACTGTCGCCAGTGCGGCTGCCTACTTACCGGCGATGCAGCCCCTGCCCCGCATTCGCCCCCTGAGTCCACCCCGCCGCTTGCTGCGGCACCAGCCGCGCCCCCCGCCGCGCGGCGTGGGGGGTCCAAAATCGCCTGGGTAATGCTGGTCTCCATCATGGTAGCAGGCGGGGGATGGGCCTACTGGCACGCGCGGCGGGATCGCTGCTCGAAGCTCGTCCGCGAGACGTATGATCAGATGAATAGCGGCGAGATGACAGGCTACGAGTGGCAGCAGGCTGTGCAAAAAATGGAAGCAGCAGCGCAATCTGAGCACGATAGGAGGATGATCCACCGTCTTGTGGCCTTGAAAACCTTCGCTTTCGGGCAAGTCGATGACAGAGTGGGCATGACCGCTTGCATGGAGGAGCTGAATGACCTTCTCGAGCCCACTTTCGGTGCGCCAAAGCGACCCGAAGAAATGTTCAAGGACACGGAGGGCCTGCTCTCCGGAAAAGAGCTCGCCAAATACAAAGCCTTACTTCCGCTTGCTAGGCAAGAACCTGACCCCTCACCTTGCCTGGACTTGTGGAATGAGGACTCGCGATAGAAAGCAAGGGTAATCACGCTGGCGGCGGTCCACACTTTGGACGCCTGCGGGCCGATTTCTGAAGCGCCGCCTGCGCGTTGCGCTCCCTGAGCGGATGGGATATGGTTAGGATATGAAGCTGATTGTCACCATCGTCGAGGACGAAGATGGGATGTTCATTGCGGAATGCCCTTCGATTCCCGGCTGCGTCAGCCAGGGCAAAACAGAGGATGAAGCCGCGAAGAACACCCGCGAAGCGATTCAGGAGTGCCTGGAAGTTCGCGCCGAGAAAGGTTTGCCGCTTACGGTTACGACGCGCGAAGTGGAAGTCCCCGCCTGATGCCGTCCGTCCCGATTCTCCGGCTGCAACACGCCCAGCCTGAGGGCGCCATCTCTGCCTACTGATGCATCCGGTTGCCGCCGCCGACGTAGAGCAGTTGCCCGGTAATCCACCTGGCCTGCTCAGAGGCGAAGAACAGAATCGCGTCAGCCACGTCTTCCGGCCTTCCCACGCGGCCGAGCGGAATCGCCGGCAGTAAACGTTCTTCCAGTTCCCGCGAGATGTATCCCGTCTGAACGGGCCCGAGCGAAACGATATTGACCGTAATGCCGTAAGGGCCGAGCTCTGCAGCGGCGGCCCGGCTATACGATTCAAGCGCGTGTTTGCTCGCCCCGTAGGAAACCTCGGAGGCAAACCCGAAGGCGCCGTCGGTCGAGACGTTGATGATCCGCCCCCACGTTTTCCCCGCCGCCGCGTGCCGGCGCGCAAACTCCGCCATCAGCAAGGCTGGGGCGCGGCTGTTGACCGCGAAGGCCCGATCGTGGCTCGCAGCGGTCAAGGTGCTCACGGGGAATCCCGTCGCGGTTGTCTGATCGCCCTTGGTCCACGCCTTTTCCGGCAGGAAGCTGTCGAACTCATCCGCGGCGGCGTTGTTGACCAGCACCTCAACGGGACCGAAAGTCTTTTCCGCGCGATCAAGAAGTTCGATGGCGGCGCTCGGATCCGCCAAGTCAGCCTCCCACGCCTCGGCTTGACCGCCAGCCGCGCGAATCGCCTCCGCGACATCCTCGCCCGAGCGTCGCTGCAACGCGTAGTACATCTCAAGCGATGGCGCCTGGACGGGCGCATCTCGGGGGAGCTTGATAAAGTCGGGAATGACCTGGCGAAAGAAATGGATGAACACCCGCGCGCCTTGCGCGGCAAACGCCTTGGCTGTCGCGGCCCCGATGCCCAGGGGATTGTTGCCCCCGGTAACCAACACGACTCCATTCTTCAGTCCTGGATCAACCATAGTTTCATCTCCTTTACTCGAAGCGAAAGACACTTGTCAGGCGGTTAGGATTTGAGCAGCGGAAAAACCTTGTTGGCAGGTTAGAGGCGCATGACGGAATGCTACGCCGCCGCGGTAGGAAATACAAGCGGGAGCTCAGAAAGCGAGGGATCGAGTCGCGCTGAGCAGGCCGAGCCCTCAACCATTCCTTCCGCCAGGAGTGGAAGGTGCCAATGGGAGAGACGCGCGGCGGCCCAAGCCGCCGCGTGCATCTACGGATCCAGCGCGCCCTCGGCAAGGTCAATCTCGTTCATGTATTTTGCCGTGGTGCGCAGGTACTCGTGCGGCGGTGTCGGGTTGGCGAGCCCGGTATCGGCAAGCAGGCGCGAGTTATCGAACGTCTGGTCGAGCTCGATGAATTTGAAATACGGCTCCATGCCGGCCATGATGATGCGCAGGTTGCCGTTGAACATCGTGTGCCAGTAGTCCAGGTACTCGCCGTGGGCAAAGAGGTCGCTGGGCGGGCGGAGCTTCTTGGGCCACTTTTTGATCTGCGCCAAAAGCTCAGGGGCCACGAACTTGACCTTGGGATGGCCGTTGGGCGGGCCGGCGAGGGCGGCGAGCAGCTTCTCCATGTTGGTGGCCGAGGTCTGGCCCGCCGAAATGTGATAAGTCGTCCAGCGCCGCTTGGCGAAAAGCAGCCCGGCAATCGCGCGCACGGCATAGTCCATCGGAATGATGTCGAGCTTGCTGTGCGGATCGGTGGGGATGAGGCGAATCGCGTTCATGGCCGCCAGCGCCCACAGGATGACGTAGGAGCGCGGCTTCCAGTCGCGGCTGTCGCCCATGATGATGGAGGGGCGAACGATCAGGAGCTTTTCCTTGGGAATCGCCGCCCTCACCAGCATTTCGCCGCGCATCTTGGTGTAGCAATAACGCACCAGGTGTTTGGCTTCCCGGTTGGGTGACTGGTCTTCTTGAATGTGGCAGCCCTTGAGGTTCGTGCCGCAAATGCTCGCCGTCCCGACGTAAGTAAAGGTGTTGAGGTTCGGCAGCGCCTGGGCCCACTTGAGAATCTGCAGCGTCCCGCCGATGTTGACCTTGTCAATGTTGTCTTTGGAAGCTGCGGCAAAAGAGGTGTCGGCGGCGGAGTGGATCACCGTCTCGACCTCCTGAAGCCGCTGGTCCTCGGCGAGCTTGGCGGTGAGCCGGCGGTCCTTGAGGTCGCCGAAGACCGGAACGATGCGCGACTCATCAAAGGCGTCGCCGTGAAAATCGAAAACCTGCCGCAGGCGGGCCGTGGGCTCCACGCCGTCGTATTCGCGGACCAAGCAATAGATCCGCTCCACGCGCGGATCCTTTGAAAGGAGCACCGCCAGTTCCCCGCCCAGGAATCCTGTTACACCTGTCAAAAATACATTCACAGCCAAACCTCACATTTGAAAACTATAGCCGGTGGAGGAGCGCCCTGAACAAGTGCCACGAAATCACGAAAGACTCACCAACCGTCCCCCAGAACACCGCGCAGAAGAGCGACCCCGCGGCTAAGGCTTTGATGAAGGGTGCGAACTCGAAAGTTTTATCGCGGCGGAAAAAAACATAGGCGTGCAGTGGGCTCCACCACGTTGAAATGGCTGCGAAGGTCAAGCGGGGGTTGCTGACGATCAGGGACTTGATGCGCTTTCGCCAGCCGCCTGCCTCCGGCCGCTCCAGCCATTCGTTGATCCGTTCGGTGAAAAAAACGTCTTCCTTGAAGTAATCGTAGAGGTAGTAGCCTCCCCAGGAAACCGCAAAAACCGAAATGTATAAGGGCAGGTAGACGCGCGCGTGATACCTGATCGTCAACAAGGGAAAATAGACGTAGTCAAAGAGCCAGACAATAGCCAGATAGAGCGCATAGACTGCACCAAACCTGGACACACGCTTTAACGGTACGGCTAGGCTGCTTCGTCGCATAGTGTTTTGTTCGATATTTGATTCCTAATCCCGTACGCTCCGGACGGAGCAATCGTCATCCAGCGAGGCAGGCGTCTCCGAAGTGCGAACTGCGCGGATTAAAGGTCTTGCGTTGCTCATAGCCACTGACGCAGTATTATACCATTATTACCAGATGTGCTGGAGTCTTTCCGGGTTGCTCGTGGCGGCGGGCATCCACCAATCGCTCCCGCAACCGAACGCCCCGGGACTGCATCTAACTGTTTGGGATTACAATAGGATAACGGCAACGGGAGATCGCTTCGATGTGGAATAACCTCAAGACAACGGTGCTTCTAGCAGCCATGACGGGGCTGCTGCTGGCCATCGGGCAGCTTTGGATGGGCCGGCAAGGATTGATTCTCGCGCTGGTTCTTGCCGCGGTGATGAACTTCGCCAGCTATTTCTATTCCGATAAACTGGCGCTCTCAATGTCGCACGCGCAGCCGATCTCGCGCGAGCAAGGCCCGCGCATCTACCAGATCGTCGAACGCCTGGCCGCCAAAGCTCACATCCCGGTGCCGAAGATTTACCTGATTCCCACCGATTCGCCCAACGCCTTTGCCACCGGCCGCAACCCGAACCACGCTTCGGTGGCCGTGACACGCGGCATCCTCGCGATCTGCGACGACGAGGAAATCGAAGGCGTGCTGGCGCACGAGTTGGGCCACGTGAAGAATCGCGACATCCTTACCAGCGCCGTGGTGGCAACGATTGCGGGCGCGATCTCGATGATCGCGCAGATGGTCTATTTCGCGGAGCTCTTCGGCTTCGGCGGTGGCGGTTCCGACGATCGCCGCGGAGGCGCGCTCTCCGCGCTGGCCATGCTGATCGTAGCGCCCTTCATGGCCATGCTGATTCAGCTGGCCATTTCGCGCTCGCGCGAATACGAGGCGGACCACACCGGCGCGGAAATCACCGGCAACCCGCAGGGCCTGGCGCGCGCGCTCGACAAGATTGACAAGTGGGCCAAGCAAGTGCCGATGCGCGTTTCGCCCTCCATGGCGCACCTCTACATTTACCAGCCGCTGACAACCCAGCAAATGTTCTCCAGCCTTTTCTCCACTCACCCGCCGATCCGCAAGCGCATCGAGCGGCTGATCGGCCGCGACTTCGTCTAAGCCGCGCGCAAGCCGAGCGAAACAAGGCCGCAAAAAAAGTGTGTCAGCAGTGTCACGCGTATCACCGCTATCAAGGGTGGCGGGCTGTCGCAAACCGGTTGCGCTGTTTTGTGTGAACGAAGCCACGATCCTCAAGATTCCAAACGCTCATGCTGAAAAACCGAATCAAAACGCCGCAACGTTTGCGCGAGCGCCGCCCCTTGCATGCGACCACCCTTAGCCTCACCCCAAGGCGCTGGCGACCCACGTGGTTACTTCCGCCGCGGAGGGAATCCGCCCCGCGCACACAACCTTTTCATTAATCACCAGTCCGGGTGTAGCCAGGATTCTGTATTTCCCGATTTCCGCGGGGTCGGTTACTTTCTCAACCTGAGCCTCCGCCGCGAGCATGCTCACGGCCTGTTGCGCGACCTCCGCCACCCTGACGCAGTTTGCGCAACCAGGGCCTAGCACTTTAATCGACAGCATTGAAGCCTCCCTGCAAACCTCGTTAGCGTTGGTCGTTCTTCACGACACAAATTCGATGACCGGATCCACCCGGACTTCCGACTTGATGGAGTTCGCAACCAGGCTGTACTTCTGCGCCGAGTCAAGCGCGCGTCGCGCTTGCTTCTCGACCGAGGGCCTCGCCTCGCTGGGGGCGCGCAGGACGATTCTGGGCCGCAACCTGACGGCGGTAAAGGTCTCTGTCCTGTTCAACTCGATGAGCTTCGTTCCTTCAGCCTCACACTCGTAGGAGACCAGGTCGAGCTTGAACCGCTCCGTGGTCCAGAGAAACATCATGGTGATGCAAGTGTTGACTGCCGCCACGAAAGCGTCTTCCGGAGTCAACACGCCGGGATGTCCCTGGACCTCAGGCGGCGCGGAGAAGTCCATCTCCGGCCCATTGCCCATCTGGATGTGACCCCAGTGCTCGCCCTTCCATGTAACCCGAGTGTGATAGGTGGCAGTCCGCGGCATCAAGGGCTCCTCTGGCAGAATGCGTGGTATTCCTTCAGGATCAGGTCTGCGTAAGACCCAGCTTCGGCATCCGGGATGGGATTGTAGATTCTTACGGCCTCCATCAATTCGGCCTTCGCGGCATCGTCCGGCAGCTTCCCGGCCTCGCGAAACTGGGCAAAGATCAGGGGAAGCGCGACGAAGGTCACCTCCCGGCCCGCCAGCCGCAAAGTTGTGACCGGAATTCCCGACCCGCACGAGCAGGTGGCCTGGCGTTCTTTGGTTTCAGCCTTTTGGGAACCCTCGTCCT
>JAHEKS010000107.1 GCA_024638215.1 Acidobacteriota bacterium | reverse complement strand
CGAGTAAAGGGATAAGGAAACTCGGTGAGGTCCCAGCTTTTGCGGAAGACAAACGTGCTACGCACGGCAGCGTGGAAACAGAGAATGGCGCCGCCGGAGGCTTTGGCGAGGATGACTGAGCCCGGCTTGGCCTGGAAGCGCGGGCCGCGCGGGCCGTCAATCGTGAACGCCGAGTCGCGGCCGGCGCTCATCGCTCGGCGCATTTCGACTAGTGCCCTGGCACCGCCGCGAGAACTGGACCCGCGCGCCGCCCCGTAGCCGTGCTTCCCAATGATGCGCGCAATATATTCGCCGTCGAAATTCTGGCTGGTCATCACCACAATGCCGCGCTTGCGCCAGAACCACGTCGCGGCAAAAATCTCGCGGTGCCAGAAAGTATAAATAAGGCCCTTGCCCGCCCGGCGCGCCGCCTCCCAGTGCTCCCAGCCGGAAATTTCCCAGCGCAGCGTCCGCCCCACCAGTGCCACCGCAAGGTAGCCCAGCCAAGTCGCCATAAAGACCTGGACGCGCTGCCAGCGCGTGAAGGTCCGGGGATTCTCGTGGAGCGACGCGGCGGGTCCAGCACCTTGTCCCCCGGCCGGCGCATCGGGACCGCGCAGCGGTTTCTCTTCTGCTTCCGACATGGTAGTTTCCCGCGTGCCTTGCTTCTCGCGGCCTCTTCCCGCCCGCCGCGCTATACTTATACCAGACCACGAAACGGAGAGGGCGATCTTCATGGCAGGGCAAGGCATCAGCCGCAGGGAGTTTATCATTTCAACCGCCGGCGCAATCGCTCTGGCGGCGCGGCCTTCGAGGCTGCACGCCGGCGCCGGCGCGCCTGACGAGGCCCTCCGCTCCAAGCTTGCGCACGACCCGCATCGCCCTCAGTATCACTTCCTCCCCGCCGCCAACTGGATGAACGACCCCAACGGGCCGATCTACTGGAAGGGCGTTTATCACATGTTTTACCAGTACAATCCCCACGGCGCTTACTGGGGCGACATGCACTGGGGCCACGCCAGGAGTCCCGACCTGATCCACTGGGAACACCTGCCGATGGCGCTCGCACCCACGCCCGGCGGCCCGGACAAGGACGGCTGCTTCAGCGGCAGCGCCGTCGACCACGACGGCGTGCCCACGCTCTTTTATACCGGCGTTTCCCCTGAAGTTCAGTGCATGGCGACAAGCCGGGACATGATCACCTTCCGGAAGTACGCAAAAAATCCGGTCATCAGCGGGCCTCCAGAAGGACTGACCGTGACCGGCTTTCGCGACCCGGTCCTGTGGAGGGAAGGCGGCAACTGGATGCTGCTGATCGGCTCAGGCTTCAGGGGCGTGGGCGGGACGGCGCTTCTCTACGAGTCGAAAAACCTCACCGACTGGAAATACCTCCACACGCTCTCGACCGGCAAGCTGGATCCTCACGTCCAGAGCAAAGACCCCGTGGCCACGGCCGAGATGTGGGAGTGCCCCGACTTCTTTCCCTTGGGAGACAAGCACGTCCTGCTGATTTCGACTCAATACAAGGTGAGATATTACGTCGGAGAGTATGAGGATCGCAGGTTTCATCTGAACCCGCATAGGCTGATCGACTTTGGCGCCTACTACGCCGCCAAGAGCATGATGGACGGAAAGGGCAGGCGGATTCTGTGGGGATGGATTCAGGAGAGGCGAAGCGTGGAAGCCCAGAAAGCTGCGGGCTGGTCAGGTGTGCTTTCGTTGCCGCGAGTGCTTTCTCTGCGGAAGGACGGCTTCGTGGGCATGGAGCCCGCGCCGGAAGTCGAATCGCTGCGTGGGCAGGAGCACCGCATGCAAGCGCAACGCGTGAAAGGCGATTTTGTTCCGCTTCCCGGCGTGCGCGGAGAAACCCTGGAAATCACGGCTGAAATTGATCCCGGCTCGAGCGAGGAATGTGGTCTGGCGGTGCGCGCCGGTCCGGATGGGGGCGAGCGCACGCTCATCCTTTATCGCCGCCGGCCGGGTACACTGGCTTTCGACAGCACGCATTCCAGCCTCGATCCGCAGACGACGCGAGGTGTGGACGAACGCCCCCTTGACCTCGCCAAAGGCAAAAACCTGAAGCTGCGCGTTTTCCTTGACGGCTCCGCGGTCGAAATCTTCGCCAACGGCCGCGCCTGCCTGACGGGCCGCGTCTATCCCACCAAGGCGGAAAGTCTCGGGCTGGGCCTGGTGGCGCGGGGCGGCAGCGCCAGGCTCGTCTCCATGCAGGTCTGGGAAATGCGGCCCGTTTCTCGCGACCGGCTCACCACGTAAAGGGGCTTTCGCCTAGAGAATTCGCGGCGCCCCCACTCGCTCAAACTCTCTCGAGCTCGGTGCGCGTGCGCTCGTTGCGCACGTTGCCGGTGTTGAGCGTCGAGGCGGGCTCGACGAGGAGTACGTGCGCTTCTTCTTCCGCCACCGGTTTGTGCTCGACGCCCGCCGGGACGACGATGAACTCGCCTTCGCCGAGCGCCACATCGCGGTCGCGGAACTTGATCACTATGGAGCCTTTGACAACCAGGAAGAGTTCATCCTCTTTCTCGTGGTGATGCCAGACGAACTCTCCCTTCAATTTCACCAGCTTCACCTGCTGGCCATTCAAATCGGCCGCGATCTTGGGGCTCCAGGCTTCCTGAATCCGGCTGAACTTTTCCGCGAGGTTAACCTTCTCCATAACGAGTCCTTTTAGATTATGTTCCGAAGGGAAATGCCGCCGGCCGCCCTACATCCCGTCGTAGTGCGGCCCGCCGCCCCCTTCCGGGCAGACCCAGGTGATGATTTCGTACGGGTCGGCGATGTCGCAAGTTTTGCAGTGCACACAATTGGAAGGATTGAGTTTCAAACGCTTTCCCGAGCCGTCGGCTTTCTCTTCCATTTCGTAAACCGCCGCGGGGCAGAAATACTGGCAGGGATTGCCGTATTCGGCGGTGCAGCGGTTGTTGCAGATATCGAAGTCAGCGACGCGGAGGTGCGAGGGCTGGTCCTCCTCGTGGTGGGTGGAAGAGTGATAAACGTCGGAGAGCTTGTCGAAGGTCAGCTTGCCATCCGGCTTGATTTTCTCGATCGGCGCCGAGCCGATGACCTCAAGCTTCCTCATGTGCGCGAAATCGGGCCGCGACGCGTAGCGCGCGTGGAGGCCGCGTCCGCCGGTCACGAACTGTAGCGCGCCGTGAAAAGCGCCTGGCCAAAATCCGTTCTCGAATCCCTGATGGAAATTTCGCACCTTCCGTAGTTCGTCCTTCACCCAGCTTGACCGCCAATTGTTTTCGTAAGCGGCGAGCGCCGCGGCCGACGCGTCGCCTTTCATGAGCGCGTCGAAAACCGCTTCCGCCGCCAGCATGCCGGTTTTCATCGCGAGATGAATTCCCTTCAGGCGCTGGGAATTCAGGAATCCCGCCGAGTCGCCGGCGATCAGCGCACCGTCCACGGCGGTCTGTGGAATCGCGAAATAGCCGCCTTCGGGGATCGTCTTGGCGCCGTAGCGGACCATCTCGCCGCCCGCGAGCAGTTTCTTCAACCGTGGATGGGTCTTGAAGCGCTGAAAAGCGTTGTGGGGATCGAAGCGCGGGTCTTCGTAGTCGAGGCCCGAAACCAGGCCGACCGAGAGCCGCGTATCGGAGAGCGCATAAATGAATCCGCCGCCGAACTGGCGCGAAGTGAGCGGCCAGCCCGCGGTGTGAATCACCTGTCCGGCGCGGATGCGCCCGGCGGGAATCTCCCAGAGCTCCTTCACGCCCGCGGTATAGGATTGGGGATTGCGGCCGCGGTCGAGTTCCAGTTTCTTGACCAGTTGTTTGGTGAGCGAGCCGCGCGTCCCCTCGGCGAAGACCGTCACCTTGGCGCGCAAGTTGTAGCCCGGCTGGAAATTGGATTTGGGCCTGCCGTCCTTGTCCACCCCCTTGTCGTCGGTGCGGACGCCCACAACACGGCTGCCCTCAAAAAGGATTTCCGAGCCGGCAAAGCCCGCGAAGAGGTTGATGCCCTCTTTCTCTACGAGCTGGCCTAGCCATTTTACGAACTTATTAACGGAGATAATATAATTTCCGTGATTCTTGAGAAAGGGAGGGTTGAACGGAAGTTTCCAAGAACCCGAAGAGGTCAGGTAATAGACGGCGTCGGCGGTGACGGGCGTTTCGAGGGGCGCACCCTGGGTTTGGAAATCGGGAACCAGCTCCCGAAGCGCGCGCGGGTCGAGCACAGCTCCCGAGAGGCAGTGCGCGCCCACCTCGCCCGCTTTTTCGAGGACGTAGATATTCTCGGCGGTCAAGCCGCGCGGACTGCTCTCGTCTGCCTCCTGCTGCTCTTTGCTTGCTTTGATGAGTTGGGCCAGCCGCAGCGCGCAACTCAGCCCCGCCGGCCCCGCGCCGACGATCAGCACGTCGGTTTCCAGGGTTTCGCGCTCGATGTCAGCCATCAGAGGAAGCTTTGGCGCCCGCCCTATTGAGGCAGGCTGGAGATTTGCTGCTTCAGTTCCGCGGCCAGCGTCGAATCCGTGCCGTATTCACTGATCAGACGCTTGTAAACTTCCCGCGCCTGCGCCGGCTGCGAGCCGCGATAGACACCCGCCAGCGCCAGCAGGGCCGTCGAGCGCGGAACCGTGGAGGTCGGATGATCGGATAATTCCTGGTAGATCTTGATGGCGTCCGCCACCTTGCCCGTCTTCACGTCTTCGCCGGCCAGAGCCATTTGGGCGAGCGAAGCGATGTCCGGGTCCGAGTCGCGCGCCGATTCCTGGAGGGTCTTGACCGCCGCCGCATCCTGGCCGAGGTGCGCCTGGCACATGCCCTCGTAGCACCGCGCGATGCGGACGGCTTTGACCTTCGGAAGCAGTTTCTCGATGCCGGTCACCTCAGCGACCGCCTGAAACTCCGCCAGCGCCTTCTTGTATTTTTCCTGGTCCGTTGCGAAGGTTTGCGTGCCCGGGACGGCCATCTCCGCAGACACGGTTCCCACGTAAGCGTGATAAGTGTCAAGCGCGGCGGCGAGCCTGGTGTTCGCCGTGGCTTGCAGGTTATCCACGAGCATCCTCACCCCGAACACGGCGCCGATCACCACCAGGAAGATCACGACCGAGGCAATGATTTCCCTGGCGTGCTCCTTGGCGAACGCTTCGTAGTCCTCAAACGCGCTCCGCAACCGGTCTTCTTTCAGTTCACGACGGCTCAGCTTGGCCAACGGGTTCGTCTCCTTGTTTGAGCATTGATTGTTTATCTTATCAATCGCCCCGGCGGGCGTCAACAAAGCCGGTGGTTGCCATTGACCGGGGCGCCCGTGGGAAGCTAAAATATGTGTTCGGGGTTACGCATGCCGGATTCCGCTGTTATCCTGCCTGGTTGGTAGCCCATCCCAACTATCCAGAGGAGTGCAGTCATGAACGCGAACGATCTTCGTCCGGGGATGATCATCCAGCACAACGGCGACCTGTTTTCCATTTACAAGGCGGAGCACCGCACACCGGGCAACCTGCGCGCGTTCGTCCAGGCAAAGATGCGCAACCTGCGCACGGGTGCCATGAGTGACTATCGCTTCCGCTCCACCGACTCCGTGGACAAGATCAACCTGGACGAGGTGGAGATGCAGTACCTTTACGCCGACGGCGATTTCTTCTACTTCATGAACACCGCCAATTACGAGCAGATTCAGCTTCACAAGGACGTGGTGGGCGACCGCGCCAATTACATGATGCCCGACGTTCTGCTGAAGGTGGAGTTCTTCGAAGGCAAGCCGGTGGACATCCAGTTGCCCGCCGTGGTGGATCTGAAGGTGGTGGAAACCGAGCCGGGCATCAAAGGCGCCTCCGCCACCAACGTCACCAAACCCGCCAAGCTCGACACCGGGCTGGTGGTGCAAGTCCCGCCCTTTATCTCCGAAGGCGAAATTATCCGCGTGGACACCGCCGAAGGAACTTACCTGGAACGGGGAAAGTAAGCAGCGCGCTGTTGCGAAGATCGTGTCATCGCCCCGTTCATGAGGGCGGCGGTGAGGACACCGCCGCTACAACCCTATTCGCAGGGCTGCTCGCGGGACGTCATTGTCCACGAGGCGTGATCTGATGGTCGTCGAGAAGCTGCATCCCTTCCGGCGTGACTTTATAGATCGCTTCGTGTCGCGGGGGGATCCGGTTGTAAGTGGCCGCTTCGATGAACTCGGCTTCCTTCATGTAGTTCAGCACCACCCGATTCCTCTCGACATCCAGCTTGCCGTCGTAAACGTCTTCCGTCTTCCAAAGGGATGTGAGCTTTTGGCCGTCGAAAGAATAGAGTTCCACCGAGAGCCGCGGATGGCTCTTCCCCAATCGCGTTCCGTAAGCCAGGAAGCGGAAATCGCCGGAGGGCGGCGGGGGAAGAAAATGGTAGTGCAGGTCAACGCGGGGAATGAAATTCGTCACCGCGGCGAGCTTCACCGTGCCCTGCTTGCGCTCAAAGAGCGCCAGGACGTTGGCGCGCTCGTATTTGCTCCAGCCCAGCGTGTAGCCCGCTCCGATCATCAGGCGGTCCTTCCAAGGCACGGCAAAGGTCGAAGGCCAGGCGTAAACGGGAAAGCGCAGCCGGGAAAAGTTGCTCTCGAGTTCGCGCCGGACGTCCACGTCGTAAGGAATGTCTGCCGGCTCGCCCTTCGGCGCGTGCTGCTCCAGCCACTCCTGCATGTGGGCGACGACGAGCTTCTGCACCTCGCTGGTGCGCGTGTGAGACTCGTCCATAGCCATGCCGTAGAGAGGCTGCGCGATGGACGCGACGCGCTGGGCAAAGGCCTCTTCGGGAGTCAGCGGCTTCTGTTTCTTCTTTCTCGCCTGAGCGCTGAGAGGCGCGAAAAGAAGGACCGCGGCGAGCAACGCCGCGAGTCTCTTGTCCCACAACTTGCAGCGCCCCAGCCGGCGCAGAATTCCCGAGCGATGTTTCTCAGGCAATATCATGTCTCCGATTCCGGACCCTCCGCTGTTCTTGTGATGATCACTTCCCTGGGCCTGCCTTCCCGCCCGGCGCGAGCGGCGACAGAAGAACCTTCAGGCACGACGGGTCATTCAAGTATTCGAAGGCTTCCAGCCCCGCCTCGAGCGGCAGGGTTTTGGAAATCAAGGGCCGCACGCTCACCGTGCCGTCGCGAAGCAGGTCCAGGGCCTTGGAAAAATTCCCGCAGCGCGAGCCGAGCAGCGTGATTTCATCCACCACAACCTTGGCCGTATCAAAAGTGGCCAGGTCGCGAAAGGTGGATTTCATCACCACCGTCCCGCGCGGCTCGACGAGGCGCAGCGCCTCCGCCAAGCCTGAAGGCGATCCCGTGGCTTCCACTACGACGGTGAAACTCGCTGCCGACAGGTTGTCCTCGCCGGCTCGCGCCACCTTGAGCCCCAGGGACCGTGCCACTTCCAGCTTGAATGCGTGCTTGCCGATGACCGTCACCTCCCCCCCCGCGTCGCACAGCACCTGCGCCACCAGCAGTCCCAGCCGCCCATCGCCCAGCACAGCGGTGCGCCGCGTGTGCGAGAAGGGCATTTGCTCCAGGATTTCAGCGGCGGCGGCGACCGGCTCGACGAACACCGCTTCCTCGTCCGGAATCTCGGGCGGAACTTCGTGCAGGTTGACGATGGGCAGCGCCACGTACTCGGCGAAGACGCCGTCGCGGTTCACGATGCCCACCACCGTGCGCCGCGGGCAGTGGCGGCCCAGTCCCCACAGGCAGTATTCGCATTCCCCGCAGGCCACATTGATTTCACCCACCACGCGCTTGCCCAGCCAGTTCTTGTTGGCGCATTCCACCACGCGGCCCACGAATTCGTGGCCGAGGATGCCGCGGAATTTCGAGTAGCCCTTCAGAATCTCGCGGTCCGTGCCGCACAACCCGGCGAGAACGATCTGGATGAGAGCCTCTTCGGCCGCGGGGCGCGGGCGCGGAACCTCGCGCAGTTCGAGTTTGCCGTCGAAGTAAAGGGCCTTCATGATTCGCCTGAATGCCTGCCGTGACTTCGAAAAGACTTACCTGCACCGAAACTGGAGATGTTACGCCAGCCGCTCGAAGGCACGCGCGATTTCTTCGTCCTGTTCCGCGAAAACCGTCCGCAGGTCGAGCAGCACCAAATCGTTTTCCACGCGCGCGAGCACCGGCGGCGAATTTCGCCGCAGGGATTGCTCAAGTTCTTGGGCGCTGTGTCCCGCGTGCGTGACGGCAAGCAGCCGCGTGGGCAGCGATTGCCCCGGCGTCGAGCCTCCGCCGATTACTGACTCGCCTTCGCGGACTTCCGCGCGCAGGCCGCCGCGCCCGTCAATCTTCTGCGCCAGCCGCGCGGCGCGGGCGCCGATTTCTTCCGCCGGCATCTGGATCATCCGGAACGAGGGAATCGCGCTCAAGTCGCCGCGCTGGTAGAGCGCCACGGTCGCTTCCAGCGCCGCAATCGTCAGCTTGTCCACGCGCAACGCGCGAAAGAGAGGATTGCTGCGAATCTTGGCGAGCCATTCTTTCTTTCCCGTCAGGATACCCGCCTGCGGGCCGCCCAGCAGCTTGTCGCCGCTGAAGGTGACGACGTCCACGCCCGCCTTCAGGCTCGCGCCCGCCGGAGGCTCATCGCGAATTCCCATCGGCGCCACGTCCACCAGGCAGCCGCTGCCCAGGTCCTCGATGAGCGGCAGGCTGTGCTGCCGCGCCAGATTCACCAGCTCGTCCAGCGCGGGGCGCTCGGTGAATCCGACGACGCGGAAGTTGCTGGGATGCACGCGCATCAGCGCGCGCGTGCGCTCATTGATGGCGGCGGCGTAATCGGCGATGCGCGTGCGGTTGGTGGTACCCACCTCGCGCAGCGTGGCGCCGCTTTTCGAGCAGATATCGGGAATGCGGAACGAGCCGCCGATCTCGATCAGCTCGCCGCGCGAGACGATGACCTCGCCTTCCGCGGCCAGGGTGTTCAAGGCCAGAAAGACCGCGGCGGCGTTGTTGTTCACCACCAGGGTCATCTCCGCGCCCAGCAATTGCGCGAACAGGCGGTCGGTGTGGGCGTCGCGCTTGCCGCGCTCGCCGCGCGCGAGGTCGTATTCGAGGTTCGAATAGCGCGTGGCGGCCTCGACCAGATGTTCGACGGCCTCGGGCGCCAGCGGCGCCCGCCCGAGATTGGTGTGCAGAATCACGCCCGTGGCGTTGATCACCGGGCGGAGGGAAAGCTCCGCGGTTTTCTCCGTGGCGGCGACGATTTCTTTTTCCAGCATTTCGACCGATACCTTCGCTAGAGTTCCATTGGAGATGCGCGCGCGCAGGCTTTGCAGCACTTTGCGGGTCGCGTCCACCACCAGGCGGCGGCCCAGCCGGGCTTCGAGCGCGCGCAGCGCTTCGCGCCCCAGCAGTTCGTCCACGGACGGAATCTGCCGCAGCAGCGATTCGCCCACGGCCCCGCCCTCGTCCAGCCGGTTTTCAGTTGAACTCATTGCGCGGCCCTCGAAAACTTACCGCAGCCCGTTGGCTCTATTTCAGCTTCAGCGCCATTTCAACACAGTTGCGGCGGGCGGTCAAATGCTGGAAGCCATACCTGGGCGGCGCTGGTAAGGGAGGGCCTTCAAGGCCCTCCCGATCTCTGGACGGCAAGGACCGACGGGAGCGCCGTGAAGGCGTTCCCCTACCGATGACGGGGAACGGCGGCGAGACGCCGCCGCTACAGCATCTTTTCGATTGGCGCGCCGCGCTTGCGGCGGGGTATAATTTTGCCGTCTTGAAACTGCCCTTGGGAGCCACGCATGACGGTTGATGAAGAGCTGAGCAAGCTCGACGAGTACATCCGCCGGCTCAAAATCGAGTACGAGATTTATTTCAGCGGCGGCTCCCCCCGCCCGCCGCGCGATACCGTCTTCCGGGTGGACACGCTGATCAAGAAATACACCGAGGGCTCAAAAATGAACTTCAGCCAGCGCTACAAGTTCACCCAACTGGTGCAGAAGTACGCGGTCAACAACGACCTGTGGCGCAAGAAGCTGAAACAGAAAGAAGAGGGCAGCAGCGGGCGTTTTCGCACGGCGCGCCCGGGAGCGCAGCCCGGGGAGGGCCCGGTGCGCGTGGTCTGCGCGGATCCCGAGAAGGAACAGGAAAAAGTCGAACAGTTGCTCAAGGCGGTAGTCGAGGCCCGGCGCCAGGTGGGCGAGCGCGTGGACAATATTGATCTGGCCACGTTTGCCAAGTTCGTCAGCGAAAAGACCAAGCAGGTCAAAGAATCGCTGGGTTGCGAAAAAGTTCAATTTTCCGTCAGCGTGGAAGACGGCAAAGTCAAGTTGAAGGCCGTGAAATCGGAGTAGTCCGGTCCCCCCACCGGGCTGGCTATCTGCTCCGCCGTCTGGCGGACTCATCCAAGGAGCAGACATGAGAAAAATCTCGCGTGCGCTGATCAGCGTCAGCGACAAGAGCGGCGTGGTCGAATTCGCGCAAGGACTGGCGCGCCGCGGCATCGAAATCCTCTCGACCGGCGGCACGGCGCGCCTGCTGCGCGACCACGGCGTGAAGGTCAAGGACGTTTCCGAAGTCACCGGCTTCCCCGAAATGCTCGACGGGCGCGTCAAGACGCTGCACCCCAAGATCCACGGCGGCCTCCTCGCCATCCGCGCCAGCGCCGACCACCAGGCGCAGGTGCAGGCGCAGGGCATCGGATTGATTGATCTCGTCGCCGTCAGCCTTTATCCCTTCGAGAAAACGGCGGCCAAGCCGGGTGTTGCCTTCCAGGAGATTATTGAGAATATTGATATCGGCGGGCCTTCAATGATTCGCTCCGCCGCCAAGAATTTCGAAGACGTCGCGGTGGTGGTGGACGCGGCCGACTACGCGAAGGTGCTGGCAGAGATCGAGCAGGCCGGCGGCGTTTCCGACGAAACCCGCGCGCGCCTGGCCCGCAAGGCCTTTGCCACGACTGCGGCGTACGATGCGGCAATTTCTACCACCCTGCAGGAGCGCGCGGGCGGCGAATTTCCCGAAAATCTCCACCTCAACTACACCAAGGTCATGGACCTGCGCTACGGCGAAAACCCGCATCAGAAGGCAGCGCTCTACGCCAACCTCGCGGGCGGCGGATTGGCGCGGGCGCGCCAGCATCAGGGGAAGGAACTTTCCTACAACAATCTGGTGGATCTGGAAGCGGCGTGGCGCATGGTGCGCGAATTCGACGAGCCCACCACCGCCATCATCAAGCACACCAACCCGTGCGGCATTGCCTCGGCCGCGACGCTCGCGGAAAGTTATGCGCGCGCGCTGGAAGTGGATCCCGTTTCGGCCTACGGCTCGGTGATTGCCTTCAACCGCCGCGTGGACGCCGCCACCGCCGAAGCCATGTCGAAGCTGTTCGTCGAAGCGGTCATCGCGACAGCCTACGAACCGGAAGCGCTCGCCAAATTCGCGGCCAAGAAGAATCTGCGCGTTATGGAAATGGGCGGTGCGGCCGCCGGCAAGCGGGAGATGGACGTCAAAAACGTTTCGGGCGGGCTGCTGATGATGACGCCGGACGATTATCCCGCCAAGCCCGAAGAATGGAAGTGCGTGACGGAGCGCCAGCCCACCGACGCCGAGAAGCGCGCCCTGGTGTTCGCCTGGCGCGTGGCCAAGCACGTCAAGTCCAACGCCATCGTCTTTGCGCGCGAAAATTGCGCCGTGGGCGTGGGCGCGGGACAGATGAGCCGCGTGGACTCGGTGAAGCTCGCGGCCTCGAAGGCGCGCGAGCTGAAACATTCGCTGGAGGGAACGGTGGTCGGCTCGGACGCCTTCTTTCCCTTCCCCGACGGCGTGGAAGAGGCCGCCAAGGCGGGCGCCACCGCCATCGTCCAGCCGGGCGGCTCCGTGCGCGATAACGAAGTGATCGCCGCAGCCAACAAGCTCGGCCTGGCGATGATGTTTACGGGGATTCGGCATTTCAAGCATTGAGAGAAGTAGTTAGTTGACAGTGTAGGGGCGAACGGCGTTCGCCCTCTTGGAGTGCGCCCGTCAGTTGACGGACTGCTGGTCTGACCAAAGCGGCGGCGAGCCCCCGCACTCCACGCGACGCGCGGGCCGCACGCCTCTGCCGACGGCTAGCGAACCAGCGGGCTTTTCCAGACACGCAGCAGCAGCTCTTTGAGCTCAGTGAAACGCTTGGGGCCAAGCTCGGCGCTCCATTCGCGCTCGATGTCGCGAAGAATCTCGTGAATCTTGGCGTAGGCGGCGTGTCCGCGCTTGGTAAAGCGGATGATGCGCGCGCGTCTCTCGTGCGGCGCGTCGGACCGGACGATGTAGCCGAGACGTTCCAGGCTCCGGAGGAGCTGGTTCATGGCCTGCTTGCTGACGCCGGCGCGCTCGGCGAGAGTGCCGGGGCGAACACCGTCGGGACCCGGAAACTGGAGCACCGCCATGTGCGGCAGGCGCAGCTCCTCAAATCCGGCCCGGTTGAGCTCCTGGATCAGGCGACGGTGGATGGCCTGGGCGGGAACGCGCAGCAGCGCCCCGATGAGCATATCCCTGGTCCTAACCGGGCTCGACATTTTGTGCTTGACATTCATAGTAAACTCCATTTACATTCTACCATAGTAAATTGAATTTACTATAGGGGGAGGAACCCATGACCCGACCAATCCTCGAACTCGGCATCAACCCTGCGGAAGAAACCATCCGTCTGGGCCCGCTCGCGGTGCGATTCCTGATCACGGGAGAGAACTCGAACGGCAGCATCGCGGCCTTCGAGCTCGCGGTCCCGGCCGCGCAGCGCCTGGCGGCTCCGGCGCACAGCCACGACCACTACGAAGAGACCATCTACGGCATCGAAGGCGTGCTCACCTGGACGGTGGACGGAAAACCCATCGAGGTCGGGCCGGGGCAGGCGCTCTCGATTCCGCGCGGCGCCGTTCACCGCTTCGACAACAACGGCAGCCGGGACGCCAAGGCGCTCTGCGTGATCACCCCCGCCGCCATCGGCCCGCAATATTTCCGCGAGTCCGCCGAGGTCATCAACGCGGCCGCGGGCGGGCCGCCGGACCGCGCCAAGATGATCGAGATCATGCTCCGCCACGGCCTGACGCCCGCTCCGCCGCCGTCGCAGGCGTAGCGGCGAGTTTACCTCGCCACCGGCAATGGCGGCCTAAAGCCGCCTCTACATCGTCACCTCAGGCGTAGCGCCGGGCAGCGTGCAACCAAGCACCCGGAATCGAGAGGAGAGCAGCGGCTTGGACGCCGCAGAGCGGCCGGCAGAATGTGTGTGCCGGGGCTGGCTGGTACCGCTCAGCGCTTCTTCAGCGTGACGCCCAAATCGCGGCCCCAAACCACCGTCTCGAGCGCGGGATTGTTCATCACGGCCGAGCGGTATTCGGAAGACATATTCAGGTTGTCGGCGATGATCAGCCCGCCGGGACCGACGCGCGGCAGCAACTGCTTCAGATAATCGGGATAGCCCTCTTTGTCCGCGTCAATGAAAGCCACGTCAATCGGTTCGGCCACTTCGGCGAGCTTCTGGTGCGCGTCGCCTTCAACCACCGTCGCAAGCTTGTCCACGCCCGCCGTCTTGAAGTTGATGCGCGCCTGGGCGGCGCGCCCGCGGTCTATTTCAAAAGTAGTTAAATGGCCCCCGGTGGCCTGGAGCGCCAGGCAGAACCAGAGGCCGGAGTAGCCCGTGGAGGTCCCGATCTCGACCACGTGCTTGGCGCCCGCGGCTTCGGTGAGCAGCCGCAGCACGCGGCCCTTTTCCTCGCTCACACTCAGGTAGGTGCCGCCGTTCGCCCGCATTTCGTTCAGAACCGCCAGCACGCGCTTTTCAGCGTCGGATCGGGCGGAGGGCGCGGCCAGCCCCGGTGCCGCCCAGGAAAGAATCACATCGTCCCAGTCCGTGAATAGAGCCGCCGCGGCCAGCACCAGCGCCGCCGCGATTCCAGTGATGATGATTGCCCGTTTCATGGTGTCAACCTCCTGCGCGACGCGGGGCGGGTCTGCAATCCGCCCTCAGAATCCTGCAGCGCCGGCTAGTTTCGGCGGCGTGTGCCTAGAATACCACCGGCGTCGGCGATGTGAAACGCGGCAGCGCACGCCGGAGGTGTAGGGGCAATTCATGAATTGCCCCTACGTGAATTCCGGGTCGGTCACCCACCGCAGCGGGTTCGTCGCGATGTATTCGCGGATGATTTCGAATTCGCGCTGGTCGCGCACCACGCGTTCGTAATAATTCCGCTGCCACACGGGCACGCCGGGGGTCGCGCGCATTTTGTTAATCGCGCTGGCCGCCGCCGATTTGAATCCCGCCACAAAGGAAGCGAGCGACCGCGCGTGCATAGGTAGGGGCGAACGGCGTTCGCCCCGATAAACATCAGGACCATTCGCGTTCGATGTGATTTGGGGACCCGCATTGGGAAATGTTATCTGCGGCGGGCGGCGTTCGCCCCGTTGGGTGCCTGGGGCATTCGCCGTTACTGCCAGCCGGGGAACCTTGCCGCAAGAATCCGGAGGGCGGACGCCGTCCGCCCCTACGATTCGCACCAGGCCGTGCAGGTGG
>JAHEKS010000106.1 GCA_024638215.1 Acidobacteriota bacterium | reverse complement strand
CACAAAGAACATGGGATTCTGCAAGTTTCGGTCGCCGCGCATCGTGATTCCCTCCTGAGAATTACTCAGGAGAACTATAAACGAACGCGTATATTTGACAAGCATAAAGATCAGGGTTTTTCAGCACCCTGCTAGCCGCCAGGCAGCAGAATAGCCACCTCAGCTCCAAGGGCAAATCAGACACTACAGTGCTGCGACGGTGCCGGGCCCGGGAGTTCGCTCCCGCTCACTATCGCCGGACCACTTTGTGTCCGAATTCAAGATTCGAAAGGAGATTAGAAATGCTGGGTGAACAAATCGGAGAATCGCAGGGTAAACGGACGGGCCGGAGAGCGCTTCCGGCCGACAACGGCGTCAAAGTGGAGGTCACGTTCGATGACAGCGGGAAAATGCTGGGAATAGAATTCAACGGCTTCGGGACTTACGCCTCGGCGCCGAGGTCCGATGGAACTATGTTTGGAGAGGGCCAAGGCGTCCTCATGACCAAGGAGGGCGACATGGCCGCCTGGAAGGGCCAGGGGGTCGGACGATTCGTGGGCGGGGGCGCGGTCAGCTATCGCGGTGCCCTGTATTACAGCTCCGCCTCGCCCAAGCTGGCGCGGCTCAACAACGCCGTGGTCGTTTATGAGTACGAAGTGGATGCAAACGGCAATACGCACACCAAATACTGGGAATGGAAGTAGAAGCGCCATAAGCGTGCCCGCGCCGATTCAGCCGATTTTGAGCCCGGCGGCGCGGGTCAGCGTCCCCCAGCGGTCACCGGCCGCCCGATTCGCGTTCGAGGGCTTCGCGCAGCAGCATTTTGATATACGTTTGGTATCCGATTCCTTTGCGGGCTGCCAGGGCGCGCGCCGCGTCGATATCTTCGGTGGCCAAGCGGATGGTCACCGGACGCAGCTTGGCGCGGGCAACAACCTGCCGGAGGTTCAGGGCGGAGCCTTCCTGGATGCGGCGCGCCATGGCGGTCTCGAGTTGGAGCTTGTGCCGGTCGTGCCACCGCGCCTCTTCGGCTTCCGAGCCAAACTTCGGAATAGACAGTTTCTTCTTCCTGCTCATGCGCTCACCTCACCCGGACTTTTGGCGGAAGTACGCTTCGCGCAGTTTTTTGCTCGCCTCCCAGCCTGTTATCGGCCGTACGCGTTCGCCACGAAATGCAAGAATCAGAAACAGGACGCGTAGATTATCCGTAGCCCCCACAGCGTACCATCGCTCCTCGCCCATTTCGTCGCGCACATCCATGAAAATCGGGTTGTTCGTCATCGCTTGCTCAAACTCCTGGCGGCTAATCCGGTGGCGCGCCAAGTGCCGAAGGTTCGAGGCATCCCAGTCAAGCTCCCAGGGCTGCTCAGCCATCGACGCCTTCCTTATTGTACATACAACGTAAATACAATTGCAACGGCAATGTCCCGCCTGTCCCGGCGGGCACAAGCCTGCCCAGCCGCCTGAACCACCGCGCCAAGGTGGCCTTCGACGGGAACATCACAATCCTTCACTATGGACGATCCGCCCGCCGACCACCGTCAGCACTACGTGCGCGTCTTTGATTTTGTCGGGAGGAATGGAAAACAGATCGTCGGAGAGCACGACGATGTCGCCCAGCTTGCCGGGCGCGATGCTTCCCTTCTCTCTTTCCTGGAAAGCCGCGTAGGCGCTGCCGTAGGTGTAGGCGCGCAGAGCCTCTTCGAGCGAGATCTTCTCTTCCGGAATCCATCCGCCGGGATTCTTCCCATCGAGCGTCTCGCGCGTGACGGCGGCATAAACGCCCAGCAGGGGGTCGAGCGGGGCCACGGGCCAGTCGGTGCCGAAGGCAAGCAGCGCGCCGGCGTTGAGCATGGAGCGCCAGGCATAGCTCCAGCGCGTGCGCTCGGGGCCGATGCGCTTTTCGACCCAGCGGCCGTCGTCAATGGCGTGGTAGGGCTGCATGGAAGCAATAATACCCAGCTTGGCAAAAGTGGCAAAGTCCTGCGGGCGCAAGTGCTGGGCGTGCTCGATGCGGAAGCGAGGCGAGGCGGCGCCGCTCGGCGGCCGGCGATTCTCCTCCTCCACCTTCTGGTAAATATTCAGCATTTCGGCATTAGCTCGTGTTCCGATCGCGTGAATGCACGGCTGAATGCCCGCCGCATCTGCCCCGCGCACCGCCGCTTCCATCTTCGCCGGAGGGTCCATGAGGGGCATGGGCAGGCCGAAATTCTTGGCGTCATCCGTGTAGTGCTCGAACATCCACGCGGTGCGCGAGCCGATGGAGCCGTCGGCAAAGCCCTTGACCGCGCCCATCTGAATGAATTCGTCGCCGAAGTTGTGCGAAATGCCGGCGTCCGCCAGGCGCTTCCACTGCTCGACGGGCGTGATTTCGTAGAAGCGGCAGGTCAGCCAGCCCTCACGCCCGGCTTGGCGCAGCAGGCGGATTTCGCCGGTGAAATCGCCGTTGGGCGTTTCGTCGCCGAGCGCCATGTCATCCACCGTGGTCACGCCCACGCGCGCCGCTTCCTTCAGCCCCGCGTGCAGCGCTTCGATCACTTCCTCTTCGCTGGGATTGGGAATGACGCGCGTAACCAGATCCTGCGCGGCGTCTTTCAACACGCCGGTAGGCTCGCCGCTCTTCGGGTCGCGCACGATCACGCCGCCCTCGGGGTCAGGCGTATCCTTGGTGATGCCGGCCAATTTCAGCGCCAGCGAATTCGCCAGGCCGGCATGGCCGTCGTAGCGGCTGATGTAAACGGGATTCGCAGGCGTCACCGCGTCAATCATCCAGCGCGTGGGAAGCTTGGCGTCGGGCCAGGCTTCCTCGTCCCAGTTGCCCCCCAGAATCCAGCGGCCTTTCGGCAACGTTTTGGCCTTCTCGCCAATCAGCCGGGTGAACTCGGCTTCGTCGTGCGTGTTCTTCAGATCCACTTCGAGGAGCTGGAAGCTCCCCCCGAGAAAATGCACGTGCGCGTCAATGAAGCCCGGCATCGCCAGCCGCCCGCCCAAATCCACGACCTGAGTGTCCGAAGCGACATAGGGCTGAATTTCCGCGTCCGTCCCGACGGCGACGATACGGCCGTCGAGGATCGCGACCGCCTGCGCGAATTTCGCGGGCGTCGCTTTCACGCCGGGCGGCGCCACGGGCTCGCCCGTCCAAATCTTTCCGCGAAGCAAGACCAAGTCCGCTCCGCGCACAAGCTGGTCGTTTGCCGGCGCGGCGCTCGCGCCGCCGAAATTCGTCGAGGCCATAAGAATCCCCAATATACAAAATGCGAACGCACTCTTGCTGATGGATGGAGTACTCATGGGCGCGATTATTGTGGGAAACGGTGGTGAAATGCAACGGCAGAATTCGCGCCGGGCCGCGGCAGGGTCAGGCCTCGGCGGCGACGCGCGCGCCGATCCTCTTCGAGTAGGAATAGATCTCGGAAACGGGCAGCAGGCCGCCGAGCCGGTATTTGCCCAGCGCCGCAAACCCGGCGGAAGCCATGCAGCCGCACTCCGAGCAGACGGGCTGCCCGCCGAACTGGCACGGGGTGATGCGCGTCCGGAGGTCGGCGGTGACGCACGTGGTGGTTTGCGCGAAGATGCAATCCGCGGGCGATTGCGGCGGGTGAAGGTAGCCGCGCAGCACCGCCTCAGGCAGTTCAATCTTCGCAAACACTTCGCGCAGGCGGGCGAGTTCCTCAACCACCGCCACGCGGTCTTGCGGGCGCAGGCGTTCTTCGCTCGCGTCGCCCTGCTGCGGGGTGTAGAGGCTGAACCAGATCTTCCGCGTTTCGGAGCGGCGAGACCAGAAGTCCGTGAACTCCGCCAGGTAGTCGGGGCGGCCCAGCAACTGCCGGGTAACCGTACAATGGACGATAATTCTATGTCCTGCAATATTTGCGAGGATGCGGTCGTAGGTGGCGGGGGCGCGGCGGCGGTCGTGCTCAGGCTGCAGGCCGTCAATCGAAACCACCAGGCCGAAATAGCGCAGCCCGCGCCACTCGTGCGGAATGCGGCGCACGGCGCTGGTCACCAATTGCACGTCAATGCCGAGCGCATCCAGGCGCGGCAGCAAGCCGTTCAACTCGCGGTAGCGCACCAGCGGCTCGCCGCCCACAATTGAAACATGCACGGGTCTGTGCCGCCGCGCCAGATCGAGGACGCCGTCCACCAGCGCCTGGCCTTTCAAGTCGCTCATGTCGCGCAGCCGCCCCGCCTCACCCAGGTGGGCGGCGTCGTAGGCATAGCAGCCCAGGCAGCGCAGCGGGCATTCCTTGGTGATTTCGATGGAGAGGATGGGTGTGCGCCCGCGCAGGATACCTCCCCAGGCGCGCAAGAATTGTGAGGTTCTCATGGTGGGTCCCCTTCCAGCCCAGCGATTCGAAATCTTCTTGCTTGCGCCCTTAGCTTCGGCCATTCCGGCCGGCGCGCCCGGATTTCTCCAACGCCCCGTCAATCAGTTGGTTGGAGGCTGATTCCCTACTTCGCGTTGCATCGGCCTCCGAGGTGCGGCGATTTTTGATTCCGCCCGGATTTCACTTCCGCCCCGCGGAGTGTGCGCCCAGGCGAACTTTCCGATGGCTAATAGGTCGCCCGGCCGCCCGAGATGTCGTAGCACTGGCCGGTGGTAAACGAGGCTTCGCGCGAAACCAGATAATGGACCAGCGCCGCCACCTCCTCGATTTTGCCGGTGCGTCCCATGGGGATGCGGCTGACCATGTAATCAATGGTGGACTGCGGAATGGTGTCCAGAATCTTGGTGCGCACGACGGCAGGAGAGATACTATTCACAGTAATATCGCCTTTTCCGGCAACTTCCTTGGCCAGAGCCTTGGTCAGCGCGATCACGGCGGCCTTGGTGCTGGAATAAGGAATCAGCGTGGGGTTGCCCTCCTTGCCGGCAATGGAGGCCACATTGACGATCCGCCCGTAGCCGCGTTCGAGCATATGCCGGATTACGGCCCGACACATCAGAAAGACGCCCTTCAGGTTCACCGCATAGACCTGATCCAGATCGCGTTCTTCCAGTTCCCAAAGCGGCGCGGTCTTGCCCGCGATTCCGGCGTTGTTCACCAGGATTTGGATTCCGCCGAACTCGCGCCCCACTTCGCCCAGGGCGCGCTCCACCTCCGCCGCCGAAGAGACATCGCAGCGCAGCCCGAGTCCGCCAAGCGGGCCGGCCACAGCGCGGGCGTTCGCTTCATTCAAATCCAGGATCGCCACCCGCGCCCCGGCCGCGCTCAGGCGACGCGCGATGCCCGCGCCGATCTCCTGCCCGCCGCCCGTCACCACCGCCACCTGGCCTTGCAAACTGAAAAACTGATTTTCACCCACGACGAGCCCATCCTTCCTTTTCTGGGGTGGTTTGTAGCGCAACGTCCGTAGTTCGACGTTGCGGGTTTTCAATTCCCATGGTTTGACACAGCCTGGAATCCCCGCAGGACCGGCAAGCGGGTCCTGCGCTACGTGCTCCGCTTTCCGCCGCCAACGCCGTCCGATGTTATCACCACTGTAGCGCCGCTCTATGAGCGGCGACGTCGCCGGTCGCAGACCGGCGCTACAGGGAACGCGCATCCCCGCTGTAGCGGCGAACTGCGTTCGCCGCCCGGGTTTCGGCGATCCCCGCCCCGGCAGGGCGAACTCCGATCGCCGCTACAGCGCCCCCTCGATGACTCTGCGCTCTTCGTCGGTGATGCCGTAAAGCTCGTAAACCAGTTCGTCAATTTCGGCGTCGGTCGCGGCGATTTCACGGTCCAAACCTGTAGCGCCGGTGTCCCTACCGGCGGCTTTTATAGCGCTCGCGCCCGTATGGGCACGCGGCGATGAGGACATCGCCGCTACAGCGCCGGAATGTTTCTTCTTGTTCAATTCCAGCATCCGGTCCACCAGCGCCACCATCTTGTCGTGCCGGGCGTTCTGCCTTAGGAGGCCGAGCCGTGGCCGAGCATCGTCCTCCGCAGATCAAACCCCCTGCCTGTCAGCATGTACAGGTCGCCCCCCACAAACCTGACAAGCCCCCGTCGGATGAGCAAGTCCAGGGCGTCTAGATAGTGGGCCGCTGAGTCTGCATCGTAATTGTTCACGTCCGGCAGCGCCATCGGGCCTACCAGGAGTGACTCGCCCAATTGGAATTCGAGCCGCATAATCCTGCCGTCTTCAGGTACATTGAGCAGGATTTCGGTCTCCCAGCGGCTGAGCGTTGAGTGCGAGGCCGTTTCCACGAGCGCCCCTGCAGCAAACAGAGCTTGGCTCGCCTGCTTGTCAAACTGGGTCCTACGCAAGTACTCAAGAAAGGATGACAGGCCTGGTTGAGGGTCTTCGAAGTCGAAGTTGATGTACTCGGCCCCTTCCAGCATCGCAAGGTTTGCGTGGCTGACGCCGGGTTGCACGAGAGGGATGACGGGCTTTCCCAAACCTCTGGCGAGCCCGATTTCTTGTTGCACGTAGGCTGAAAACTGGCTTTCTCTGGTAAGGAGTACGACGAGCGCATCGGAAGCCCGGATAGCTGATTCGACCTTCTCCGCGATCATGCGGCCCGGCTGCGGGTCGTGTTCGTACATGTACACCTCGACCCCAACCTGCTTCGAGTCGTCAGCAATTCTTTTGACCCAGTGTGCATCTTTTGAGCTGTGACTGAGGAAGATTGTGTATGCCATCCACCCGCCCCCCTACTCCTTCGCCTGGACGATTTTCCGCTCCTCGTCCGTAATCCCGTAAAGATAGTAAACCAGTTCGTCAATCTGGGCGTCGGTCGCGGCGG
This sequence comes from Acidobacteriota bacterium, assembly GCA_024638215.1. Classification (GTDB taxonomy): domain Bacteria; phylum Acidobacteriota; class Terriglobia; order UBA7540; family UBA7540; genus JAHEKS01. Next base: position 7,768 of record JAHEKS010000106.1, on the reverse strand, counting down.
TTTCGCGTCCCAGCGCCTCGGCGGGGGCTTTGGCCTCCACAAAGAATTTGGTCTGCGCGTTCAGCCGGAAGTTGTAATCCGGGCGGCCCGTCGTGTCGCTCTCGCCCTGCTCGACCACCACCTTGCGCGCGTGGTGAGCCAGACCCGCCTCATTTTCAACGTCCCAGCCCAGGGCCTTGAAAAGCGGCGTGATGAAGTCCACGCGCGCCTGGGCTTCCAGGTAGGACCTGGAAAGGTAATAGTCCCTTTCGCCGTCGAATTTCGCCACCAGCTTTTCCAGACTTTCGGCGAATTGTTCGCGGGCTTCAGTCAAGGTCCCCTTCGGTCACTCAAGAACTAATTGGCGGGAGTGTAATTCGAGAGGCGCAAAGTTGCAAGGGCAGCGTTGGGTCGGCCCCTGGGAGCCTCGCGCCAAGCGCAGGCGCCGCCCTCTGGGCGCGGGCCGTTCGACAATTTGCTGCCGCCCGGCGCTTGGCTTGGATTGCTGGGCTTGCTCGCGGCGATGGGGTTTGCCGCCGTTCGCCTCAGCCGCAATTCTTGGTCGGAATCTTTCGCCGCTAGGAGACTCGCTCTCCTGCCGCTGGCGTCGCTGCTGTTGACCGTCGCCTTGTGGGCTTCGTGCGGCGGCGGAGGCGGCAGCGGCGTGATCCATGTCCCCGGCACGCCGGCCGGAACCTATACGCTCACGATCGCCGCGACCTCCGGCAACTTGAGCCACTCGACTGCCGTCACGTTCGCCGTGCAGTGAAAAGGGCTGGAATTCGGGATTTGGGTTCGGGACCCGGGTTCGGGGGCCGGGGCTGGCGGCTCGCCGCCAGGGGCTCGGAGGTTGCAACTAGGGTTCACGGCTCGGGATTGGCAATTCTCGATTGCCGATAGCCGCTTTTCGAATTTCCATTTTTGAGTTTCGCATTTCGATTTTCAAGACAAAAGCCGGGGACCGCAGAAACGGCTACTCACTTTTCGAATTTCGAGTTTCGAATTTCGATCTTCGGTTTTCCAGTTTACGCGTTGCGGAACTTGGAAGACTTCAGGAGCTTCTTGGTTTCGAGAGCGATGAGGTCTCCCATGTGGGATGTGGTGGTGGGCCGCTTCTTGCCAGGAATGTCGGCGGTGCGCGCGCCGCGCTTGAGGACTTTCTCGATGGCCGCCTCAATCGCGAGCGCCGCGCCTTCCATGCGGAACGAGTGGCGCAACATCATGGCCGCGGATGCGATGGCACCGATGGGATTGGCACGGTTGCGGCCGGCAATCGAAGGCGCTGAGCCGTGCACCGGCTCGTAGAGCGCCGGGCCGTCGCCCAGGCTCGCCGAAGGCAGCAGGCCGATCGAGCCCGCCAGCATCGCGGCCTCGTCGCTCAGGATGTCGCCGAACATGTTGTTGGTGAGGATGACGTCGAAGCGCGTGGGCTCGCCGATCAATTGCATCGCGCAACTGTCCACGTAAAGGTGCTCGAGCTGGACGTCGGGATAGGCGCGCGCGATGTGATTCACCACGTCGCGCCACAGCCGCGATGTTTCGAGCACGTTGGCTTTGTCCACCGAAGTCACTTTGCGGCGCCGCGCGCGCGCCAGTTGGAAGGCGCGGTGCGCCACGCGCTCCACTTCGTGCTCGCGATAAACTTCCGTGTTGACGCCCATGCGCTCGCCGTTCTTGGCAAAGATGCCGCGCGGATTACCGAAGTAGATCCCGCCCATCAACTCGCGCACGATGAGCAGGTCGGTGCCGCGCACCGCCGGCGGCTTGAGCGCCGAGATCCCAACCAGCGAGTCCAGGACTTTGGCCGGGCGCAGATTGATGTAGAGCCCCATGCGCTGCCGCAGTTGCAGCAAGCCCTGCTCGGGGCGCAGCTCCGGACGCTTGCCATCCCACTGCGGGCCGCCCACGGCTCCCAACAGAATCGCCTGGGCATTAATACATATGGAAATAGTCTCGGCAGGCAATGGCACCGCAGTTGCGTCCAGCGCGCAGCCGCCGATCAATCCGGTTTGAAAGCGAAAGCGCGGGCCTGAAATCTCTTCGACCGCTTTGAGAACTTTCACGGCCTCCGCGGTCACTTCGCTTCCAACGCCATCGCCAGGTAAGACCGCAACTCGGAAAAGAGCTTGCATATCTTGAGTTATGTTCAGTTTACCGAATAGGCTATGCGAAAAGCAAGAAATTAGAGAGGGTTAAAGCACAGAATCTAAGGGTATGGTTCAAGGCGCTCCATGCCCCTGGCTAAGTCTTTAATTATCAGCCAAGTAGCTCACTCCAAGCGCGAGGCCGGGGCCCCGACTTTCGCCGCCTCGCGACAATCACGGTCATTCACATGGACGAAGACCACCCGCTGCCGGGCCCGAAATCAGCAGCGCCTGTGAAAGCAAGGGACTGAGGCGGACGAAACGGTCAGGGGTAGTTCGGGGGCGCGCACCGGTAGGCAAGACAAGAGACCACGCTTACCAGTGCCGATATCCGCGGCGGCCGAATCCGTAGAAGCCCACGACGAAGGGCGCGGGATAGTAATATCCCCACCACGGCGCGAAGTAGGGACCATAGGGCGGCGGCAGAGGATAGGGCCCTTCGGCGTAACGCCCCGGCCGGCGTTGCAGGCTGCGGTTGTCGTAATCCTCCGGAACCACCGGGCGAAACGCCGGGCCGCTGTTCGCGGTGGAAATCGCAACAGGGTATCGAAGCTGAAAGGTCAGCGAAGTCTCAGGGGGAATCACGGTCGCCCGCCCGCGCGTCAGCAACACGCCCGCCAGTCCCGCGCCGGCTCCAATCGCCGCGCCGATTCCGGCGCCTTCCCCGCCGTTGGCGGCGCCGCCGATGGCCGCGCCCATGGCTGTGGTGGTTGCGGTAGCGGCGGCGTCCCTGCCCTTCGTGGTCCCGCCGCTATCCTGGAGCAACTGTGAGCGGATCGGCAATTGCTGGCCGTCCACCAGCACCAGTTCGCTCAGTTCGATGCCCAATTTCGAGGTGCCTTTAACGCGCCCGGCCTTTTGCGCAATGGCCACGCGGCCGAGTACGGTTTGGCCGCGCCGCGCCACCACCCAGCCGTCCACGACCACCGGCTGTTCGAGCACGGCGGAAAACGAATCGCCCGGCTTGTTTTTGTCGCTCGAAAGCAACTGCGAGATGCGCGCGGCAATTACCGTGCCCGGCTTCAGAGTGAGCGTTGCCGGGACGTGCCGATACTCCGGCTCAGGCGCTTGCGCCGCCGGCTGCGTGTTCTCATTCGCAGATTGCTCCGGCTGCGTGCCGGGCTGGCCCGGCTGATTCTGCCCCGCCGCCGGCAACGCGGCCAATGCAAGGCTCAAAGCGAGACCGCACGAAAACCACCCCCGACGCAATCTTCCAGTCCAGTCGTTCATGGTTCCTCCCGAGCCCCCGGCCCGTACAGTCCTAGGCATTCAGATGAAATCGGCCTGGCGTGAGTTGCCAGGCAGAAGTCCGCGGCCGCATCTGGGCACGCCAACTTGTAGCGCCAAAGCGTCCAATTCCTTCAAGGCTTGGCAGTGGTAACAGCGGCCGCCTGGAAAGGGATGGGGGTCACGCCGCGGGCCCGCAACGTTTCCGAAGTCCGGCGGGCGCTGGCGGCGAAGCGGCCCTTGGGATCCAGGCGCAAGTAGGTCTCAACCTCAGCCAGCGCCTTGCCGAGCTGGTTCGTGGCCAGGTAGGCGTTGGCGAGTTGCGCGTGGAAGTCCGCCGGCATGCCGGGATGGTTGGACAGGGCTTCCTCGAAGTCGCGCGCGGCCTCCGCGTAGTTTTCCATGGCGAAATGCGTTCTTCCCATCTGATAATGCAGCGGCCAGGAGCTGGGCGCTACTCGAAGGCCCTGCCGGAGGATGGCTTCGCTGTCCGCATACTTTTTTCCCGTAATGTAAAGCTGCGCGAGCATCGCGTAAGACTCGAGAAAGGTCCCATCGCACTGGATGGCTTTTTTGAGCGCCAACTCGGCGGCTTCCGGCTTGCGATTGGCGGCGTCCACTTGCGCCAGCGCCGCCTGCGCCCGCGCGTAGCAGGGATATTCTGCGACGGCGTTTTCCAGGTGCAGCCGGGCTTTCTTCGAGTCGCCCCGCTTCAAGGCTTCGGCGCCGGCGTCATATTCCTTGCGCGCGCTCTTGGGAGCGGCTTCATCGGTCAGCGCGGGCAGGTCGGCGGGCGCGACTTTACGGTTCGCCTCAGGCTCAAGGGTGACGTTCACGGTGTAGTAGTCAGGGACTCCAATCGAGATGTGAACCGTCTCCTCATGGGTTTGGAAACCATCCGCGGTGACCGTGAGTATGTAGGTGCCGTACGACAGCCCGTCAAAGGCATAGGCCCCGCGCGAGTCCACCGGCCGCGTCCCCACCATGCTGCCGCGCTGCGTCGTCAGCGTCAACATTACGCCGGTGGTAATGAGCTGACGGTCGGGAGTCCGCACTTCTCCCATAAGCGTAATCTGATGCTGGCCGAAACACGTCAGGGGAAAAAGCAGCACCGCACCCACGAGCGCAACCCCGCATACGATTCCCGCTCGAAAAGAGGAGTAGTTCGCTGCCATGCCCGTCTCCCGCGCGAATTGTGGCCCCAATGCCCGTCCGATAATTGAAGATTAGCACGTGCGGCGAGCGATGACAAACGCGACTCGGGACTCGGGGCTCGGGAAGAAAACAGTGGGCCGGGGTTAGCGACTCGGGACTAGGGGCTCGGGACGCGCAAGCATGAAGTGTGAAGTATAGGCCCGGGCTCCCATTTTCGAATTTCGGGTTTCGGTTCTCGAGTTTCGAATTTCTATTTTCGAATTTCGAGGTTCGATTTTCGAATTTCTATTTTCGAATTTCCAGTTTCTAATTTCCGCTTCGAAACCTTCCCGCGCCCAAGGCGAGCCCGATGGCCACCACGCCCAACAGGAGAAGCACTTCGGTCGAGGTGCCTCCGCCGGGCGAGCGCAACCCGATGCCAAGGGCCGGTATGCGCAGCAGCACCATCACCGCCACCACGAGCGTGCCCGCCAGAATCGCCCACCAGGCCCAGCGGTCTCCGCGGCGATAGGGCCAAAGCACGATGGCAAGAAACAGCGTCGCGAAGCCCGCGGCAAAGGAGGCCGCCGTCCCGCGCCGCGCCCGCAGCGACGCCTCCACATCCGGCTTCCCTGCCGCGAGTTCCGTCAGCGTGACCCCGGCGACCCGTTCCCGGTCCGTGCGGTAGGCGATGTTCGCCGACTCAAGGCTGGTCAGCAACGTCAAAGCAGCGACCACAAGAAGAATGATCCAGCTCACCGTCTTCATGCCTTCCTCCTTTGGGACCCCGTTGGGCTTGGATTCTCCCACGCCGCCGCGCGAAAGACAACGGGAAGCGGGGATTCGGGACTCGGGATTCGGGGTTCGTGATTCGGGATTCGTGGTTGGGGGTCGCGCTGTAGCGGCGATCGGAGCTTGCCCTGACGCAGGAAGGGATCGCCGTCTGCTCGATGAGTGCCGCCGCTAGCTTGTCCCGCGCCCGCCGCACAGCGGGCACTTGATCTCGCCCTTGCCGTGACAGTGCGGGCACTTCTCGGTGTAAACCTTGAGCGCGGCAATCTCCACGCCCTTGCCGTCACATCGAGGGCACGTCACCGCGTCCTGCCCGTTGCACCTGGGACATTTGGCCATGTGAGTCTTGTAGCGCAGCGCCTCGCTTCTCAGAAACTCTGTGGCTTGGTCCGGAGAAAAACTGAACTGGCCATCGGAGGGGATTATGCAGGGAGGTCCCCTTTCAAGGATTGCCGGGGCGAGCCGGGTTGGACTGGGTGGTGACCGGCGTCACGCCCTGTTTTCGCAAGGCCTCGGAAGCCCTTCGCGCGCTGGCGGCGAAGCGGCCGTTGGGGTCCAGGCGCAGGTAGGTTTCCATTTCCGCCAAAGCCCTACCGTATCGGTCCATTTGCACGTAAACATTGGCGAGCTCGAGGTGGAACTCCGGCGGCATATCCGGATGGAGGGATTCAGCTTGCTCAAAGTCGCTCGCGGCTTCCCGATATTTCCCCATGGCGTAATGCGTCCTACCCAACTGGTTAAGCAGAGGCCAGGAGCTGGGCGCGACCCGAAGCCCCTGACTGAGGACCGCCTCACTTTCCTTCAGCTTCTTTTCATTCTGGTAGAGTTCTCCCAACATATAATACGAATTCAGGTAGGTTCCATCGCATTGAACCGCCTTCTGGAGCGCGCTTTCGGCCTCGTCCGTTTTGTGATAGGCCACATCAACCAGTGCCAGTGACGCCTGAGCGCGCGCGTAGCAGGGATATTCGGCCACCGCTTTTCCCAGGTGCTGCCGGGCTTTTTTCAGGTCGTTCTTCTTCAAGGCTTCGGCGCCGGCTTTATATTCCTTGCGCGCACTTTTGGGAGCGGCTTCATCGGTCAGCGCGGGCAGGGCGGAGGCCGGCGCCTTAACATTGGCAAGGGGCTTCAGGGTAACGTCGACCGTGTAGTAGGCCGAGACCCCCATTCCCGCATTGACGAACTGGCGAAAGGTTTGGTAATTTTCCGCGGTCACGGTCAGGTAATAATTCTTGGGCGCGACCTGGTCAAATTCGAAGCTGCCATCCGCGCCCACGGGCTGAGCCGCCACTCGCTCGCCTCGTCCCGTCTCCAGCGAGACCGTCGCTCCATTCGGGACGGGCGACCCGTCCGCCGTCTTCACGTGTCCGGCAATCGTGATGATGATGGTCTGGCAAAAGATGGTGCGGGGAAAAGCAAGCGCGCCCACAAGGAGCGCCACCGCGCTGACGATCCCGGCTCGAAGAGGAGAGCGTGTCGTCGCCATGCCCGTCTCCCGATTGAATTGTGGGCCCTATGCCCCTCTAATGACTAGAGATTAGCACGTCCGGCGAGCGATCACAATTCCCTGCTTGGGGCTGGGCAGGATGACAGGGTTCGGGGTTCGTGGTTCGTGGTTCGGGGTTCGGAGCTAGGGACTCGGGTTGCGGGCCAGGGGCTGTAGCGGCGGCGTCTCGCCGCCGCGTGTGTCACAATTGTAGAGACGTTCCGGCGGAACGTCTCCGGCGGACAATGGGCCGGCACAATCTCGGGGCTGACGCAGACCATTTGGGTCTGCGTGTGTCACAGCCTTGCGCCTCCGGCGCGCAGAGCTGAAGCTCTGCGCCAGCCCGCGTTCCGTGCTGTGCACCTTGCTCCCTACTTCTTCTTGGGTGGGGGCGGCGGCGCCTTCGGAGGCGAAGCCGGTCGTCGGGGCGGCACGTAACCCCCATCCAGGTGTCTTTTCGAGGCGCGCTTCGCAGCCTTCATATTGTCTCCCTCACTTGTTGGTGGGTTTCGTCGCGGGGGGTGCCTGTCGCGGCGTCGCTGTCTGCTCCTGCGACGGCGGTTTGGGCGGCGGCGGGGCGGGTGCAAAGCCCTTTTTCTCTGTAGGGGTCACAACTTTGTTCACTGGGGTGCCTCCATAGCGCAAGTTGTCAGACGCGAAAACTGACCAACACAGCAGGCCCGAAAAGAGGAAAACGACGCATAGGACATTACAACAACTGGTGACAAGACTCCATGGATTCCTTTTCCGTTTGTAATCCTTCTTTCCCAGCGCCTCCTGCCCGACTTTAATCTCAAACATGCAAGCTTGGTGGCTGAACAGGAAAGACAGGAGGATCACCAGCAGCCCAACGGAGAACAAAAACCAGGAGGTTTTAAGCCACAGCAGGGTTTCCGGAACGGGGCTTGGGGCAATGTCTTTTACAAATGCGATGGAGAACCCGAAGACGGCCGAGCCAAACGCGAGCATCGCCTTGTCGAAAGTTCGCGAGCTCTCCCGCGCGGCG
>JAHEKS010000371.1 GCA_024638215.1 Acidobacteriota bacterium | reverse complement strand
GAATCACTCGATACCCATTACCGATTTTGGCTGCGGCCGTGATCCTGATTCTGGCTGGTTTCCAGGTTTCGGGCCAAACCGTATCATCGAATTCCACTGCGCCAGCTTCGCTGCCCCATTTCGAATACGCTTCGGGGAACGGAGGCATTCACTTCCGCCATTCATTCGGCGAAAAGGACCTCAGTTCAATTCTGGAGGGGACCGGCTCGGGCTGCGCGTGGCTCGATTACAACAACGACGGGCTGATGGACCTCTACGTGGTCAGCGGCCGCAACCTGGATGGCATTACGAATCACTCCGCGCCCGACGGCGTCGGCTCGACCAACCATCTCTATCGCAACAACGGCGACGGAACGTTTACCGACGTCACCGCGGCAGCGGGTGTGGGAGGGAAAGGCTTCGGGATGGGAGTCACCGCCGGAGACTTCGACAACGACGGCAACGAAGATTTATACATCACGAATTACGACTCGGCCATCCTGTATCACAACAATGGCAACGGCACTTTCACCGACGTGGCGGCCAAGGCCGGTGTGGACAACCGGCACTTCGGCGTTGGTACGGCCTTCCTCGACTATGACCGCGACGGCCACTTGGACCTATTCGTCGGCAACTATCTGAAGTTCGATCCGGCTTACCGTCAATATTATTCCGCCGACCACTACCCCGGCCCTCTCGACTACGACCCCGAATTCAACCGGCTGTTCCACAACAACGGCGACGGGACATTTACCGACGTCTCGCGTCAATCGGGAATCGGCGTGGCCCCAGGGCGGGCGATGGGCGTCACCACCGGCGACTTCGACAATGACGGATATCCGGACATCTACGTGGCGAACGATACGATGCCCAGCTATCTCTACCACAACAACCGCAACGGGACGTTTACCAATATCGCCGTCGAGGCCGATGTCGCCTACGGCCAGAACGGCGAAGCCACCAGCTCCATGGGCCCGATTTTCGGCGACTACGATAACGACGGATGGCAGGACTTGTTTGTTTCTGACGCACGCTACCACCGGCTCTTCCACAATCCCGGCAAGCCGGACGGCGTTTTTCTGGATACCACCGACGAGGCGGGCGTGAGCAGCGTCTCCGGCCAGTACACCGCATGGGGAGACGGCTTCTTCGATTTCGACAATGACGGCTGGAAGGACTTGTTCATCGTCAATGGCGGCCTGACTTGGCTGATCCCGATGGAAAGCTCTCTTCTGCGCAACAACGGCAACGGAACCTTCACGGATATCTCCACCGAGGGCGGCAAGTTTTTTGAACACCGCATCGTCAGCCGCGGCGCCTGCTTTGCCGACTACGACAACGACGGATATGTGGACGCTTTCATCGTGACCCTGGACGGTGAAGGTATTCTTCTTCACAATACTCCGCCCGCGGGCAAACGGAACCACTGGCTGACCGTGAGGCTTGTGGGAACCGAGAGCAATCGCGACGGGTACGGCGCCAGTGTGGAAGCCGTCGCGGGCGACACGCATCAGGTGGTGCAAGCGGTTTCGGAAACAGGTTACCTGTCGCAAAGCGACCCCCGGCCGCATTTCGGACTGGGACAGCACGCGGAAGTGGACAAGCTCGTCATCCGCTGGCCGAGCGGAATCGTGCAAACTCTCGAGCACGTCAAGGCCGACCAGATTCTCACCGTTAAAGAGCCTTCAGCGGCGAAAACGGCGGAGGGCAAAGCTCCATGAGGACGGGCCTCAAACCAGGACCCCGCAGGACCGGGCAGGGCTGGCACTTGCCCGGCGTGGGAGCCCTCTTCGTCCTCTCGTTCCTGGTGGGATTCGCGCTGCGCGATTCCTCGGGTGTGGCGTCAACACGAACCGGCCCGGCTTTCGAGGACCGCGACGTGCGCTATCTCAGCCCCGTGGCGATGGCGCTCTCCGCCGACGGCCAGCGGCTCTACGTCGTTTGCGAGGAGAGCGACCTGGTGCTGGCCCTGGACACGCGCACGCGGAGCGTCATCGCGCGAGCCCAAGTCGGGCGCAGACCCAAGGGCATCGCGATTTCCCCGGATGGCAAAACTCTCTTCGTGACCAGTGAGTGGGACAACACGATTGCCGAGATTGACGTGGACACGTTCCATGTCCGACAGACGCTGCGTGCGGGCTGGGGGCCGGTCGGAATCACCACTGACCGTGCCGGCAAGTTCCTTTACGTCGCCAATACGCTGGGCAACGACATTTCAGTGATTGACCTTGCGACGGGAAGCGAAATCAAGCGGCTGGAGGCCGGGCACTTTCCTGAATACGTCGCGCTGTCCCGCGACGGGAAACATGTTTTCGTCTCCAACCTGCTGGTGCGCGTCGAGCCGTACGACAAGCCTCCGCTCGACGAGTTGACGGTGGTTGACACGGCGAAGCAGGAGGTTGCCGAGCACATTCCCATTCCGGGCGTCATCCAACTGCGGCACGTCGCCGAATTGCCCGCCGCTGCGGGCGGCTACCTGATTATCCCCTTCATGCGGCCCAAGAATCTGAACCCTTTGATCCAGGTGCAGCAGGGCTGGTACATGACGCACGGGATCGCCCTGGTCAAACCCTCCGCCATTGACGCTCCCGGCCAGCGCAAGCCTTCCGTGGCCGAAGTCCTGCTGGATGACGTGGACTACTACTTCGCGGACGGCTTCGGCGCGGCCACGACGCCCGACGGACGCCTGGCGCTGGTGACCGCCTCGGGCGCGAACGTGGTTTCCATCATCAACACGGCGAAGCTCAACTTGCTGCGCCGGCGCGTGCCCCCCGGCCAGCCCGAGGCGCTGGCTAACCGCCTGGACGCCGCCGGCCAATTCGTCGTTGACCGCCTGAAAACCGGCCGCAATCCCACTGACGTGGTGGTTTCTCCCGACGGCAAGCTGGCTTACATCGCCAACCGCACGGACGACACGGTCAGCGTTGTGGATCTACAGAAGCTGAAGATTGCCTCGACCATAGACCTGGGCGGGCCGAAGGTCATCACGCCGCACCGCCGGGGCGCGCAGGTGTTTTTCGATGCTAGCCACTGCTACCAGGGGCAAATGGCCTGCGCTTCGTGCCATCCGCACGAAGGGCTCTCCGACGGCCTGGCTTGGAGCCTCGAAACCCCGCGGCTGGGGCGCGACGTGGTCGAGAACCGAACCCTGCTCGATATTGGCGAGACCTCGCCCTTCAAATGGAACGGCCACAACGTGGACCTGGCCGTGCAGGACGGCCCGCGCACCGCCATGTACATTTTCCGTTCCCAAGGCTTCAGCGCCAGCGACGTAAGGGACCTCGTCACTTACATGGAGTCTTTGCGGCTGCCCTCCAACCCGCGCCTAGCTGGGAACGGCCATCTGACGGACGCGCAGGAACGCGGCCGCGAGATTTTCTTCCGCACCAGGACCAACACGGGGGCTTTAATTCCGCCCCGGGACCGTTGCTACTATTGCCATGCCCCGGCCACTCATTACACCTCGCGCGTCGCCATGGATGTGGGCACGGCCACCGAGTACGACACTATCAAAGCATTTGATATTCCGCAGCTCGACGGAGCTTATATGCGCCCGCCCTTTCTCCACAACGGCGAAGCGCTGACGCTGGAGGAGATCTGGACGAAATTCAATCCGAAAGACAAGCACGGAATCACGTCCGATATGGACAAGGTGCAACTGAACGACTTGATTGAGTATTTGAAGACTCTCTGAAGGAGGCGCGGGATCACGTGATGAATTCATTCGGCGCACGGCCCTCACAAATGGCGACGCGGCCACCGTGGTACCGGCGGATTGTCGCGACGGCAGGGCTTCTGGTCCTGGGCGCCGTAGCAGCCGCCGCTCAAGGCCCTCCGCTCTATACAAAATGGATT
>JAHEKS010000370.1 GCA_024638215.1 Acidobacteriota bacterium | reverse complement strand
CAGCCAGCCGCCGCGCTTCCATCGCTATGGCATCTCGTCGGGAACGTACGGTGTGGTCGGCCATAGGCCGACTCTAGCACAAAACATGGCATTGTCAATCTATTTATGCAGAGATCTCTAAAACGTTCTCCAAATCGTGAGTCGTCGGAGCAGGGCGCGTGACGCCGAAATCGACGTACTGGTCGTCAATCCGTCCGCGATAGACCATGCGCAGCCCGGATTTCATGGGCACGAACACTACCGCTTCCGGCGTTACCTGCGCTCCGGTGAGTTTGACTAGAGCGTGATTGGGGTCGCGCAGGGCTCCAAAGCGATAGGAGAATTCGCGCATGTGCTGCTCGATGGCTTTGGCGCCTTGATGAGGGTCTACATACACAAGCCAGAAGGCCACGCCCTGGGGGGAGAACTTATCGTAAAGTTTGTGCAGCCGCGGCGCGTAGCGGTTGGAGATGGGGCAGTCGGTGCGGGTGAAGACAAAAACCGTGGCCTTCTGGCCATCGTTGGCCAGCGGGTTCACGCCGTGGCCGGTTAAATCCAGAAGCTCAAGCTGCTGCCCGGCCGGCGTGGACTTTGCGGGCGCCACGGCGGCGCACAAGATTCCGCCAAGAAGTAGCTGTACTGCCCATCTGTGCGTGGACAATGGCGATTCCCCCCTTTTTTTCGAAACCGCGATGTGGTCCGCCCCGAAATTGCCACCCGGCGTCGGCTTTACTCCAAGCCCCAACCTGCCGGCTTTCATCCAGTGTAGCGCCGGCCGCTCTGGAGCGCAATGGAAAGCGTGTACGGAAATGATGCAGCACCGCCGAGGGGGGCTTGAAGTCGCCCTGCCCGAGGGGACTGAGGAAGGCCTATTCTTTCGCGACAACCGCGAGGGTCAGCGATCGCCGTGGAGCGCCAGACCCTCGTTGTTGAGTTGTCTTTACCCTCACTTGCGCCGCCCGCTCCATAGAAACGCGAAGCCGGCTTGGTAGACCTTGTGATCATTTGACCGGTTCGCCGTTGCGGTTACCGAGCGTGACGGAATTCGCGCCGGATTTGAGATTCACCTCGACGTTCCAACACATGGCGGCGTTGTTCACGGTGGCCATGGTCATCACGTAGTAAGTTCCCGCCGCAACGCTTGATGGAAAGGCGCCGCGGCCGTTTGCCGGCATGACGAACCTTGCCGCGAGGTCTTTGCCGATTTGCGAAAGAAGGGCAGTGCATTGGGCGGCCGGGCGGCAGGCCGCCCCGATGTCGGCCCACGCCGGGCACGCCGTAATTCCCGGCGGAGGGCGAAGGCCGATGTTTCTCACCAGGTTGTCCAGCCTGTCCTTCATCAGCATAACCGGTCTCCCGGCGAGCGGATTCCCCCCGGCGGGAAAGCCGGAGACGACTGTCAATGTTGCGTTGCCGTCTGAGCTTGAAGCCGAGGCGGGAGCAACGGGCGCGCTCGCCAGCGAAGTGCACCACTCGAGCTCCAGCAGTCCGAGTGCAATCTCGAGCGAGAAACAACGTGAACGACGACAGTTAATCCACATTGGGCATACCCTTGTTCTTTTGAAGCCCCGACAAGTACGTGAATCGCTCGCTCTTACCCCGCATTGCGCAAAACCGAAGCAAAAAACGTCACGCAATTTGAAAATAATTGGGGACGCCACCCCGCGGGGCATTGAAGAGCGGCACGGGCCGGAGCGACTTCCGGCGCGCAAGACACGTCGGCACCGGCAAGGATCAGGCGCCCCCGGCTAGACCGTGACTCTGCGCGAATTTCCTGTGCGCCCGGGAACTCAATTGGAAAAGTTGTGTTGTTAATGAGACCTGACGGCTTGGGACTGAGCCTTATCAGAGGCCGTCAATTGCGCGGAGTAAAGGGTCCGCAGGGCACGGAAAGGGATTTAGACCTTCCATGCTGCAGCTTGCCTGCCTGCTACTTCTTTCCCAGGGGCACGGATTTCACCACGCCCTTGCCTTCCTGAATGGTCACCAGTTGGTCAACAGCCAAATTCTCGGCCACATCCGCATCACCGCTGGGCCAGTGAACTTCGAGGCGGTCCACCTTGGCGGCGTCGCCGAGGCCGAAGTGGACGCGCAGGTCGTTCTGCGAAGCCCAGCTCCCGCCGCTGCGCACCTCGTCAATCTGCTTATGGTCGCCGGTGATGCAGACGATGCGCGCGCCGATGCCGCTGCGATTGGACTTGGTTCCGACCGCTTTGATCTTGATCCAATGGTTGGTGGCCGGCGCGCCCGGGGCCGGATCGCAGCGGAAGAGCTGGGGGACGTCATTGACGGGATTCACGGCCACGTCCATGTCGCCGTCGTTGTCGAAGTCGCCGAAGGCGGCGCCGCGGGCCGAGATGGGCTTCTGAACCGCCTCGCCGACTTGCTGGGAAATGTCCAGAAAATGCCCGTTGCGCTGGTTGAGATAAATCGTCTTTTTCTCGCCGTAGTGAATGTCAATGTCGAGTTTTTTGATTTCGGGATAGATGTGTCCGCTTGCAACGAAGATGTCGCGCCAGCCGTCGTTGTCGAGGTCGAGAAAACCGCATCCCCAGTTCAGGTTCTTGGTGTTCATGCCCAGGCCGGCGGCGAAGGTGACGTCATCGAAGACCGCTTTGCCGATGTTGTGGTAGAGAGAATCCGTGTCCTCGGAAAAATTGGTGCGGAAGATGTCGAGCCAGCCGTCGCAGTCGTAATCGGCGGCCGTGGCGCCCATGCCCGCCTGCGGCTTGCCATCCTGGCTGTAGGCGCACCCGGCCATGATGCCGATGTCGGTGAAGGTGCCGTCGTGATTGTTGTGGTAGAGCGCGCTGGGCTGCGAGTCGTTGGCGACATAGATGTCGGGCCAGCCGTCGTTGTCGAAATCGCCCGTCAGCACGCCCAGACCGTAGGTGCCGTTTTCTTTGAGGATTCCGGCGCGTTCGGAGACGTCGGTGAAAGTGCCGTCGCCGTTGTTGTGGTAGAGGATGTTCTTGCCCCCCGGCAAGCCCGGTGGGCCGCAGGCAACCAGCGTTCCTTTGTAAAGACAGGGCCCGGACTCGGGCGGCGGCCAGGTGGTGAGATCGCCGTCGCAATAGTTGGCGACGAAGAGATCGAGCTTGCCGTCGCGATCGTAGTCCACAAAAGCGCAACCGGTGCCCCAGCGAACGCGCGTGCCGGCCACGCCGGCTTTTTCGGAAACGTCGGTGAATGTCCCGTCGCCATTGTTGTGGTAAAGCACGTTGTGGCCCCAGTAGGTGACGAACAGGTCGTCAAAGCCGTCGTTGTCGTAGTCGCCGATGCAAACGCCCTGTCCCCAACCGGTGTGAATCAGCCCCGCTTTTTCTGTGACGTCGGTGAAGGTGCCGTCGCGATTGTTCCGGTAAAGATGATTCGTCGGCTCCTGGCCTTTGGGAAAACCCTCCAGGCGCGTGCCGTTGACGAAGAAAAGGTCCAGCCAACCGTCATTGTCGTAGTCGAAGAAGGCGACGCCGCAGCCGGTCGTTTCGAGAAGATATTTGTTCGAGGTCTCGCTGCCAAAAATGGTTTTGTGAGTTATGCCCGCGGATTGCGCCGCGTCGACGAAGACAATTCCCGGCGACTGGGATTCGTCGGGCACGGGAGATGGAGCTGCGAAGAGCTCGCTGCGCCGGGGTGCTCGGCCAAGCAAAGGCCTCAGCAAGGGACCACCGGCTGCGAACGCGGCGGCCTTAAGGACCTGACGCCTCGACCGTTGTTTGGGAAGTCGCATGCAGAGTCTGAGTTTCAGGCGCGGCTTGGATTTTCGGGCGTTTCCCCAATCGTAGAGGAACAGCATATCTTAGATGTTCATTTGCGGCCAAACGTTTTGGGTTTCGCGCTGATTGACCAACACCCAATT
>JAHEKS010000105.1 GCA_024638215.1 Acidobacteriota bacterium | reverse complement strand
AGCCTCACTGCGTTCATGAGTTCCGGCCGCGCCTTGGCAATGGTGCTGGAAGGCGATAACGCCATCGCTCGCCTGCGCGAGGTGATGGGCGCGACCAATCCTGCCAACGCCGCCCCTGGAACGATCCGCAAGCTCTATGCCGCGAACATCGAGCGCAACGCCGTGCATGGGTCGGATGCGCCTGAAACCGCCGCCTTCGAAATCGGCTACTTCTTCCCCGGCGTGGATCTCGTGTAATTCCTCTCTCTGCGCCCCCTTGACAATCCGCGCGAGCAAGCGCCAAAGTAGCTGGGGCGCTTCGCATGCAGTTCTCTTTTCAACTCGGCAAGTTCCTGGTGATCGCCGGCGTGTTGCTGGTCGCGCTCGGCCTTTTTTTCATGGCCGGGGGCAAGTTTTCGTTTTTCGGTTTCGGCCGGCTGCCCGGCGACATTGTTTATAAGGGTAAAAACACTTCATTCTATTTTCCGATCGTCAGTTGCTTGATTCTGAGCGTGGTAATTACTCTGCTGCTTTGGCTGGTTTCATTGTTCACGCGGCGGTGAGGAGTCCGTTGTCCGGGGTCCGTGGTCAGTTGACAGTGGTTAGTTTTAGGCTTTCGGCTGTCATCGTGCGGTGGCTAAATTCGGGCCGCAACAGACAACGGATGACTGACAAAGGACAGCTTCCGAGGCTCCATTGAGTCAAATTCCCCTGCAACTCATTCCCGAACGTAAGATTTACAGCGTCACCGAGCTGAGCCGCGAGATCAAGGGCATGCTCGAAGGCAAGTTCCCCGACGTTTGGGTGACGGGCGAAGTGTCGAACTTCCGCGCCGCGGGCTCCGGGCACCTCTACTTCACGCTGAAGGACGCCTCGGCGCAACTGCGCGCCGTGTGTTTTCGCAATCAGGCACGGTATCTCAAATTCAAGCCGCAGGACGGAATTTCGGTCATTGCGCGCGGGCGGCTGAGCGTTTACGAAGCGCGCGGCGAATATCAGCTCTACATCGAGTATCTCGAGCCCGCGGGCCTGGGCGCGCTGCAACTGGCGTTCGAGCAATTGAAAGCCAAGCTGGCTGCGGAGGGTCTGTTCGATCCCGCGCGCAAGAAGCCCTTGCTGGTTTTGCCGCGAACCGTGGGCATCGTCACCTCGCCCTCCGGCGCGGCGATTCGCGATATCCTGCGCGTGCTGCGGCGCCGCTTCCGCAACATGAACGCGCTGCTGTATCCCGTCAAGGTTCAGGGCGAGGGAGCCGCGGAAGAAATTGCCGCGGGCATCGGGTATTTCAACAAGCACGCGCTGGCCGACGTTCTGATCGTCGGGCGGGGCGGCGGGTCGCTGGAAGATTTGTGGGCGTTCAACGAGGAGCCCGTGGCGCGGGCGTTTGCGGCATCGAAAATTCCCATCATCTCCGCCGTCGGGCACGAGACCGACTTCACTATCGCCGATTTCGTCGCCGACCTTCGCGCGCCCACGCCCTCGGCGGCTGCGGAGTTGGTCGTGCATCGCAAGCAGGATTTTGTGAGCGAACTCGACCACCGTGCGCGGCGCATGACCCAGATGCTGCGATTGAAAATCTCTGAGGCCCGCGAGCGCTTGACAGGGCTGCGCGTGCATACTGTCTTTCAAACGGTCGCCGCGCGCATCACCGAGCGCGCCCAGCGCGTGGACGACGCGATCGCGGAAATGAACCGCCTCATCACCGGGAAACTCAGCGATTGCCGGCAGGCCTTGCTTGAAACCTCCTCCGGCGTGGTCCGCTACGATTTCGGGCGGCTGCTTATTCTGAAAGGCGCCGCGCTCGCCGAGCGCGAGGTCAGGCTGGCGGCGGAGTTTTCAACCCTCTTGAACGAACGCAAGGCTCGCCTGGCGCAGGTTACGGCGATTCTCGCCGAGCGCAGCCCGCTGACGATTTTGAATCGCGGCTATTCCATCACGCGCGATGCCTCCGGCCGCATCCTGCACGACGCCGCGCAGGTTAATGTCGGCGACGACGTTTCCATCCACCTCGCGCACGGAGAACTGGGCGCAACGGTGAAGAGGAGGGGGTAGCGCGAAGTTGGCTGTAACACGTCGCGACTCATCGAGCGTGTTGAAAAGCCGCTAGGTGTGAGAGCGGGCCTTGCGGTCCATGCTAAGGTAGCCAAGATGGAGTTACGCAAAGCGGAACAAATTGTCCAGGTTTACGGGCAGGTGTTGGAGCGGACTGCCTCGATGGTATACGGAACCCCGCAATCTCTCCTCCCTTACCCAAAGGACGAGATCAAACAGGCAATCAGGCTTGCGCTCCTGCCGTTGGAAGCTTCTCGTGAGGGCTCGAGGGACCCTGAGCTCGAACATATGCGAGAGATGCTAAGGGTCGGATATGTTGAACTGGCACGATTCATCCCTGACGAAGAGGCCAAAATCGCTTCCATGGGCCAATCTGCCTTGAACTCGGGCGACACTAACCATCCAGGCTGGAAATTTGCCGAGCGGTCGATCCAGATTATGAATGGAATATGCGAGGGGAGCGAGCTTTTACTCAACGAACTGAACAGGTTTTCCCCCGCGTAAGGAACCTCGCGCATACGGAAGTAAGGCACTTTGCCCTTTGCGCTTTGACACCGCTAGCGTCGTCCGTGCGGCGGCGATGGGCTCGTTGGCACGGTTTGCGGCAGGGGAGTGCTCCGCAGTTACTCGAGGGCGGGGCTAGTCTCCTCCCGGGGGGAAGTTCTCTATAGCAATGGCCGCGCCCAAAAGAGAGTCACATAGCGAATTAACCAGCTTTGCCGAGTCGGGAAGGTTAAACGTGAGGTGAGATGGCAATAAATCACCGCCCCTCTTGCTTCGCGGATACCGAAACGACATGGACTGAGGATCGGCGGAATTGAGCTGGTCGATCAATTTGCGGCTTTCGTGAAGTGGTCTTCCCTCCGGAGTGTCCTTTGTCCAGCCCATTGCGTCCAAAACCGATGATACGATCGGCCAGAGCTTCGTGAGCGAATGTCCTCCAAGTGCGCCTTCGATCCCCTTCGTGCGGATGGCAAGGCGGGTCCGACCAGCGACGACCAGGGATTTCATCAGCAGTTCCAGTGCATGCCGGTAAAGGAAGACGACCGGGTAGGCGTCGAAATCTGTGAAGGGTGTACTCCCAGACCACTTCCGAACTAGAACCTTCGCAGCACTTAGGTAAGCTTCCCCCATGAGCCTGTACTCCTGGTGCTCAGTCCCAGCGCTTGAAACCCAGTTGAGAACGGTGTTGTCATCTCCGGGGCGTCGCACGAATAGTGCTTGCGCCCTGCTCCTCCTGCGCTTCATCGGATTTGTCCTTTCGTCTGCTCCCCCAGATTGCCTTTGGGTCGCGCCGCCGCGCCTCACTTGAACGCCACACCTTCACGCACTGCGAACTCGTGCACCCGCTCGTATATCTGTTTGGAATCAGGATTGTGCGGCAGGGGCCTGAAAAGCCCCAAGTGCAAGAGTGTCCACACGGGCTCGATGACAGACGTCTCCAGCTTGCAGGCCAGATCAGTAGATATCTCAATATACGAAGGATCGTGGAAGGACCTGCCCACGGCACGAATGTAACCAATGTACGGGTTGCTGAAGAATCCGGTCTTTCCACCACCCTCTATGTGGCGCGCGTACGATAAACTATAAACCGAAGATGTTAGAAGCTGGCACAGTGGGTCGTCGCTGGAGAGAATCCTTGCCTCCTTGTCCACCAAGTCTGCATGTTCCTCCACGAATCGTGCAGCGTCCGGTTCCCGCGCCCTTTCGGAAAATACTCTGTTTACGACGGCGGCGCTCAGATAGTAGGCGAACTCTTCCCCGTAGCGGGGCCTAAACTCGCGCAGCGAACGAAGACCTAGGCCCGTCTTCATCTCGGCGGCGGTTCGGTGGCCGATCTTCACGAGATAATCCTTGACGATGCGCATGGAGCTTCCCCGAAGAGGTTCACGCACGCAGCCTACAGCTTGTACCCGATCTTCCTCAGGAATTCCTTTCGGAATTTGATATCCGTGTCGGTTTCGATTCCCTCGGTTTTCGCGCCGTCAATAACGCCGAGGATGCCGCGCCCCGAGTCGGTTTCGGCGATGACGACTTCGACGGGATTGGCGGTGGCGCAGAAAATGCCGCAGACCTCCGGAACGTTCTTGATCGTATTGAGAATGTTCACGGGGAATCCGCTTTCCATGAAAATAATGAACGAATGGCCGCAGGCGAGGTTCAGGGCGTTTTTCTGCGCGAGCTCGATGAGCCTGGGATCGTTCCCCGCCCAGCGGACCAATGCCGGCCCCGACGATTCGCAGAAGCCGATGCCGAACTTCATGCCCGGCACGGTTTGGACGATGGCTTCATAAAGGTCTTCGATGGTCTTGATGAAGTGCGCCTGGCCGAGGATGAAATTCATGTCGGCGGGCTTTTCGATTTTGACGGTTTTCAGTTCCATGGCTGGCTCCGCAGAAGAAATTGGAATCTGGATTCTAGCGCGGACGCAGCCGCGCTTCAAACCTCATGCGAACCGGAGAGGAATCTCAATCGGTGACCTTCAGGACGGCGAGAAAGGCTTCCTGCGGGATATCCACTCTGCCCACGCGCTTCATGCGCTTCTTCCCTTCCTTCTGCTTTTCGAGCAGCTTGCGTTTGCGCGTGATGTCGCCGCCGTAGCATTTGGCCAGGACGTTTTTGCGCATGGGCGGCACGTTTTCGCGGGCGATGATCTTGGAGCCGATGCTCGCCTGGATGGCGACCTCGAACATCTGGCGCGGAATGAGCTTGCGCATCTTTTCGCACAGGCTGCGCGCGCGCGGATAGGCCTTGTCGCCATGGCAGATGAAGCTGAGCGCGTCCACGGGCTCGCCCGCGACCAGCAGGTCCACCTTGACGAGATCGGAATCCCAATAACCCGAGAAATGGTAATCGAGCGAAGCGTAGCCGCGCGAGACTGATTTGAGCCGGTCGTAGAAGTCCAGCACGATCTCGTTGAGCGGCAGCTCATAAGTCAGCAACACGCGCTGCGTGGAAACGTATTCAAACCCTTTCTGGACGCCGCGCTTTTCCTCGGCGAGGGCCAGGATGCCGCCCAGGTATTCGTTATTGGTCATAATCAACGCGGTGATCACAGGCTCTTCGATTTTGGCGATGTCGCCGGCGGGCGGAAACCGCGTGGGGCTGTCCACCTCGACCAGCGCGTGAGCTTTGGTGGTGACGCGATAACGCACGCCCGGCGCCGTGGTGATGAGATTGATGTTGAACTCGCGCTCGAGGCGCTCTTGCACGATTTCCATGTGCAGCAGGCCCAGGAAGCCGCAGCGAAAGCCGAAACCGAGCGCCACGGAGCTTTCCGGCTCGAAGAAAAACGAGGAGTCGTTGAGCCGGAGTTTTTCCAGCGCATCGCGCAGGAGCTCGTAGTCGCTGGCATCCACGGGATAGAGGCCGGCGAAGACCATGGGCTTGATTTCTTGAAAGCCCGGCAGGGGTTCGGCGGAGGGCCGGTCGTCGTCGGTGATGGTGTCACCGATGCGGGAATCAGAAACTCTTTTGATATTAGCGATCAGGAAGCCGACCTCGCCGGCGTGCAGGGCGTCCACGCGCACGGGCTTCGGCGTGCGAACGCCGAGCTCCTCGACCGTATAGACTTGGTTGTTCGACCAAAGGCGGATGCGCGTCCCGACGGCGAGCGTGCCCTGCACGACGCGCGTGAGCACCACCACGCCGCGGTAACTGTCGAACCAGGAATCGAACACCAGCGCCTGGAGCGGCGCCTCGGGCGAGCCGGGGGGCGGCGGAATGCGCTTGACGATCGCTTCGAGCACTTCCGGGACGCCGGTTCCCTGCTTGGCGCTAATCAGGAGGGCGTCGCTTGCGTCGAGCGCCAGGGCGTGCTCGATTTGCTGTCGTGTCGCTTCGATTTCTGCGCCCGGCAAATCAATTTTGTTGATAACGGGAATGATTTCGAGGTTATTGTTGAGAGCCAGGTGAGCGTTGGCGAGCGTCTGCGCCTCGACGCCCTGCGAGGCGTCAATCACGAGCAAGGCGCCCTCGCAGGCCGACAGGCTGCGCGAGACTTCGTAGGAGAAGTCCACGTGGCCCGGCGTGTCAATCAGGTTGAGCTGGTACTCGTGCCCGTCCTGCGCCTGGTAAAGCAAGCGCACGGTGTGGGCCTTGATGGTGATGCCGCGCTCGCGCTCGAGGTCCATCGAGTCGAGCACCTGCTCGGACATCTCGCGCTTGGTGAGCGCGCCGGTGATTTCGAGCAGGCGGTCGGCGAGGGTGGACTTGCCGTGGTCGATGTGAGCGACAATCGAGAAGTTGCGGATGTACTGCGCTTCCGTCATGTGCGAACCGATGCGACTGATCCTGGGCAGGTCTCGGACCGAGGCGGGCGGACCATGCAGCCGGGGCGGCAGGATCGAGCCCCCCGGCGGTCGAGAGGCTGTTTCCAAATCCTTTGAAAATCTAACAAAAGGGAGTTATGCTGTCAATTTCAATGCTGTTGCCCTCAGACCCGGCGGGAGGTTGGGTCGCCTCTCCTGATTCCTATGCCTGACGTTGATAAGCTTTTCGAAAAAGCAGAAAAGTATCTGCAAAAGCAGAAGTTCGAGTCGGCGCTCGAGACCTATCAGGAAATCTTCAAATACGAGCCCAGGGACGAAGAGGTCCTGGTCAATCTGGGCGACCTCTCGATGAAGCTCAATCGTACCGCCGATGGATTGCGGTACCAGGGCCAGTTGGCGGAGTTCTACGTCCAACGCAACGACATCAACAAGGCCGTTGCCACTTACCGCAAGATTCTGAAGTCCACGCCCCAGGACGTCAGCGTCCTCATGAAGCTCGCGGCGCTGCTGGAAAAATCCCAAAAGAACAGTGAAGCGCTGGAAGCATATCGCGAGGCGCTGCAACTTCACCGCAGGGCAGGCGCGAATGCCCAGGTGATGGATTGCCTGGAACACATCGTCAAGCTCGATCCCGCGAATCTGGAGGCCAACGTCGAACTCGGTGAGCTGGCCGGCACGCGCCAGCCGCAGATCGCCAGCACGGCTTTTCTGAAGGCCGCCCAACTGGCTCATCAGGCAGGTGACGAGAACCGCTGGGGCGAACTCGTGGATCGGGCCTATGCAGTCGAGCCGGCGAACGAAGTCTGCTGCATTGCCGCCGCGGAGGTCCGCCTGAAGCGCGATCGCGCGGGCGAATCGGTGGCACTGCTCGAGCCCATCTATCAGACCAAGCCGGACGACCTTCAAGTCTTGGAGCTGCTGGCCGAGGCCTATCTCCGAACCGGTGATTACGTGAAAGCCCAGCCGGTCTGCTGGAGAGCTTATCAACTTCGTCCGGATGCCATTGAGCTGGTCCAAAGAGTCGCCGAGGGATTTGTTCAGGCCGGCGACGCTGAGAAGGCCTTGGCCGTCGCCACACAACTGCGCGGGGCGCTGTACAAGCAAGGCAAGCGCGACGAATATCTTCAGATCGTGGAAAAAATCTACGCCGTTGACGAATCCAACCTGCAAGTCCTGGAAACTCTGAGCGTCCTCTACAACGAGATGAACCGCGAGGACGGGCTGCGCCGGTCGCTGGTGCGGCTGTTCAATCTCTATCTGGCCGCGGAACAATACGACAAGGCCGCGGATACGCTGGAAAAAATCATTGACGTCGAACCTTACGGCGAAGGCCATTACGATCGGCTGCTGAACCTGGAAGGCTATATTGACAAGATATGGTATGGGAACATCACGACGCGGCTTCAGCCGCCCTCCGGCCGCGCGGCTCCCGGGTCCCAGGAAGGAGCGGGGATTCCCACCGCCAAACCCGAATCGCTGGACGACTTGATCATCGAAGGCGAAATGTTTCACCAATACCAGCTCACGGCGAAGCTGGCCGCGACGTTGGAAAAGACCAACCGGCTCTTTCCCGGCGCGGAAGAAGAGAATCCGCGGCTGCGCGACCTTTACAACTCCGCGGGATTTCATCCTGCACCTCCGTTGGCGAAAAAACCGGCGGCGGTGGCACCCCAGCCGCCGGTGCCGCAAGCTTCGTCGCCTTATCCGGCAGGCGGCCCGGGTGCGGTGCTGCAATCGCTGGAGGACCTGCGGAAGATTTCCGAGATCACCGCCAACATTTACCGCGAAGGAACTCCGCAGAATGTGATGCAAGTCGCCGTGAATGAGATTGGGCGCGCGCTCAACGCCAGCCGATGCTGGGGCGCGCTCGGAACCAGCGACCGCCCCGCAGTACTTTGGGCGGAATACTGCTCCCCGACTGCTTCGGGATCGGACGCGGCGTCCGCCGCCAAGCTCTTCGCCACCTTGATGGGCCAGGCAAAGGCCAAACCGGATGGCTGGTCCATGGAGCATGCCGAGCAGTTTCCGGTGCTGGCGCCGATTTCCGCCGAGATTCAAGAACTGGGCGTCAAATCGCTGCTGGCGCTGCCGCTGATGGAGAATGAACAACCGTCCGGATTGCTGCTGGTCGAGCAGTGCGACCGGCATCGCGCTTGGTCGCAGGGCGAAATCGTATTGCTCAACGCCATCAGCACCCAGGTGGCCATTGCCGTCAGCAACACCAAGCTGCGGCGGCTGGTTCGCTCGCTCTCCGGCACCGACGAGGAGACGGGCCTCTTGCCTCGCAGTTCCTACATCGACTGCATGCTGTCGGAAGCCGCGCGGGCCAAGAAACAATCGCAGCCCTTTTCGGTGTGCTTGCTCGAGCCCGAAAATCCCTCCGCCCTGGCGAAGGCGCTGGGGGATGCCGGGTTGCAACGTTATTTGAAACAGGTCTCGAAAGTCCTCCAGTCGAACATGCGGCAGAACGACATTGCCATTCGCTACAATCCCTGTTCCATTGCCGTGCTCTTCCCGGACACGGCGCTGCCGCAAGGCGGGTTGGCGGTGGAAAAGTTCAGCCGTACCATCAGCCAGATTAAGCCGGACAACAACAACCCGCCCCGTTTCTGCTCCGCGGTTTGCGAAGTGCACTTGTCCGACAACTTCGACGCCGTGGACGGCGTGACCGAAGTGATCAATCGCCTCGAAAGCGTTTTGGAACAATCGCGCAAAGAGGGCGGCAAGCGCGTTGTGCTTTCGAAATTCGAGGGCTGATCGAGTTTGCGGAGCGTTTTCAGCTGCCCCGAAGTTCAGGAGCGCCCGTTCGGATGCTTCATGCTCCCTCCTCTTACAGATCCTCGAATATGAAATCGAAACTATAAGGAGAAGTTATATGGACATTCAGAAGGTGGGTGTGATCGGCTGCGGCCTCATGGGCTCCGGAATTGCCCAAACGGCCGCGATGTCAGGATTTCCAACGGTCGTGCGCGAGGTGTCGCAGCCGCTGCTCGACAAAGGGCTGGCGTCCATCGAAAAGTCGCTGAGCAAGTTCGTAGAAAAAGAGACCGTCACGGCGGAGCAGAAGGCGCAGGCCTTGGCCCGGCTCCGTCCCACCTTGAGTCTGGATGACTTCGCGGACTGCGACCTGGTGATTGAAGCCATCGTTGAAAACTTGGAGCGCAAACGCGAGCTTTTCGCGGAGCTGGACAAAAAAGTCAAGCCGGGAGCGATCTTTGCCAGCAACACCTCTTCCCTTTCGATCACCGAGATGATGACGGCCACCCAGCGCACGCCGCGTTTCCTGGGCTTGCACTTTTTCAACCCGGTGCCGATCATGAAACTGGTCGAGGTGGTGAAAACCGTCGTCACCGATCAGTCCGTCGTCGAGACCGGGCTGGATTTTGGCCGCCGGCTCGGCAAGACGCCCGTCCTTACGTCCGATCGCGGCGGGTTTATCGTCAACCGCCTGCTTGTACCGTACCTGCTCGATTCCATCCGTGCCCTAGAAGAAGGCGTCGGTTCAATCGAGGATATTGACAATGGGATGAAGCTCGGCTGTGGCCATCCCATGGGCCCGCTCACGCTGGCTGATTTCGTGGGCTTGGACACCACGTATCACATCGCCGAAATCCTGTACCGCGAGTACCGCGAACAACGTTTCGCTCCTCCGCCACTCATTAAGCGCATGGTGCTGGCGGGAATGCTGGGGCGCAAGAGCGGCAAGGGCTTCTACGATTACAGCGACCCGAAGAATCCCAAGCCGAACCGGTTCCTGACTTCGAACCGCTGAAGCGAAGGAGTCCGACGAACGGCGCACCCGGCACGACAAAGAATTCCGATCTCGGGGAGGTCATTCATGTCATACGAAACCCTAACCCAGGAAGAACGCGAGGGCATCGCAATCGTCACCATCCGTCGTCCGGAGAAACTGAATGCCCTCAATCAGAAGGTCATGAAGGAATTGCACGCCTGCTTCGAGCAACTGCGCGACGATGACGCGGTGAGAGTAGTCATTGTCACGGGCGCGGGCGAAAAAGCCTTTGTCGCCGGCGCCGACATCAGCGAACTGGCGGTTCTGACTCCCGTCGGTGGCAGGGCCATGTCGCTCGCCGGGCAGCGAACGCTCGGCCTGATCGAAAATCTCGGCAAGCCCGTGATTGCCGCGGTCAACGGCTACGCGCTCGGCGGCGGCTGCGAGCTTGCCATGGCCTGCACGCTGCGCATCGCTTCGGAAAACGCACGCTTCGGTCAGCCCGAAGTCAAGCTGGGAATCATTCCCGGCTATGCGGGCACGCAACGCCTGCCACGCCTGGTCGGCAAGGGGCGAGCGCTGGAACTGATCCTCACCGGCGAGCCGGTGACCGCCCAGGAAGCGTATCGAATTGGTTTGGTTAACCTGGTCGTGCCGCAAAGCGGACTGATGACCTCGGCCGAAGCGCTGGCGCGCAAGATCATGGCCAACGGCCCGCTGGCGGTGCGCTTCGCGATGGAAGCGGTGAATCACGGAGCGGAAATGACCGTGGCGGAAGGTCAGTTCCTCGAGGCCACCCTGTTCGGCCTTTGCTGCACCACCGAGGACAAGAACGAAGGAACACGCGCTTTCCTGGAAAAACGGCCGGCGAAGTTTGTGGGGAAATAGCTGCAAATCGCGGGCCGCCGCGATGATCAACCTATGGCGTCACGCCGAAAAGCCCGCGAGCTTGCACTGCAAATGCTCTTCCAGTGGGAAGTCGGGAAGCACAGCCCCGAGGAAGTCGTCTCCACTTTTCTGCCTGACCACGATCCGGGCACGGAGTCGCCGCGATTTGCTGTCTGCCTCTTCCGAGGCACGGTGAGCGAGGTTTCTGCGCTCGATGAGCTCGTGCGCGAACAATCTCAGAACTGGCGCATGGAGCGCATGGCGGCGGTAGATCGCAATGTCCTGCGGATGGCGGTCTATGAGCTCCTGCATCTTGATACGCCGCCTGCCGTGGTCATCAATGAAGCGCTCGAAATCGTCCGCCGGTATTCAGGTGAAGAAGGTGTGGAGTTTGTCAATGGCGTGCTGGACGGGATCCGAAAGACATTGCCGGCTAGGGGCTCGCGACCGGAGCCGGGTCCTGCGGCGAGCGGGCGAACCTCTGCGCGAAAGCGAGGCGCTTCTCGAGCGAAGGATGACTGTGAAAAATGAGTTCGATCCAGGGATGGGGCTGCCTCTCCGCCAGATTGAGCTCGCCCAATTTCTCCATGCTCGAAATAAAGGCTGAGCGCTCGGGAATGGCGCGCAGGGCGTACTCGTCCGCTTGGCGCTCCATGCGCCGCGAGTGCACGTTGACCGCCGGCAGAAGAAGCAACGAGAGTGCGGTCATCACCAGCGCGAGCAACGGGAGGTTGGCAAAGTCAGAAACGCCTCGAAACCCGAAGAAAGGCGTCAGCCGCCGCAAGGCCAGGTCGGCCAGATAAAATCCCAGAAAAGTTGCGGCGCCCTGCACGGTCATCCCCTGAAATATGTGACGGTGGACGTGATGCCCCAGTTCATGGGCCAGAACCGCCTCCACCTCGTCATCGCTGAACGCCGCCAGCAAGGTATCCGCCAGGATAATTCTTCTCGTATTCCCAAGTCCGACCAGCGCGGCGTTGGCCTTTTTGCTTTTCTCGCTCAGCTTCCACTCGAACACACCCCTGACCCGCGTCCGCGCTCGACGGCACAGACTCAACAGCCGCTCGGTGAGCGCGGGATTTTGCAGTGGCTTGAACTTGAAAAAAATCGGAAGAATGAGCACCGGCGCAAGATTGGCCAGCAGCACAAAAAAGCCGATGAAGGCCAGCGCGCAAACCACCCACCAGTGCGACGGCCAGCGGCGCAGCGTCCAGTACAGAAATTCCAGGCCCAGGATCGCGAGCGCGCCGCCTAGGGCTAAGGCTTTCAGTTGGTCCATGATCCAATCGCTGATCGTCTGGTTCGAAAGCCCGTAGCGATGCTCGAGCCAGTATCCCTGCACAAAATCGAGCGGCAGGCTGAGGCCCTTGCTGAGCAGGCCGAGGATGGCAAGGTAAACAACTAGTGCAAGAGCCGCATGGGTGCTGGTTTTCTCCGCCCAGACTCGGAAAGAAATCGTCCAGCCCGTCGCGAGCAAAACGACCAGAAGCAGAAAATCCACCGCAAAACCTGCTACGCCCAGAACGCGGCGCGTGCGGTGATACCGTTTCACTCGGGGCGAGTCTTCCGTTTGCATGGACATTGCCTTCAGGCGCGGGCGCGGCGAGCGCGCGATTTCCGGCGAGCGAGAGCGTGCTGCGCCACCTCGTCGAGCACGGCTTTGACTTGCTCCGCGGAAGGCGCTTCCACGTAGAGCCGCAGCACGTTCTCGGTGCCCGAGGCGCGCACCAGCAGCCACGCCGAATCGCCCAGCCGCATTTTAACTCCGTCCAGGTCGTCAATTCCTGTCACCTTCAAACCCGCAAAACGGCGTCCCCTGAAATCTCCCGCCTGCCGGACGAAACGCTTCGCCTCGTCCATCTCGATTTCCAAATCCACTCGCCCGTAAAAGTGCGGGCCAAACTCCGCGGTTAATTCTTCCACCAGTTCGCCCAGGGTTTTGCCGCGGTCGGCCATCACTTCCGCCAGGAAGAGCGCGTTCAAGATGCCGTCGCGCTCGGGCAAGTGGCCTTTGACGGCAATGCCGCCGCTTTCTTCGCCGCCGATGAGAATGTCGCGCGCGAGCATGAGCTCGCAAATGTATTTGAAGCCGATCGGCGTGATGTGCAGCGGCAATCCGTATTTCGCGGAGAGCTTGTCAATCATCTGCGTGGTCGAGAAGGTCTTGACCACTTCTCCGCGCAGCCTGAGGTCTTCCGCCAGGTGCTTGAGCAGGATGGAGAAGATTTTGTGCGAGTCAATGAAGGCGCCGCTGCGATCCACCGCCCCGAGGCGGTCCGCGTCGCCGTCGGTCGAGAATCCGGCGTCGAAGCCGCCTTCGACCACGGCGCGCCGCAAGCCCTCGACGTGTGGCTCAATAGGCTCGGGATTGATGCCGGGAAACAGAGGATTGCGTTCGCCATGAATTTCCTGATGAGGTATGGCCGCTTCCCGGAAAAGCCTGGCCAGGCAATCGCTCGCCGCGCCGTACATCGGGTCAGCCACGAAGCGGCGGCCCGAAGCGCGGATGCGCTCGAGATGTACAAGCGTCTTCAGCCGCTCGAGATAAGGCCGCGTCAAGTCCGCGGTTTCGATCCGGGCGGATTTGTGACGCGGCCAGGTGCGGCAACGCTCCAGGCGGTGCAGGCAAATCTCGATGCGGCGCATGATCGCAGGCGAAGCTGAACCGCCATAAGGCGCTTTGAACTTGATGCCATTCCACCGGTACGGATTGTGGCTGGCGGTAATCATCATCGCGCCCGCGGCATGCCGTTCGACCACCGCGAGACTGATGGCCGGCGTCGGCGTGGGCCGGTCCGCCAGCACAACCGGAATGCCCGCCGCGGCTGCCGTTTCTGCCGCCACCTGCGCGGCTTCCGGCGACAGGAACCGCGTGTCGTACCCCACCGCCAGTCCGCGCTTGGCGCCGTCCTCGCCGCGGACATATTCGGCAACAGCTCCAGCCACACGCCGGATATTGGCAAAGGTGAAATCGTCTCCAATCACGCCACGCCAGCCGTCGGTGCCAAATTTGATTTTGTCCATATGCCGATCCTGCCCCAAGACTAAAGCAGTTTGGACCATCCGCGCTTCTTGAGCTCCTGGACGGCCTTGCCCACATCCTGGGAGCGTTCGCGCGAGCCCACCAGCAGGGTATCATCCGTTTCGATGATGACCAGATCCTGAACGCCCACCGCCGCCACGAATTTCCTGTGTGAAACGATCAGGTTCCCTACCCCTCCAACGACCAGGCTGTTGGGCGGCCGGACGTTGCGCTGCGCGTCTTTCGGCAGCAGATCGTAAGCCACCGCCCAGCTTCCCACATCGCTCCAGCCGATGTCCGCGGGCACCACAAAAACCCCGGCGATCTTCTCCATCAGTGCGTAATCCACCGAAATGTTCTCCAGGCGCGGATAGAGTCGGCGCAGGGCTCGCGGCGAACCGGCGCCGCCCGCGCGCGCAATCTTCTCGAGCCCGTTCGCCATGCGCGGCTGGTATTTTTCCAGATTGCTCAGGAACGTCGAAACGCGCCAGATGAACATTCCACCGTTCCACAGGTATCGGCCCGAAGCGAGGTATCGCCGCGCGAGGGGCAACGCGGGCTTCTCCGTGGATCTTTCCACCTCATAAATGCCGAGCCCTTGGGCACGGCCCGCCAGCGCCCCCCGCCTCACGTAACCGTAGCC
>JAHEKS010000104.1 GCA_024638215.1 Acidobacteriota bacterium | reverse complement strand
CTCAGTGCCTGCAAACGTGTACTCGTAGATGGTGTCGTGGAACCCGTGGGCGTACTTCTCAATGTAGCCGTCCTTCAGGTCTAACAGGGTTTTCCTCTCGGCTTTCGGGAGTTCTGGCATCTTAATGCCGAGGTCTTCCTGTAAGGCCTCATACTGGAGTTTCTTCTCGAACAGGGCAAAAGCGGCCAGTGCGACGTCAAGGTCGCTGCCCACTGGCTTGTGGACAGATTTGGAGCCCTGACAGTAGCGAATCTCGTACTTGCCTTGGGGGCAGTGGACATGTTCGCCCTTGAACACCATGTAGTCTGGCTTTATGCGCCCATTCTTCGTTCTGATGAGGGTGCCACGACGCCAGCCCAAGTTTGGGACTTTTGCGTAGCGGATGAGAATAGCTCTGCGATTCGCCATGCCATCTCCTGCGGAGACTTGGTATAGGAGGGCAAATCTGCTGCGGCCACAACCTGTCTCCTTCTGCCTAATACCCATCGCATAGCCAAAGCCTCACGAAAAAAATCCGAGCCATCGTAAGCCATTGATGGATAACAGGTAGTTGACATGGCTTAACTCTCCTCTCTTCGGCACCAGCTCATTGGACAGCAAGCGAGCAAACCCCGCAGCATCAAGCGCCTGGGCTGTGAAAAAGCACCCGCAATGAACCCCCCGACTGTCCAAGGATGGACAGTTGGCCCTCTACCGCACCGCGCAAGGCTTCGGCGTCGACCGGAGAGACGAATTCGGAATCGACACCAAGAATCCAGACGCTGCGGTTTCCGACCGACTGAATGCCGAGAAGTCCCTCGAAGGATTGCTGCTGAAGCTTGCGAAGTGCTCGGAATGAAAGTGTGCCGACCCTTCCACGGCATTCTGCTGGAAGGCCATTTGACAAACCCTGCTGCACCCGATAGCATCCGCCCAACAAGGGTATCCTCATTGTTCCAGCGAGGTGAGCTATGGCAGCCGTGAATAAGAAGCGCGTTTGGTTGGGCACCCTGGTGGGTGGAGTGGTGTGGACCGCGTGGAGCTTTTTCATCAGTACGGTTCTCCTCGGCCCGCGTTACGCTGCGGCGATGAACGAGGGCACCATCCTCAAGCAAGCGCGCTACCCGTTTTTCCTGGGCTACTGGATCATCACCCTTTTTGTGCTCACGTACATTCTGATTTGGATTTACGTTTCGGTGCGGCTGACGCTCGGGCCGGGGCCGCTGACGGCTTTTCGCGTGGGCTTTCTGTTCGGATTCGCCGCAGCGTTTCCGATGAGCCTCTCGATCGCGACGTGGGCGACCTTCAGCCGCGTTATCGCGCTCGGCTGGGCGTGCGACCTTTGGGGGGGAGCGATTCTCGCCACGCTTTTCGGCGCCTGGCTCTATCGGGACGCGCCCGCTGCATCCTGAATTGAAGAATTGCCTCAGCGAACGGGCGAGAAGAGCAAGCGGTTGCCTTCGCGGTCAATGCGGTCCAGGCGCACGCGGACGCGCCCGCCCAGCCGAAAAGCGTTCCCCGAGTATTGCCCCACGATGGCCCGTAGCTTCTCGCGGTAAACGTAGCGGTCGTCGTCGAGCGAGTCGAGCGGCACGAACCCTTCCACGAACAAGTCCGTCAGCTCGACGAAGAACCCGTACTTGATCAGTCCGATGATGAGCGCGTCAAACTCGTCGCCCAATCGTCCCGCCATGAATTGGACCTTCTTCCACTCCATCAGTTCCCTCTCCGCGTCCTGGGCGCGGCGCTCGGAATCGGAGGTCTCAATCCCCAGCGCGTGCAACTCTTCGGGCGAGACCAAAGCGCTGCCGTCCGCCGTCACGGACCCGAATTTGCTCTTTTCAGTGGAAGGCCTTCGCAGCGCTTCTTGCTTCGGGCTCTGACCCCTCGCGAATGGCGCCCGCGCGCTGCCGCCCGCCTGAGCCAGCAAGGCTTTCAAAATGCGATGAACGATCAGGTCCGGATACCGCCGGATGGGCGAGGTGAAGTGCGTGTAAGCGGGTGAAGCAAGCGCGAAGTGGCCTTCGTTCTCCTCTGAATATCGCGCCTGCTTGAGCGAGCGCAGCATGAGAAAAGAGAGGATGCGCTCTTCGGGCTTCCCCGCGATGCGCTGGGTGAGACGCTGGTAATGGAACGGTGTGATCTTGATTTCCTTCGTCTCCAACTCCTCGTGAAAACGCGGGTGCCGCTCCCGCTCATCCTGGCGCCGAACGCGCAGCCGCCGCGCGGCCGGCAACTCCACACCCAGCGAATATCCGAAAGTGGCGGCAATTTCTTCGAACTCGAGCACTTTCTTCATGTCGGGCTTTTCGTGGATGCGGTAGAGCGCGGGAACGCCCCGGTACTCAAAATAACGCGCCACGCATTCGTTCGCGGTAAGCATGAACTCTTCGATGATGCGGTGCGCGATGTTGCGCTCGGAGCGAGTGACGCCGACCATACGGCCGTGCTCGTCGAACTCGATTTCAGGCTCCGGCAGGTCGAAATCGATCGAGCCACGCTGGTCGCGCTGCTGGTTCAGCAGGCGCGCGAGTTCCTCCATCAGATTGAAATTTCCCACCAGCGGACGATAGCGCTCGAGGGCAGCGGTTTCGCCCGCCAGGATGTCTCGCACCGCCGTGTAGGTCATGCGCTCCGCGCTGTGAATGAGGCCGGGCACGAGTTCGTACTCGACCACGCGGCCCTTCGCGTCGATTTCCATGAGCGCCGACATCACCAGACGGTCCACGTGCGGGTTCAGGCTGCAGATGCCGTTGGAAAGCTCCAGCGGCAGCATGGGCACGGCCCGGTCAGGAAAATAAACCGAGGTGCCGCGCAGGCGAGCCTCGCGGTCCAGCGCCGTACCCGGCCGCACGTAGTGCGCCACATCCGCGATATGAACCTGGAGCTGATAACCACCGTCCCTTTGACGCTCGACATAGACCGCGTCGTCGAAATCTTTGGCGGTTTCGCCGTCAATGGTGACGATGGGCAGCGAACGGAAATCGCGCCGGCCGCGGCGCTCTTGTTCCGAAATGTACTGCGGCTGCACGCCTGCCTGTTCCAGAACCTCAGTGGGAAAGCGGTGCGGCAGGTGGAATTTGCGGATCATGATCTCGACGTCCACGCCGAAATCGTCGCGGCGGCCGAGAATTTCGATCACGCGCCCGCAGGGATTGCCAAGTTCGCCGGGCCGCGGAAAATCGGTCAACTCGACATCCACCACCATGCCCTCGAGTTCGCGGGCCGTGCGCTCGGCCCGGGCACCCATGCGGCGGCCCTCCGATTCGCCGCCGAACTGGCGGTTGCGCCCCGCAAGCTTCTCCTCCGCACGCGGCCATTCCCGGCCCGCGGGAATCACGATCTCGCGCGAGAGCCGCTGGTCGAAGGGAGCGACGCAGTTGTAGCGCGCGCCGAGATGAAATTCTCCCACCAGCGTCTTGTTCGCGCGCTCAACCACGCGCGAGATGCGCCCTTCCAGCCGGCCGTCGCGCTTGGCGCGCGTTACGCGGACCTCCACTCGGTCGCCGTGCATCGCTGACGACATGCCGTCGGGCGGGATGAAAATGTCGAGGTCGGTTCCGGCCACGGGACGGTCGGGAACCACGAAACCGTAGCCGTCGCGGTGAGCGATCAGTTTGCCGGTCACGATGTTCGCCGCAGCAGGACTCTTCGCCGCGTCCCCCCAGGCGCGCGGCCGCTCTTCACCCACCGCGTGCCGGTCCTTGTGCACCAGGGCGTAATGGTTTTTCTTCAGGTAAACCAGCCCCCGCTTGCGCGTGAGCTCGCGCAGGGAGCTTTTCAATTCCCGCGCTTGGCTGGAGCGCAGGCCGAGCTCCTGCATCAACTCGCGCAGCCGAAAGGCTTTGCCGGGCTGCTTTTCAAAGACTTTCAGGATTTCGGATGAAGAGGGAAACTCGCGCATTGCTTTGTGAGTTCTAGATTACCACCGATTGCGCTTGAAACGTGAAGGGCCTTTGATTGCATACAAATTGGGAACAAAGTCGGGGGCCCTCATTGGGCCAGTCCAAGCAAGGGTGGGATTTCAGAGGCGGAAAATTGACTTCGCCAGCGCGGCGGCGTAGCATTTGATTATCGAATGGCTGACCGTGATCGCAGAAAATTCGAAGTCGCGTGTCCCTGCTGCGGCGCCCGTTTGACGCTGGACGCCGAGCTGGGGAAGGTGATTGCTCACGAGGCGCCAGCAAGGCACGCCAAGGCTCCCGACCTCGACCACGCCGGACAGTTGCTTGAAAAAGAGAAGGCGCGCCGCGAGGCGCTCTTCCATCAGAGTACTGAGGAAGAGAAGATCAAGTCGCAGGTTCTGGAGCGCAAGTTCGAAGAATCCCTCGAAAAGGCCAAGCAGGGGCCGGTCACCAGGCCCACGCGCGATATAGACCTCGATTAGTGTCCCGATCCGTCTCCGTCGCGTTGAACCCCGCCGAACGGTTGTGCTAGCATGGCGGTTTGCCTGCGAGGCAAAGCAGTCAGCCTTTTCAAGTTCTGATTCCCAAGGAGATCCTGGTGAAAATTTACGATGGCGGGAACCTACGCAATGTCGCCCTGGTAGGGCACGCCGACACGGGAAAAACACAACTTGTTTCCGCGCTGCTGTTCGCGGCGGGAATGGTGAACCGGTTCGGCAAGGTGGACGAGGGAACCTCGGTCACGGATTACGACGAAGAGGAAGTCGCGCGCAGCTTTTCAATTAACGCCGCCCTCGCCTACGCCGAGTGGCGCGACACCAAGATCAATTTCATTGACACGCCCGGATTCAATCTATTCCTGCATGAGACCGAAGCTGCCTTGGCGGCCGCGGACGCAGGGCTGGTGTTCGTGCACGGCGTCGCGGGAGTGGAGGTCCAGACCGAAAAGACCTGGAAGTTCTGCGAGAAATTCGGCCTGCCGTGCGCCGTGGTGGTCAACCAGATGGATCGCGACCGGGCGAGCTTCGAGCGCGTCATGGAATCTCTCCACAACGCCTTCGGTCGCACCGTGATTCCGGTGCAGATTCCCATCGGCGAGGAGAAAAACTTCCGCGGCGTGGTGGATCTGGTCCGCATGCGCGCCGCGCTTTACGATTCGAACGGCTCCGGCAAAGCCAAGGACGAGGAGATTCCCGCTGAGCTGGCCGACGCTGCCGCGAAGGCGCACGAAGCGCTGGTGGAGATGGTGGCCGAGGGCAATGACAGGCTGATGGAGGAATTCTTCGACAAGGGGACGATTCCGGTCGAGGATCTGGTGCCGGGACTGAAGCAAGCCGTCGCGGAGAAGCGCATCGTCCCTGGGGTCGCGTGCGCGGGGCTGGCCAACATCGGCACGGAGAGCCTGCTGAACTTCATCGTGGATTATCTGCCCTCGCCGCTTGCGCGCGCAGAGGTGGAAGGCCTGGACCACGAAGGCGGCCAGCCGGTCAAGCGCCAAGTGGCCAATGACCAGCCAGTCTCGGCTTTTGTGTTCAAGACAGTCTCGGATGTTTTTGCAGGACGCATGAGCTATTTCAGGGTGGTGTCGGGCGTGCTGCAAAACGAGGCAAACCTGACCAATTTCAATCGCGGCGGGACGGAGCGCTTTTCGCACATCGGCGTGGTGCAAGGCAAGACGCAGACGCCGGTGGCGGAGTTGCGCGCGGGAGACCTGGGCGTTGTGGCCAAGCTGAAGGACACGCTGACGGGTGATTCGCTGGGCGACAAGTCCGCGCCCATCGTCTATCCCAAGGTCAAGCTGGCGGAGCCCGCCATTTCCTTCGCCATCGAGCCCAAGTCGCGCGGCGACGAGGACAAGCTCTCAACCGCCATTCACAAGATGCTGGAAGAGGACTTGCTCCTTCGTTTTGCGCGCGACGCGCAGACCAAGGAGTTTCTGCTTTCCGGCTCCGGGCAGCAGCACGTGGAAGTGGCGGTTTCGAAGCTGAAGAAGCGCTACAACGTCGAGGTCACGCTCAAGGCGCCGAAGATTCCCTACCGCGAAACCATTCGCGGTAAAGCCGACGCGCAAGGCAAGCACAAGAAGCAGACCGGCGGGCACGGCCAATACGGTGACTGCTTCATCAAAATGGAGCCGCTCCAGCGCGGCACGGGATTCGAGTTCGTCAACGACATCTTCGGCGGCTCCATTCCCAAGAATTTCATTCCCGCAGTCGAAAAAGGTATCGTGGAAGCGGCTTCGAAGGGTTTCGTGGCCGGCTATCCCGTGGTGGATTTCCGTGTGATCCTCTACGACGGCTCCTACCACGAAGTGGATTCCTCTGAAATCGCCTTC
This sequence comes from Acidobacteriota bacterium, assembly GCA_024638215.1. GTDB lineage: Bacteria > Acidobacteriota > Terriglobia > UBA7540 > UBA7540 > JAHEKS01. Next base: position 8,402 of record JAHEKS010000104.1, on the reverse strand, counting down.
AAGCTTGCGGGATCGAAAGCTTTCAAGGCGTGCATGCAACAGGCCAAACCCTGCCTGCTTGAGCCCATCATGGATGTCGAGATCACGGTGCCTGAGAACTACGCCGGCGACATCATGGGCAACCTGAACAGCCGGCGCGGCCGCATCCAGGGCATGGAGACCAAGGGCGGTTCGTCCATCACCAAGGCGCAGGTGCCGCTGGCGGAGATGCTGACTTACGCTTCCGACCTCACTTCCATGACCCAGGGGCGCGGATCGTATTCGATGGAATTCTCGCACTACGACGTCGTGCCGCAGCAGATTGCCGAGAAGATTATCAGTGCCGCCAAAGCCGCCGGGCACGGCAAGGAAGAAGAGGAAGAGTAAAAACCGGTCCGCCATCCTCTGGGCGTAACGCGCCGGCGCCGCTTTCAACAAGGCCGCAGCCGTAGCGCCGCAACTTCGAACTCTTGCGGAGCCGTCCGTGAAAACGATTCCGTTCCTGCTGCTTCTCGCGCTTTCCGCCCCTTTCAGCGCTTCCGCGTCCCAGCAAGACTCCGCTCACAAATCCGCAAAGCCAGCCACGGGCTCGAAAATGCGAACCTTGGAGTGGAACACTTACGTGGACAAGGTCGAAGGCGCGTGGATGGGCAAGATGATCGGCGTCACCTTCGGCGCGCCGTGGGAATTCCGCTATCAGGGAGTGCCCATCGCGTTCGACATCAAGGACTGGCCGCTTTCCGATACACGGATGCGCGATTATTTGGCGCAGGCTGTGACTTCTTCCGAGCATTCGGGGACGGCCACGACGGCCGCCGAGTCGAAACGGGTTTATGTCAACCGCGGCTTCATCGAGCACTCGGCAAAGACGCACCCCAGCTTCGGCTGCCCGGACAACGACGACATTTACATTAACCTGCTTTTTCTCTACTGCCTGCGCCGCTACGGCATCGGCGTGGACCCGGTCACGGTGGCGCACGAGTGGGCCGCCAAGATCAAGCGCGTCTGGCACGCCAACAATGCGGGCCTGGAAAACATCCGCAAAGGGATTTTGCCGCCGCTTTCCGGAAATCCGAAATACAATCTCCACGCCGACGACATTGATTTCCAGATTGAGTCCGACGTTTTCGGAATGATCGCGCCGGGATTGCCGCAGGCCTCGAACGAATTCGGCGACCGCATGGGCCACATCATGAATTATGGCGACGGCGTTTACGGCGGCATGTTTATCTCCGCGATGTACACGCAGGCGTTCTTCGCCCGCGACGTGCGCGAGGTGGTGGAAAAAGGGTTGCAAGCGATTCCCGCCCAGAGCCAGTACGCCGAATTGATCCGCGACGTTATCCGCTGGCACGACCAGTTTCCCAACGACTGGCTGAAGACCTGGGAACTGCTGCAGCAGAAGTGGGGTAACGATGACCACTGCCCGGACGGTTACCAGAAGCCTTTCAATATTGACGCCAAGCTGAACGGCGGCTACGTGGTGATGGGCCTGCTGTACGGCAACGGCGACTTCTGGAAGACCATGAATGTTGCGACTCGCTGCGGGCAGGACGCCGACTGCAACCCGGCGAACGCGGCAGGGATTCTCGGCGCGTTGCTCGGCGCGCGTGCGATTCCAGCGGAATATCGCGAGCCGCTGCACAACACGTACTGGAACGAATCGCTGGCGGACCTGCCTGACGCTTATGAAATCGACGTGCTCGCCGAGGACACGGCGCTGGTCGGCCTGAAAGTAGTTCTCAGCCACGGCGGGCGCGTTACGACCCGCGACGGAAAACTAGTTCTGAGAATTCCGATCCAACCTCCTCTGCCTCCCGCCACGCTCGAGCAGATTCAGTGGCAGGGCGACCGGCCGGTGGTGGATTAGCCCGAGGTGAACCGCGATGTTCGTCCCGCAAGTCTATGCCGTTGCGCTCGCCATGATGCTCACCAGCATGTTTTGCTGGGGCAGTTGGGCAAACACGCAGAAGGCCGCGAAGAACTGGCGCTTCGAGCTTTTCTACTGGGATTACGTCTGGGGCATCCTGATTGTCGCCGTGATTCTGGGCGTGACGCTAGGGCGCACGAACGCCGCCAGTCCCGACAGCTTTCTGAATAACCTCGCCTCTGCCGACGGCCGAAACATCGTTTATGCCCTGGTCGGCGGGATCATCTTCAACGTTGGAAATCTCCTGCTGGTCGCGGCGATTGAAACCGCCGGGCTAGCCGTGGCCTTTCCTATCGGCATCGGCCTGGCGCTGGTGATCGGCGCCGTCCTGAATTACCTCGTCACCCCCAAGGGCAATCCCTTGCTGCTTTTTGGCGGCATCGCGCTGGTGTGCCTGGCCATCATTTTCGACGCGCTCGCCTATCGGGGGATTTCCAAGGACACCAAAGTCACGGCCAAGGGCATTGTGCTGAGCGTGCTCGCGGGCATCGGAATCGGCTTGTTCTATCCCATGATCGCGAAAGCAATCTCGACGGGAAACCACCTCGGCCCTTACACGGTGTTTTTCGTGTTTGCGGCGGGAATTCTGGTCTGCACGATTCCTGTGAACTATGCCCTGATGCGGCGGCCGATCAGCGGCGCGCCGGTGGCGCTGTCCGACTATTGGGCCGGCGCAGGGAAGTTGCACGTGTGGGGAATTCTCGGCGGGCTCATCTGGGGCGTGGGAACGAATTTCAATTTTGTTGCTTCTTACGCGCCCATCGTCGGGCCGGCGGCGTCCTACGCGCTCGGGCAGGGGGCGACGATGATTTCGGCGTTCTGGGGCGTTTTCGTCTGGAAGGAATTTCGCGGCGCGGGCGCGCAGGCCAGGCGCTATCTGGCGCTGATGTTCATTCTCTTTATTGCCGGCTTGACCTTGATCGCGCTGGCGCCGGTGGTGAAATAATTCCCCGAAGGATGTGCAATGAAGAAGCTAGCTTTCCTCCTGATCCTTCTGGCTTGTCCGCGCTGGGCGATGTGCGCCGCCGCGCCGGAGAAAATTCCCATCCTTCTCGACACCGACATCGGCTCGGACATTGACGATGCTTTTGCGCTGGCGCTCGTCCTGAACAGTCCCGAGCTCGACCTGCTCGGCGTGACCACGGTCAGCGGAGATGCGGAAGCGCGGGCGCGCCTGGCGGCGAAAATGCTGGAAGACGCCGGACGGCTCGACGTGCCGGTGGTGGCGGGGGCGTCCAGCAAGCCTTTGCCCATTCAACAATGCCGGCTAGCGGATAATTTCAAGAGCCCGTCGCTTCTGCCCCTCGCAGCGGAAGATTTTCTCGAATCAGAAATCAAGCGCCGCCCCGGCGAAATCACGGTTGTCGCCATCGGCCCACTGACGAACGTCGCGGCACTGCTCAAGAAATATCCGGACGCGGCGAAGGAGATCAAGCAGATCGTCCTGATGGGCGGCTCGATCGAGCGCGGTTACGCGCCGGACTCCAAGCCCGAAGCGGAATACAACATCAAAATGGACCCCGCGGCCGCTCAAGCGGTGTTCACCTCCGGGGTGCCGATTCTGATGGCGCCGCTGGATGTGACCGCGATGCTGCAGCTCGACGCCGCCGCGCGCCATCGCATCTTCACTCATCTCTCGCCCGTCACTAACGACCTGACGCTGCTCTACCACCTCTGGAACAACGAGACTCCAACCTTGTTCGACCCCATGGCGGTTGCTCTGCTCATAGGCCCCAGCCTGTGTGAGACGAAGCCCATGGCGATTGAAGTGGACAACGAGGGCTTCACCCGCGAAGCGAGCGGAAAGCCTGCGAACGCCACGGTGGCGCTCCACACCGACCCGGCGAAGTTTTTCCAGTTCTACTTGAACCGCGTAGCGCCCTGACGATCGAACCGAATCGTGCGCCGCTCCGCCCACAGCCTTCTCCTGACTCATTGATGATCCCGCGAGGGGACGTTTCTTTCGTGGTCACAGCTTTTTCACTTGAAAGGCGCGTGCGTAAAATGGGATGCTATGGCAATAGCGTTCTTATATATCGTTCCGCATGGAACGTCTTGATTGACCTCAGGGGGCTCATTTCATGGATCGAATCCGAGTGGCAGCACTGCAATACTTTGTCCGGCCGGTTCAAAGTTTTGATCAGTTTCGTGATCAGGTCGAGGCGCTGGTGGAGACGGCGGAAGACTATAAGTGCCATCTGATGGTCTTCCCGGAATATTTCACCATTCAATTACTGACTCTGGGCAACGTCAAGCGGCCCATCCACGAGCAGGTCCGCGACCTAGCCCATCAGGTTCCGCGCTACATCGAAATAATTTCCGGCCTGGCCCGCAAGCACCACCTTTATATTTTGGGTGGCACCATTCCCGTCAAAGACGACTCTGGAGATCGCGTTTACAACGACGCTTTCTTTTTCAGCCCATCGGGGAATTTCGGCGTGCAGGGGAAGCTCCACATGACTCGCTTCGAGGTGGAAGACTGGAAAGTCTCACCGCGTGCGACGCTCCGATTTTTCGATACAGAATTCGGCCGGGTCGCCGTTGCCATTTGTTACGATGTCGAATTTCCCGAAATCGCCCGCGCCGCGGGCCGCGAGGGCGCGCACATCCTGCTGGTCCCCTCGTGCACGGACGAGCGCCAGGGCTATCTGCGGGTTCGATACTGCTCGCAGGCGCGCGCCGTCGAAAACCAGATGTTCGTGGTTGTCTCCCACACCGTGGGCTCGCTTCCCATGGTTCCGGCCGTCTCCTTGAATTACGGCCAGGCGGCGATCCTGACCCCCAGCGATTTTGCTTTTTCCCGGGATGGAATTCTGGCGGAGGGAAATCCCAACCAGGAGATGATGGTCATTGGAGAGCTGAACCTCAGGACGATTGCGGACTCGCGAACCAACGGCACCGTGCTGCCCCTGACGGACAGCCGGCGCTCGGCGGAAGTGACCGCACACGCGGAGATCGTTGCGTTATGAGGGCGCGTCTGCCCGGAATCGTGGTGCGCGAAACACGCCCGGTGGATTTTCCCCAGATCATCGCCGTGGGCCATGTGGTGTATCCCGAATCTCCGCCTTGGACACCGGAGCAACTCACGTCCCATCTGCGCGTGTTTCCAGAAGGGCAGTTCGTTGCCATCGAGGAGTCCACCGGGCTGATCCTGGGCATGGCCGCCAGCCTGGTCGTTTGCTGGGATGACTACGACCTGACCACTCACTGGCGCGATTTCACGGATAATGGGATGTTCACCAATCATGACCCGGAGCGCGGCCGCACCTTATACGGCGCCGAGATCATGGTGCACGCGGTGGCCCAGCGGCGCGGGATTGGCACCAAGCTGTACAAGGCCAGGCGGCAACTGGTTGAGCGGCTGGGGTTGCTGCGGATTCGTGCCGGCGCGCGCTTGCGCGGCTATTCCCGGTACGCACACCGCTTCAGCGCGGAAGAATATGTCGTCAAGGTCGTGAATGGAGAGCTTCGTGGTCCAACGTTGAGCTTCCAACTCAAGCACGGATTTCACGTCTTGGGGGTAGTGCCCGGCTACCTGCGCCATGACCCCGAAAGCCTCGGGTACGCGGCCGTCATTGAATGGATCAATGAGGCTATCGCCAAGCCCGAGGACTACGCGGGTCGTGACCGGCGATTTGACAGGAGAATTGACCTCGAACCGACCGCCTCCTCGGCTTGACCTTCCCGGTTCAGATGGACAACCTCACTGTGCCTGGCCGCAATCCTTGCGCCCGAGCCCGTTGGTGATTTGACAGTGCTGTCTCCTCCCGCGCGAAGGGCGTTCCGAGGTTCCTCGCGTTGGGGCGGTGGTTTCGGCGTGCTACCGTCGCCCTGTCGGCGTCGGAGATTCCTTAGGACTCTGCGCACCCGCCGGAGTGCCGCGAATCCGCGCCACCAGCGCGCTGATCACGCCGCGAACGACGGATGGGTTGGTGTTCAGGACTTCGCGGAAAATGTTCCCTTCCAGAGACAACGCGCGCACGCCTTCCGGGCCGGCCTCGACGGTCGCGGCGCGCGGCGCTGGATCGAGGACCGCCATCTCGCCGATAAAGCCGCCCACCTTTTCTGTCGCCACTAATCTTTGTTCGCTGCCGGACTGACGAAGGATTTTCACCTCGCCCGAAAGAAGAATAAAGACCTCGTCACCCGGTTCGCCTTCCACGCACAGCGCCTTGCCCGGCGCGAAGTTTTTTTCGAGGCTCGCTTGCGCCAGGCTCAGGAGGTCGGGCGGTGCAAGCGAAGCGAAAAGCGGCACGTTGTGCAGCGCGATCATCCTCTCAAAAGTGACCAGGCCGGTCTGTTCGCGGCTTTCCATCTTGGTGGCTCGAAGGAGGAGGCAGGCGGCAGTTTCGCAGACCACCTCGTGCTCGTCGCGAACCAGTGAGGTGAGTGTTTCCTCGTCCACGGCCGTCCTTTCGTCGAGCAGGCAGAGCGCGGCCACGCGCACGTAGGGATCGGCGCTGGTCAGGAGCCAGCGCGCACATTTCTCGAGGGTATCGCGCTTCGCCGCCGATTGTGCCGCCGCGCGGCGCGCCTCGATGAGCCGCGCGGACACCCCCTGCGCCACCTTCTCTCCCAACATCCTGGCCGCTTCGTCGCGGCGCTCGTCGTTTTCCGCCAGAAGCCCATCGCGCATAGGCCGGTTGGTGGCGCGGTCGGGGTCAAAGCCGAAGCCGCGCATCAGCCCGCCCACCGCGTGAGAGAGCCGCCCGGCCAGAGTCTTGATGAGCAGGTCGCCCGCCGCCGAGGGCTCGGCGCGCAGAAGCCGGATGGTTTGCTGCGCGCCCTCGATCGTCTCACAGGCCCTCGCCACGTGAGGCGCCAGGCCTCCGCCCTTTCCCATCAACTCGTCCAGAATGGCGCCATGCTCCTGCGGCGTAACCGCGTACTCTTGGCGAAGGTGGCGGATGATGCTGTCATCCGGCATGGTGGCGCCAAGCGAAACTCGCTCCAGGTAACTCTTGAGCGCCCGCGAATAGGAATCCAGTTGCAGGCGCTTTTCCGCGGAGACCTGGAGGGCGGGATCCGCGATGCGCGCGCGCTCCTCTTCCGCCAGGTCCGCCATAATCTTTTCGTGGTCCCCCGTGCTGATTTGCAACTGATTTCTGAGTGACTCGAGGCGCTGCACTTCGGCGCGGCTGACAAACCCGCTGGCAACCGCCTCGCGCACCGACTCCTTGTAAACCTCCAGCAGCTTGGCGTAACCGCTGGCGTGAGTCTGCGAACGGATAGTGTGAATGAGGAACGCCTCGTGCAGGTCCTCGGGCGGCTTCATGTCGGCCCACTCCCAGCGCCGGATGATCTGCCGAGCCACCGTTTCCTCCGCAAAAGCCCGCTGGCGGCGCGTGAACCGGCGCGCCAGGAACAGCGTGGCGGTCGCCACCACCAGGATCTGCATCAGCCAGGGCGCCGCCGGAATCAACCGCAAGGTGGGCGCGCCGGCGAAAGCGTAGAAAGTGATGAACGCAACGAAGGCCGCGACGGTGAACACGATGTGCCGCACGCCGGCCGTGTCCATTTCATCATCGCCCTGGCGCAATCGGTCGCTCAAGTACCACTCCACGAGCGAGAACAAGCCGAAGCTCAGAAGACCGGCCGTGACCAGCGTCAGGATCGCCGCTGCGGCTCGCGGCAGGGCGGGCCAGAAGAAAAAGCCGGCGGTGGCAGTGTCAAGGCCAGGCAGGAAGGCGGTGCGCAGGACACCGGGTTCGAACGTCCATTTCCCGCCGAAGTAGTACTCCCAGGTGCCGGATTGCAGGTAGTAATAAAAATAAAAACCGAAAACGACGCCGGGAAAGGCGTAGTAGACGAGGCGCTTGGGCGTGGACAGTACTTCTTTCCAGTAGCCGTTTTCCTGGTTGATGTCCGGACACGCGGGCTTGCACGCGGTGCATTTCTCGCATTGCGAATTGGCGGTGGGGCGCAGGCCGCGCGGCTCGGTGTAGATCTTCTCGACGAACGACACCGGGCAAACGTAGTTGCACCAGGTCTTGCCGGTGAATATCGCGCCAAAAACAAGTGCCGCGAGCGAAATGAGCAGAAGAAAGACCGCCAGCGCCGCGCCGTTTCCGTTAGTCACCACTAATCGCAACCAGAGGGAAATGACGAAGATCGCGAACGCCAGATAGTAGTACTTTGCCTGCAGGCGGGGAGAAGCTCGGCACTCGCCCGGCCAGCCGAGCTTAGCCGGAAGTTGGGCGAACCATGCCAGGGGGCAGATGCGCCGCCAGCGGTGGTATCCGGCGAGCACGATGGTGAGGGGAATGAGGGGCAGGGCGATGGTCCAGAAAACCCGTCCTGCCCAGCGCGGCGCTAACCAGGCGAAGAGGGGCAGCGCGCAGAAGACGGCCAGAGCGCAGCAGCGAAGCACCTCAAGCCCAACTCCCTCTGAGCCCTCGCCGCGCCGTACGGCCGTTGTTCTCGCTTCCGACTCGCCCATGTCAATGGCGTTTGTCCTCGCCCTAGTTCTGTGTCTTGGACTTGCCGCCTTGTG
>JAHEKS010000369.1 GCA_024638215.1 Acidobacteriota bacterium | reverse complement strand
AGCGGGGACGCTCGGAAAGGAGACGGCGTGAAACCCCTCGAAGGATTGCTTGTACTCGACTTCAGCCAGTTCCTGGCCGGCCCGTCCGCGGCGCTTCGCCTGGCCGACCTTGGGGCTCGCGTGGTCAAGATCGAACGCCCGCAGGGCGGCGACCTGTGCAGGCAACTTTACATTTCCAACCTCGAAATCGAAGGCGACAGCACTCTGTTTCATTCCATCAACAGAAACAAGCAGAGCTTCGCCGCCGACCTCAAGTGCGATGAAGACCGTGCGGCCGTCATCCAATTGATTCGCCGCGCCGACGTGCTCATCCACAACTTCCGTCCCGGCGTGATGGAGAAACTTGGATTTGATTTCAAAACCGTACAAGGCTTGAACGATAGACTGGTTTATGCGGAGGTGAGCGGTTACGGCGAAAGCGGACCCTGGCGCAAGAAGCCGGGCCAGGATTTGCTGGCGCAAGCTCTCTCGGGGCTCCCGTGGCTGAACGGAGATGCGGATCAGCCACCGGTGCCGTTTGGGTTGTCGGTTGCCGACATGTTCGCAGGAGCACATTTGACGCAGGGAATTCTTGCCTGCCTGGTTCGTCGTGGCGTGACAGGGAAGGGAGGGCGCGTTCAGGTCAGTCTGCTCGAATCTGTTCTTGACCTGCAATTCGAGGTCATCTCCACTTATCTCAACGACGGGGGAAAACTTCCGGTGCGGAGCGCGCTGAACAACGCTCACGCCTACCTCGGCGCGCCCTATGGAATCTACGCGACGGCCGACGGCTACCTGGCGCTCGCGATGGGGTCGGTAACGCGGCTGGGCGAACTTCTTGATTGCAGGGCGTTGGCTGAATACGCGGATCCCAAGTCGTGGTTTGACCGACGCGATGAGATCAAGCGTGTTCTGGCCGATCACTTGAAGACCCGCACCACGGAGTCCTGGCTGTCCATCCTCGAGCCGGCCGACATCTGGTGTTCGGACGTGCTCACTTGGCCGCGGTTGATGGAACAGGAAGCGTTTCGCGCGCTCGACATGGTGCAGGAGGTGTTCTGCACGGGAGGTTCGCTGATGCGCACCACTCGTTGCCCCATCCGCGTTGACGGCGAAATCTTCAAAAGTCCAGTGCCCGCACCGCGAATTGGACAGCACACAGCAAAGATCGCGGAGGAATTCGGCTTGGCCCGGAAGTAAGAGGAATGGCGAATCGAAGCGATTTATTTCGCGTTGCCGTGCGCAAGTTCGGTCCCTTTGAATCCGCGCTCCGGAAGGAGTGGGACGCGTTCGTATCGGCCGGCGGCTCCAAGTGTCTTCTCGACGCCGTCCCCCTCGACCTGCATCCCCTGCACGAAGCGCTTTTTGGGCCCGGCGGTCTGCGAGACGGCGGCTGGGATGTTGCTTTCGTTTCCACCGACTGGATCGCCGAAGCTGCCGCGACGCGCGCGCTGGTGGACCTCTCGCCTCACCTTGCCGGCGATCCACCCGAGGGCTATCCATCGGCGTGGACGGAATCGTTGCTTCGCTGCCAATCTGTCAACGGGCGCGTCCTCGGCCTCCCGTATCACGACGGCCCCGAGTGCCTGATTTATCGCAAAGACTTGTTCGAAGATTCGTCGGAACAAGCCGCATTCGAGCGGGCTACGGGAAAGCCGCTGCGACTGCCGGAGAGCTGGGAGGAGTTCCATCGTGCCGCGCGATTCTTCCACCGTCCCGAACGCGGCCTTTCCGGTACGGTGTTTGCGGCGTATCCCGACGGGCACAACACGGTGTATGATTTCTGCCTTCAGCTCTGGACGCGCGGAGGAGAACTGTTTGATGCGGCGGGGAAAATGCAACTGAAAACCCCCGCTGCCGTGAAGGCCCTGGCGTTCTACCGCGAGATTTTGAACGACGCTTCGGCGGTCCATCCCCAATCGCGCGAGATGGATTCGGTAAAGGCGGGGATGGCTTTCGCGAACGGCGAAGTGGCCATGATGGTCAACTGGTTCGGCTTTGCCGCGATGTCCGAAACGATTGCCGAATCGAAAGTCAAAGGCCGGGTTGCTGTGGGGCCGGTCCCGAGCGGCGGCGGCCCGCATGCTTCCCTGAATGCTTATTGGATTCTCGGGATTTCGAGCGCAAGCCCGCATCGGGAAATGGCCTGGCAATTCCTTCGGCATTGCGCGTCGCCGGCCATGGACAAGCTGCTGACCTTGGAAGGCGCCATCGGATGCCGGAAGTCCACCTGGCAGGATCCGGAAGTCAACCAGGTGATTCCCTTTTATCACCGTCTGGAATCGCTGCACCAGGGAGCGCGCGAGTTGCCGAGGCTCGAGAACTGGGCGCAGTTGGCAGCCGTGATTGACCAGATGGTGCTCGCCGCCCTGCAGACGGATGAATCCGAAGAAGCGCTGACCTCCAAAGCGCAAGACCAATTGGACCGGCTCCAGCGGAACTCGCGAGGCTTTGCCTGATATGATCCAGTCACGATTCTTTGAAGATTATGAAGTTGGCTCCGTGCGGAACACTCTGGGACGGACCATTACCGAGGCCGACCTGGTCATCCACGCCGGACAGACGGGAGACTTCTATCCGCATCACATGGACGCCGAATGGTGCAAGACCCAGCCCTTCGGACGCCGGATCGCCCACGGCACCTTGATTTTCAGTGTGGCGGTCGGGATGACCGCTGGAGAAGTGAATCCGGAAGCTTTCTCCTACGGCTATGACCGTCTTCGCTTCATCAAGCCGGTTTTTATTGGCGACACGATACGGGTTCGGGTCAGCGTCAAGGAAAAACGGGAGAGCCCCAAATCGCCGTCGCACGGCATTGTGGTGGAATTGTGCGAAGTGTTCAACCAGAATGACGAGACGGTGCTTGCCTGCGAGCATCTTCTGATGACCAAGCGGCGGAGCCCTGCTGGCTAGATCGAAACGAGAGGCGGTTTGAACCTCATGCGCATGACACGAAGATCCGCGATCAAACTCCTGGCGGCCGGCGCCGTATCGCCGGCCCTGAAGTTTTCGGCGGAGCCGATGTTCAAGGGCACCTGGGAGTCGCTGAAGCAGTACCGATGTCCGGAATGGTTCCGTGATGCCAAGTTCGGCATCTGGGCGCACTGGGGCCCGCAAGGTGCTCCCAAGCAAGGCGACTGGTACGCGCGCAACATGTACATTCAGGGCTCGCGCCAGTACAAGTACCACGTCGAACACTACGGCCACCCATCGAAGTCTGGATACAAGGACGTCATTCCCTTGTGGAAGGCGGAAAACTGGGAGCCGGAAACGCTGATCCGCCGTTACAAGAAAGCGGGTGCCAAGTATTTTGTTTCCCTCGGCGTGCACTGCGACAATTTCGACTGTTGGGATTCGAAGCACCATCGCTGGAACGCCGCGAAGATGGGCCCCAAGAGGGACGTGGTGGGAACCTGGCGCAAGCTGGCGCGCCGATATGACTTGCGTTTCGGGGTCACCGAGCATCTGGCCTGGAGTTATGACTGGTTTAATGTGAACAAGGGGGCTGACGAAACCGGGCCCCACGCCGGCGTCCCGTACGACGGCAACGATCCCAAGTACTGGGACCTGTACTTCAAGCCGCACCCCGAGAATGAGGCCGCCTATCCTTTGCACCCCTCCGCCTTGTTCAAGCGGCACTGGTTCGAGCGTGTCAAGGACCTTGTGGATCAGAACCAGCCGGATCTGGTTTACACCGATGGAGGCGCATTCGATGAGGTTGGATTGCAACTGATCGCGCATTATTACAATGCCAACTTGCGCTGGCACGGCGGGAACTTGGACGGAGTCTATACTCTCAAGAATCACCTGGCCAAAACCAAGCTCATTGGCAATTTCGAGGATGGCGCCGCGACGGAGGACATCGAGAGGGGCGTAGCGGGCGACATCCGGCCC
>JAHEKS010000368.1 GCA_024638215.1 Acidobacteriota bacterium | reverse complement strand
GCGCAGGTCGAAAACACCGTAGCCCGTGATGCGGGCGATCCGGTCCACGTAAGGGTCTGCGTAACTCATCACCAGGTGGCGCAGCGTGCGGAAGACCGGCTTGCGGCCGTGCAACCCCGCGTCGCGCGAGCGCGCCACCGTCCCCCAGCGGCTCCGGCGGCGAAAGAGAAACAAAACGTGATCGAGACTGTCCCGTGATTCCAAGTCGAGCAGCAGGGGAGGATATCCGTGCTGCTCGAGAATGGCTGCGGCCGCGAGCGCACCCTCAAGGCAGTGCGCTTCGCCGTGCGCGACTACGCCGCGGAAACTCCGCAGCGTTTCGCTCTTCGCTTCCCAATTGTAAGGCAGGCGGACTAGAAATTCCTGCACCTGCTCCGGCGTGCGATACTTCCGGATGATTGCCCACTCGCGCGGCCGGAACGCTTCGCGCCCCGGAGGCTTGCCGGGCTCTTGCGAAGCTGTTCGAAGTGTTTTCATCCTGGTGACGCCCTTCCGGCGCCGCCTTACTGTTGCCGGCTTCCGCCTTGCGCGCTTCATGCCTTGCTCCAGCGGTCGTGCCAAAGCTGAAAACTCAGCAGCGTCCAGAGCGCCTTGCGATGGTCGGCGCGGCCCGACATGTGTTCCCCGAGCAGCCTGGCAACGAAGCGGGGGTTGAAGATTCCCTGGCGCTTCAATCTCTCTTCGCTCAGGCACTCGGTCACCAGCGGGCGCAATTCCTCGCGCATCCAGCGCGCGATGGGAACGGAGAATCCGCGCTTCTGGCGATAGACGATCTTGTGAGGAAGCCAATCCTCGACGGCCTTTTTGAAGAAGCTCTTCAGCCGGAACCGCCGGATCTTGAGAGCGGCGGGCAGGCTCGCGGCGAATTCCACCAGGCGGTGATCGAGAAACGGAGTGCGCAGTTCAAGTGAGCACGCCATGCTGGCCCGGTCAATCTTGACCAGCAGGTTGTCTTCGAGATAAAGGCGGAAATCGAGATACAGCATTTCGGCAAGAACATCGTCGAACCGGGCGCCTTCGAGGACGCGAGCGAGTGGCGTGAAGATCGCCGAGCTGGCCGGCGCCGGCCCCTTCCACTCCGGCGAAAAAAGCTGGTCGAGCTCGGCGGGCGAAAACATGCCGAACCAGATTTCGTGCCGCTCCGCCGGGTCGCGGTCGGCGTGAGCGAGAAATCTCCGCAGGTACAATCCCAGCGGAACCGCGCTGGAGGAAACCGGCAGGAAACCCTGCAACCGTTCAATCAAGCCTCGCCGCAGAAAGCGCGGCAAGCGCAAATAGGTCTGCGCCAGCCGCGCGCCGAGGTAAGTGGGATATCCCCCAAAAAGTTCGTCGCTGCCTTCGCCGCTGAGGGCGACCTTGATCTCCGAGCGCGCAAACTTGGACATCAGGTAGGTGGGAACCACGGCGGGATCAGCCACCGGCTCGTCCAGGTACGCGGCCAGCGAGTCGAGCGCGTTGCGCAACGCGGGCTCGTCGGCGGTCACCACGTGATGGCGCGTCCGAAAATGCCGGGCCACAAACTGGGCGTAAGGCTCTTCGTTGAAATTCTTCTCGGGAAAGGCCACGGAAAAAGAGTTGACGTTTCCGGGCGTCAGCTCGCTCATCAGGGCGACCAGAGTCGAAGAATCCACGCCGCCGCTCAGGAAGACGCCCAGCGGAACGTCACTCACAAGGCGGGAGACGGCGGCCTGGCGCAATCGTTCGCGCAACTGCGCGACCAGTTCCGCCTCTTCCTTCTTTTTGACGGCCGGGGATCCCACCGGGCGGAGGAATTCCTGAAGCCGCCAGTAAGGCTCCACGCGCAACTCGCCGCCCTCGACGATCATGCGATGGGCGGCGGGGAGTTTCCGGATCTCCGCGAGAATGCTGCGCGGCGAGGGGAAATAGCCGTAGAAACAAAACTGCGCGAGAGCCTCGGGATCGAGCGAGCGGCTGATTCCGGGGTATTCGACGAGCGCCTTGATCTCCGAGCCGAACACCAGCATCCCCTCGCGCCGCCAATAGAAAAGGGGCTTCTCGCCGGCACGGTCGCGGGCCAGCAGCAGTCGTTTGGCGCGATCGTCCCACAAGGCGATGGCGAACATCCCGTTCAGCTCGCGCACACAGTCAGGGCCCTGCTCTTCGTACAAATGAGCGATCACTTCGCCGTCGGAGCGGGTGCGAAAATGGTGGCCGTTCTCGAGGAGTCTTTGGCGCAGTTCGCGGTAGTTGTAAATCTCGCCGTTGAAGACCAGGGTGACATCGCCGGACTCGTTGGAGAGAGGCTGGTCGCCCGTTTCAAGATCAATAATGCTCAGTCGGCGAATAGCGAGAGCGAGGTGGGGCAAGCGGAACGCGCCGTGGCTGTCGGGGCCGCGGCGCTCGAGCGTCGCCGACATCCGCTCGATGCACTCGGGGTGGGCGAGCGGCTCAAGCGCCAGGTTGTGCAAACCGCAAATCCCGCACATTAGCAGGCACGCAAGGCAGGCGATCCCCGAAACACTGCGCTCACTTCACTCCGGCGGCGGGAGGAGAGCTCGCCGGAATCTCCCAAATCGAAAAGTTCCATCCCGTCCATAGCGGATCCACCGTGACGCGACTCTGAAACAGAGTGGGCACGAGCCCGTTGCGCACGAAGACCATGGTCGGAATGCCGCGCGTTTGAGCAATCCAATCCTTCTCCCTGACCAGAGGCCCGGGAATTCCCTCTTCGCCGGGCACGGCGGGGCCGGGCGCAAAACCTGCCCTGAACATCTGCGGCTGAATGCGTGGCCAGCGGGATACGACGTAGTTGCTGGTCATCTCTTCCGCCCCGCTGGTGACGAGACCTACCGGATGGCGCAAGTAAAAGGGCAAGCTGGTGCGAAAATAATAGTATCCGTAAACAGGCTCGTCACGATGGGGGCTGGAAAGAATCTTCTCGGCAAGCGACTTACTGGAAGAGTACGCGGCGTAGCGCCTGATCGGCGCAGCCCATTCGAGCAGCGCCAAGGGCGAGGCGAGAAGCAAAATGGCCAGCAGGACGTTGGAGGGCACTTTACGTTTGGCGCGCGAGGCGAAATCTCTCCCCAAAATCCCGAGCGCCGCGAGCAGAACTCCCGAAAACAAGAAAGAGGCCTTGACGAGGTCGAATACGCCCGGAGGGATTTTCTTCTGGACCAGCGCATGAACCGAATGCACATGCTCGAACCGCGGGGCGAGGATCGCGAGAAGCCCCACCGCGATCAGGGTAGCAAAGGTCGCGGTCAGCCAATCCGGCATGCGGCCGGTCTCGCGCGCCTTGGAAGTTGTCCAAACCCAGGCCACCAGCACGCTCAACGGTCCCAGCGCGGGCAGAAAATAACCCGGCAACTTAGAGTGCGAGATGGTGAAGAATACGAACACCACCAGCACGAAGGCAAAAAGGAACGCCACCGGTGCGTTCTTCTCTTCCCGCAGCTCCTTCCATTTCTTCAGCCGGGAAAGGCCGGCGTAAAGCAGCAGAAAACTCCACGGGAAGCATCCGGCAAGATAAACGGGCAGGTAATAGAAAAGGCCGCCGGACCGGTGCGCGCCGCCGGTCGAGAAGCGAACCAGGCTTTCCTCCCAAAAGGCATAGCGCGGAAAATCCGGATTGCGGAAAGAAACCGCGAGAAACCACGGCAGGCTTGCCGCGAGGAAGGCTACTAATCCCCAGCCCCCATGCAGCCGCCTGAAGCGGCCCAGGCCGCCTCTTATCAAGGAATAGGCCAGGATTCCGAGAAGCGGCAGAAGGAATCCCACCGGCCCTTTGGTGATGGTCGCAAGTCCCATCGCCAAAAACATCAGCACATCGGTCGAGATCCTCCGCTCGGGACGCTGCTCGTCCCACCAGAAGCAGACCAGAGCGGCGGTGACCAGGAACGTCAGCAACATGTCGAA